>JBELAG010000011.1:0-37563 GCA_049509055.1 Solirubrobacteraceae bacterium
ACAATCGGACGGCGAAGTCGCCCTGGTCGTAGAACCCGGTGGTCGTGCTCGCGTTGGCCGACCACAGCGCCGCGGTCTGGCGCGGCTTGAGCAGGCGGTAGTGGTCGACGGTCGGGTCGGGCTCGGGCGCGTCCGGCGCGGGGTCCGCGCGCAGCGGATCGACGCGGTAGACGTCCTCCTCACGCGCCAGGCCGGCGAGCGCTTCGGACTCCGCCGGGAAGTCGCCGACTTCAAAGATGAGCGTCGGCCCGGGCGGCGGCTGCTGCACCCCCCAGGTGATCGCCGAGAACGTCACGCGTGTGTTGCTGACACCGCCGGCGTCGCTCTCCGGCGTGGCGCCGCCGACCGTGACCTGGGCCCAGTTCTGGTCGGTGCCCACCCAGTCGTCGCGCATCAGCAGCAGCGCATCGCCGGCCGCGATCCCGCTCACCTTTCCCGCGAGGAGCACCGATGCGGCGCCGGTGTCGGGGTCGACGTGCGGGAGGGCGTCGTCGGCCGGCGGGGTCACCGTCGTGTCGGACACCGGCGCGGTGAACGTCCGCGTGCCGAGCGCCTCGTAGGTCTGGACGGGGACGCCGGGCGTCGCCTGGTTGGCGAACTGCGTGCCCGCGGGGATGACCAGCGGCTCGAGCTGATTGCGAGTGGACCGCAGCGCAGCCAGCATGCCGGTGGCGGCGATCCCGGGCCGGGGCCGGTAGCCGAGCAGGGCGACCAGGCCGCTGATGCTGCCGGGCAGCTCGGCGGTTCCGAGGTAGCTCTCGTTGGCGATCCGCTCGTTGTAGAAGGTGAGGACGTCGGCGAGGTAGGCCCACCACTCGAGCACCTGGAGCCCGAGATCGCCCGTCGCGGGCCGCCAGCCCGCCAGCGCCGTCTCGCCGGGCCGGGCCTCCAGCAGCGCCTGGCGAAAGGCGGCGAAGTCGCCGACGCGGTAGGCGATCGTCGCGCGGTTGGGCGGATTGGTGACCGCCTGCGGACCGGGGGGGCTCGCGGTCGGCGGGGAGCCCGGCGCGCCGAGGCTCACTTGCCGCCCTGCACGATCACACGCAGCGAGCCGGCCTCGGGCCGGCTGGGATCGTTGTCGACCCGCAGGATCCGGTCCGGCGCGACGGCGACCGGTCCGCTCAGCGCCGTCCACCGCGGCTGGGATCCGCGGTGGCGGTACTGCACCCCGACCACACCCACAACGCCCGGCGCGCCCTGGGCCGCCGCCAGCAGCGCGCTCGGCTCCAGGGCCTGCCCGAAGCTCCAGCGCGAGTGGTCGAAGAACCCGGTTGCTCCGCCCGGCAGGGTGCCCGGCGACAGCTGCGCGAGCACCGTGGCCGCGACATCGGCGGCGAAGTCGCTGACGGCGGCCGCGACCGTGATGACGAGGTCGACCGAGACGTACTGTGGCGTCAGCACGTAGCTCTCATAGCCGGCGAGCCGCCGCCGGTTGAGCAGGTCGGAGAGCGCCTCGACCTGCGCCGCGGTGGGCACCTCCGCCCCCACCGGATTGGCGGCGGTCAGCACCGTCAGCCAGCTTCCCGTCCACCGAAAGCTCGACCCGGCCTGCTGGACCCAGTCCTCGGACTGCGCCGCTGCAACATAGTCGCGCGGCTGCACGACCCGCAGCGGGTTGGCGCGAAACGCCTGTGGAGCGCGGTCGACGACCTGTCGGGCGGTCTCCTCGTCGGCGCCCCCGGTCGCCGGGAACGGATTCGTGCACGCGTTGATCTGAGCGGCCGGGCCGGCGCCGCCTCCGGGCGCGGAGCGCAGGGTGACGATCGTGTCCGCCGGGACGTTGCCCACGGCGCCGCCGCCCGCCAGGTAGGTGACCGTGAACACCGTGCCGGGCTCGGGGAGCCGGCCGAACGTCCCGTCCCCGAAGCGGATCGTCGTGCCCTCGCCGTCATAGTCAAACCAGGTGACGCCGTCGGCCGCACCAACCGGCGAGTAGCGCTCGGGCGTTAGGGTGAAGACGGCATCCTGCGGCGCCGAATCCAGCAGCCACCGCTGCCATTGCCAGGTCTCCGATCCACCGTCCGGGAGCGCCGCGCCGAGCATGATCTGCGGCGCGAGGGTCACGCTCGCGCTCGTATCGGCGTCGGCGGCGGCGACCGGCAGCCAGGAGATCTGAGGGGCACCGAGCGTGTTGAGATAGACCGAGGACGGGTTCTCCGGGGTCCAGTTGGCGCCCGCGCGCACCACGGCGGGCGCGGGCGCGGGCAGGCCGGCCGCGGGCGCGGGCGTCGGGCTCGTGGACGGCTGCGGAATGACGAACGTCTCGACCGCCCGCTGTCCCTGGACGGCGGGGACGAGGTTGCCCGCCAGATGGGTCAGGGAGAGATCGTGGGCAAGCGCGGTCGGCGCTGACAGCGTCAGCCGCGTCACCGGCGTGCTGAACACCGGGTCCTCGGTCTCCAGCGGAGCCGAGGCGATCGTCACCAGCTCCCGGATCGGCGGATCGGCGCTCGTCGCGCCGGCGGTGTCGATCAGCAGCTGCTGGCCGGCGCCGAGCTGGTGGCCGGTGCCGACCAGCCACAGCGTCGCCGAGCCGGCCGACAGAATCTGCAGGCTGTCGTCCCACCAGTACGGCACGAGGGTGAACGCGGTCCCGGTGCTCGCGTTCCACAGCGGATTGACCGGATAGGTGGCGGCGGCTGCCCCGGTCAAGCCCTCACCGATCTCAAACGGGATCGCGACGCCGTCGGCGCCGGGGGCGCTGCAGACCAGGCCGGCCGGCACCGGCGTGGCCGATCCGACGTCGAGCTGAAGGATCGTCGTGGCCGCCGACGCCGCAGCGGGCTCGTAGTCGACCAGCCGCGCGTGGCGCACCAGCGACACGCGCTGCGTGGCGGTGGTGATCGACGCCTCGGCGGCGACCCGGTCCTGGTAGTAGCTCAGTTCGTCGGCGATCGCGCTCAGCGCCTCGATCAGCATCACGCCGACGTCGGCCCCCGAGCGCTCGACCCAACTGGGGTAGCGCAGCGCCGAGAAGTCCGACAGCGCCTGGGTGAAGCCGGCGAAGTCCTTGGCCAGGTAGTCGATCGCCACCGCCTCGCCGGAGGGCGCCGACGGCGCCGGCGTGGTGGCGCCGGGGTCGTGGTCGGTGGGACAGTTGGCCTTGAAGCTGAAGGAGACGGCGTCGAAGAACGGGTCAAGCGCGGGCGAGCCCGCGATCGTCAGCGTGTACGTCGAGAAGTCGCCCGCCGATGCCGCCGCGAGGCCGAGCAGCGGCCGCCCGTCCGAGTCAGCCGACCATGACAGGCTGCCGGGCACGACCGCCACCGAGGTGATCGTCTCGCCGCCGGTGATCGTCACCGTCGGCGGCGCGGCGCCCGCCGAGGGCGCGACCGCGACGGTGGTGAGGAAGTGCACATACAGCTGCGTCTGGGCTGTGCCGACGACCTCGACGTAGTCGATGCCGTTCCACGCGGTGTTGTCGGCCGATAGCAGGAACTGCAGTCGGTCGTGAGCCTGGGAGGCCGGAGCGGACGTGCTCATATCAGTGTCACCGTCGTCTGCTGGCTGGTCTGGGTCTCGATCAGCGTGTAGGTGACGGTGACCACCAGCGTCCCCGGCTCCAGTGCAGCCGAACTGTCTGCCGTCGACACCTCGACGTCGTTGACGGTGACCACGCCGGCCAGCCACTGACCGATCGCCTGCGTCACCTGGATGCGCGCGGTCGCCTGCAGCGCCTGCGACATCGGCGCGAACACCATCGCGCGCAGCCCGCAGCCGAACTGCGGGTTGTTGACACGCTCTCCGGGCGTCGTCAGCAGCAACTGCTGCACCATCTGCATGACGTGGGCGGCGTACGCCGTCTGGGCGGTCTGCTGCGAGCCGCCGTCGATGCGCAGCGGAAAGGCGTAGTCCCGGCGCGCGAGGGTTGTCACTGCACCTCCAGCGCTCCGCTGTTGACCGACACGCTTGACGAGGACACCGCGATCTGCTGGCTGCCGTTGGCGATCGAGATCCCGCCGGCGTCCAGTGTGACCGCGTTGCCGTTGGTGTCAGTGATCGTCATCGATCCCTGGTTGTCGTCGATCTTGATCTCCAGCGACGAGGCGGTGACGATGACCTTGACGGCGTCGCCGACGTCGGCGGGCACCTCGCCGGCGCGCCAGAAGCAGCCTGACCAGATCGGGTAGGACACGTCGCCGCCCTCGAACTCGATCCACACCGCGCTGCCCACCTCGGGCAGGAAGGCGATGCCGACGTTGGGCCCCGCGTAGGGGACGCAGGGCATGCACCACCCGCTCTCCACCTGTCCGTAGACGGCGGGGACGGTCGCCTTGATCCGGCAGGTCCCGGCATCGACGTCGCTGACAACGCCGCGGTACTTGCCGTAGAAGCGGCTGCGCAGATGCTCGAGCAGGTCCTCGAGCCCGCGGTCGACGGCGGCCGGCATCTACAGCCCTCCCGGCGGCGACGGGCCGCCACCCGAGCTCGGCGCCGCCCCGATCGCGTTGCGAACCAGGGTGAACTGCACCGTGATGACGTCGATCGTGATCCGGTGGCGCACGTGCCACACCAACCAGTTGCCCGAGTGCAGCGCGCCGACGCCGATGATCTCCACGACGGTGCCGACGCGCAGCGTGTTGCCGAGCCGCAGGATGTCGGCCTCGCCGCTGCAGCGCACGAACCACCCGGCGTCGCGCAGCACCGCCGCGGTGCGCGTCGGCAGCTCGGCAACGTCGGCGGTCGGGGTGAGCAGCAGCATGCCCGCGGTGCCCGCCGGGACGGAGGGGAGGTTGGCGTAGGTCGGGTAGTCCCGGGTCGGGGTGGAGAACGCGCCCAGCGGCGACAGCCCGCTGTCGGTCGCGTCGCCCGGCACCCCGGTGTCGGAGGAGGAGTCCAGCGGCAACTGGCTGGCGTCGACCTCGGTGGGTCGCATGACGTCCCACTCGAACTCGAGCGCGTCGGTGCTCCAGGCGTCGGGGTCAAACAGCGTGATCGTCGTCACCGGGTCGCCGGTCACCGCGGGCGTCGTGAAGTAGCCGGTGCGCACCCCGGGCGTGTCGGTGCACGCCACCCGGCACAGCTTGCCGTTGCGGCGCGCGAGTCCCCGCAGGAACTGGAGGTCGGTCGCCCGCTGGATCAGGCTGTGGCCGTCGGGATCGTGAGAAATGGAATCGTCGTCGGTGTTCGACGGGTCGGTGTCGAAGCCGTACGTGGAGAAGATCTGGTTGGCGACCTCCCCGTCGGTCATTCCCGCCCATTCGTGAACGCTGTCGCTGATGTTCATCAGCCACGACGCGTCCTGTGCCCAGATCTCCAGCGTCGAGGCGGAACCCGTTCGGTCGAGATGGAGCTTCCACGACAGCGCGTAGCCGTCGAAGATGCACTGGGTGGGCTGACCGGGTGGCGTGACGGTGAGCGTGATGTTGGTGTAGGGCTCGAACGTTCCGTCGCCGACGTACTGCAGATCGCCGCCGGCGGTGCGATTGACGGGCACTCGCATCAGCAGCGCGTCGGGCCGGTCCGCGTTCTCCTCGACCTCGAGCAGTTCGATCGTGTTGTAGAAGTCGGCGCTCATGGGCGTCCCGCCGAGCGACAGCTGGATCGTGGAGGGCATCAGATGCTCATCGCCGGGATGCCGATCAGCGCGCGCTGTTCCAGCGCCCTCGGGACCATCGCGTTGTTGGCGTCGCACAGGCGCCAGAAGCCGGTCGGCGCGTTGAGGTAGCGCACCGCGAGCATGTCGAGACGGTCGCCCGCGGCCCGGGGGTGGTACCCGATCGGCAGCGGCGACCGCGGAGCGGGCGCGACGATCGCGGTCACCGTCGCGCCCGAGGCCGTCGTGGCGGGATAGGTGGCGTCGCCGTAGTAGCGACTCGTGCTCGGGAAGCTCATCTCGTCAGTGCGGGAGCATCCCGATGATCGATTGCGCCGCGTTGGCGAGGTTGGCCAGCGCGGCCGCCTGGCGGACCGACAGGGTGTACTCATAGGCGACGGTCGCGACCTTGGCGAGCACGTCGGCGTCGGCACCGGTGGCCTGCAGCTCGGCCGGCGAGAGCACCTTGAGCGCCAGCTTGGCCTCGGCGTGGACCGGGTTGAGCATCGTGTCGTACAGCGTCTCGGTGATCGTCAGGCCGGTCAGGCGGACGGGCACGATCCGGAGCGGGCCCCAGATGAACAGCGTGACCGGAACCGCCGAGTCGGGCACGCTCTGCTGCGGCGGCGCGCTCCCGCCGAACGCTCCGGCGATCGCGGCGCTGGCCTGGCCGAGCAGCGACGATGACGCTGCCGACGCCGGGTAGAGCAGCATCTCCATCGCGGCCAGCCGGGTGTAGACGCCGGACGCCGAGGCCAGCGCCCCGCTGGGACCGCCGGCGGCGATGTCCTCGTTGGCGTCGAGGAAGATGCTCAGGTCGAACTGCTCGCCGGGCATGCCCGGCACCGCGAGCGGGTTGCCGGTGGTCGTCCCCGTCCGCCCGCTGGACCCGGCGGCGGCGTCGCCGGTCGGCGCCGGCGTGGGTTGGCTCCACGTATGGGTGAGGCTCTCGGGGTTGTATTGGAAGACGGTCACGTCGGGGACGGGCACCGGCAGGAAGGTCGGGGTGAACGCGACGAGCGCTCCCTTGAGTAACGTCATCGCGCGGCCTGCGCCGGACCGACGCGGTTGAGCAGCGGCGCGAGCTGGCGGGCGGCGCGGGCCGCGAGCGCGTCCCACGTCTCGCCGGGCCGGGCCTCGACTTCGACGCGCAGGCGATCGAGCGACGCCTCGCCGGGCGCCGGCGTCAGCGTCGGGGCCAGCCGGCTCGCGATCGCGCGCGCGAGCTCCTGGGCATCGATCGGGTCCATCCCGGTGACGCGCACGACCAGCCGATCGACGACGACGCGCCCGCCCGGCATCAGCGCAGCCCCCGGTCGACCATCCGCTCGATCTCGCCGGCGCTGAGCGGTTCGGGATGTCCGTTGGCTGCGCCCGCCGGGCGCGCGAGAGCCGCGGCGGTGCGCTCCGGCCGGTTGGCCCGCACGATCACCCCGTGCTTCTGCAGCTCGCGCCGAGCCGCCGCGATGATGTGGCGGGCGCCGACGCGGCTGCCCTCGCTGCGGGCCAGGAAGGCGGCGGCGAGTGCGGCCGACTTGATGCCGGCGCCGGTGAGGTCGAGGTCGCGCGCCAGCGCCGCCCAGTCCAGCGGCTCGGTCAGCGGGCGCCCGTCGGTGGCGACGCTGTCCTGCAGCGCGAGCCGCCACAGCCGCTCGCGCTCGGCGACGGTCGGCGGAGCGAAGTCGATGAGGAACCGCAGCCGTCGCATGAACGCGGTGTCGATGTCCCCCTTGCGGTTGGTGGCGAGCACCGCGATGCCGTCGAACGCCTCCATCCGCTGCAGGAGGTAGTCCACCTCGATGTTGGCGAACCGGTCGTGCGCGTCGCTGACCTGCATCCGCCGCCCGAACAGCGCGTCGGCCTCGTCGAAGAACAGCATTACCGGGGCGCGCTCGCAGGCGCCGAACAGCTCGCGCAGGTGCTTCTCGGTCTCGCCGATGTACTTGTTGACGACCCCGGCGAGATCGACGCGATACAGCTCGAGCCCGAGCTCGCGTGCGAGCACCTGCGCGGCCATCGTCTTGCCGGTGCCGCTGGGACCGGCGAACATGGCGCTGACCCCGCGCCCGAGGGAGGTCAGCCGGCTCAGGCCCCAGCCGTCGAGCACTTCAGAGCGGGCGCGTGACTGGGCCTCCAGCTCGCGCAGATGCGCCATCAGCGCGTCGGGGACGACGAGGTCATCCCAGGTGTAGGGCAGCCGCAGGCGGGTGATCAGCTCCGACGGCGACTGGAACAGCAGGCGGCGGCAGACCTGCCGGACGGCCTCCTCGCCGGCGACCGCCGCCCGGCGCGCCGCGACGACCTCGCCGGCGCGCAGCGACCAGTCGGCGACCGGCGCCGGCGCGGGCCCGGCGTCGAGCGCCGCCCACAGCGCGAGCCGGCGCTCGCGGTCCAGCGGCTCGAGCTCGTAGGTCCGGCGCACCACGTTGGGGCCGGCCGGCTCGGCCAGCGGCGTGGGCCCCGCGAGCAGGACGAGCGGCGCCAGACCCGACACGGCGTCGCGGGCCGCCTCGGGCAGCGCCCCGGCATGGCGCCAGATGAGCAGGTCATCGTCCAGTTCGGCCTGACGCAGCTCGCGCACCGCCGTCGTGGCCGGGTCGGGCCGCGACGCCACCGCGCGCGCGTCGACGGCGACGAGCCCGTGGCCGAGGCGGCGGGCGACCTGGGCGGCGAGCGCGGTCTTGCCGCTGCCCGCGGGGGCGCTGAGCTCGACCTCCACCGCGCCACCGTCGGCCGCGCCGATCAGCGCGTCGGCGAACGCTGCGATGTCATCGAGCTCGGCTGCGAACAGCAGCGGCCGGCGCGGCGCTTGGATTCGCACGCCGAGCAGGCCGCCGCCCGCGTCGCGCGGATCGCCGCCGAGCAGGTGGCGCAGAACCGCCGGGTCGGCCACCCATCCCGTGAGGCTTGACTCGGGCTCGCGTCCGTCGTCAAGCGGACGGGCCAGCCGCCAGCGCACGAGCGGCGAGCCCGGGCCGATCACCGGTGCGCTCGCCGTACACCACAGCGCGGCGACGG
Organism: Solirubrobacteraceae bacterium; assembly: GCA_049509055.1. Classification (GTDB taxonomy): domain Bacteria; phylum Actinomycetota; class Thermoleophilia; order Solirubrobacterales; family Solirubrobacteraceae; genus Palsa-465. Next base: position 8,555 of record JBELAG010000011.1, read on the forward strand.
TGGCCGGGCTCGCGTCGACCGGAGTGCTCCCGTCCTGCAGGTAGGCGAACACCCGGCGCAGCGCGGGCTGAGCCTCGGCGGCGAGCGCGCAGGCCGCGAGCGCGCGCTCGCCGTCACTGAGCGCACACCGGGTGACGAGCGCCGCCCATCGCGGGTCCGGGGGGCGGCGCTCGAGCGCCGCGATCGCCGCGGTGAGCTGTGCGGCGGCGTCGTCGGCCTGAAACGCGCGCTCGTCGGCGAGCGCGTCCTCCGGCGCGCGCAGCGCCCGCTCGACCTCGCTGTGGGTGATGGCCAGCGACTGCTCGTCGACGTAGTGATGGCGGGACCACACGTCCCGGCACCACAGCATGTGGCGCTCGGCGCGCAGGCGGACCGCGGTCAGCCATGTGGGCTCGGTCGTCGTGGCCGAGGTCACGGTGGCCCCGGGGTGGTCGTCGTGGTGGAGGTCGTGGTCGGGATGGTCAGCGTGTCGGATCCGTTGACCGTCGCGGTGACGGTGGCGACCGGCGTCGGCGGGGTCGGCGGCGTGTCGGGGGTGACGAACACGACCGCCGCCCGGTACACCACGCTGAGCCGCAGCGGGGCGGTGCACGCCTGCCACAGAAGGCTCAGCTCGTCGTAGGAGCGGTGCTCCATCGTGAGGTTGACCTGCCATGCCGGCGAGGCCGTCGTATCGCTGCTGATGATCGGGGTGGCGTGGAACAGGCGCATGGCGATGCTCATCGCCTGCTGCTCCTCGGCATAGGCTCCGTCCGAGTAGGCCGAGAGCAGGTAGAAGAGGTTGAGCGCGAGCGGCATGTAGCTGGTGGGCGCCACGCCGGTCCCCTGCAGCTCCGGCGCCCAGAACATCGCCTCCTGGGCGTTGTTGAGCTCGACGTGGTAGAGGAAGAGGCTGAGCTGCGCCCCGCTCGCGGAGCGAATCGCATCGGGCGCGAGCCCGGTGTAGGTCGGCGTGAAGCTCGGGCCCTCCAGCCCCAACTCGGTCCACAGCGACGCCGCCGGCCACGCGGTCTGCACGATGTTGAGCAAGCCGTCGGTGACTGCGGAGAGGTCGTACAGCACCCGTCCTCACCTCTGGGCCAGCCCGTACCACGGACCGGCGCCGCGGCTGAGCGGTGCCCGCCCGGCCTGGCCGGCCGGCGTCCGGCGCGGGGCGGGGGGCAGCGGCACAGCGGCCGGCGGGGGCGCCGCCGCCGGCGCCGGCAGCACGGTGACCTCGACGGTGCCGATGTGCAGGTTGGCGGCGGCGCCGCGCTCCGAGCGCGGCGCGCGCTCGCGCGCGGCGCGGGCCCCCTGGGCCGGCCATGCCTGGTCGATCGGTGCCTCTGCCGCTCGAGATGTGGCCGGTCGCGCGGGCGATGCGGGCGGTGCGGGCGCCAGGGCCGGCGGGGCCGGCGGGGCCGGCGGGGCCGCCCGGGGGCCGGGGGGTGCCGGTGGTGCGTCCATCCCGGCCACCGGCGCCGGGGCGGGGGCGTCGCGGTCGGCGACGGGAGCCGGCGGCTGATCCTCCATCGATCGCGGCCTCAGCGCAGGCGTTCCCGGGGCCGGCACCGTCTCGGGCGGTTGCGCGGGCGTCACGGACCGGGATGCCTCGTCGGGCCGGCGGCGTGCGAGTTCGCTGCCATCCCCCGAGGGGCGGCTGTCTTTCACCGGTGGGGCGATCCGCAGCGCCGCCGGGTCCGGGGCGCGGGGACCGGTGGGCCGCACGTCAACGCCCGCGGGCTCCGCGGCGAACACCCGCCGCGGCGCAAGCAGGATCGGGCGCCCCTGAGCGCCGGGGGCGCCGGCGAGCGCCGCGAGGTACCCCGGCCGCCTCATGCCAGGGCGAGCTCCCCGCGGATCATCGCGACATAGCTGTGGCGGCGCCCGCGGCTGAGGCCGAGGATCGCCGCCTCCGACCAGCGGTAGGCGAATGCCAGCTCATGCACGTCGGCGTACAGGCCCGCCGACACGTCCCGCAACTCGGACACGACATACCCGATTGGGTCGAAGTGCAGTTCGACGCTCGCGTCGCAAGCGGGACAGTGGCCGGTGATCGGGCCGTCGAGGCGCGGGGCGACCCGCTCGAGCATCCGCTCCGCCCGGCGGCGGTCGGCCGGCGGGGCGCTCGCCGGGCGCAGGCAGCGCCCGCCGAGCCAGTCGCCGTCACGGTGCTCGACCTGCGCGGTGACGACGTCGTCGATGGTCGGGACGCGGAAGGCGATCGACCCGCCCCGGACGGCGTACCAGCCGTCATCGGTCGCCTCAAGCCCGCGCACCTGCGCCGAACGGTGGTGCGCGAGGTAGTCGGAGATGCGAAACGACACGTCGATCGGCTCCGCGCAGCCGGGCGTCGGGCAGATCGTCTCGGTGCGGATCCGCTCGCCGAGCCACGCGCGGCGGATCAACAGGGCGCCCGCGGCGAGGTCGACCGCGGGCAGCTGCGCCCACTCGATCGGCCGGCCGGCATCGTCGCGGCCGAGGCGCTGCGCAAGCGCCAGCATCGTCGCGGCCGCGAGCGGACCCTGTTCCAGGGCGATCAGCTCGTCGTCGCCGGTCGGCTCGCGCAGATGCAGCGCGACGCCGCTGACCGGCAGCGAGCCGGCGGCCGTCGGCATCTAGGACTCCTTCTGCTCGGTCAGTGTCAGATCGCGCTCCCAGCCCTCGTTCTGGAGCTTGATGTGCTCGATCGCGACCGCGTTGGCGCCGGCGTCGAGGTCGGGCAGTGCCTGGAACTCCGACACCCAGGCGCGATGCACGAGGTAGCGGTGGACCGGCTGTGCCTCCTCGTTGAGCAGCACGATCGACATCTCCTGGCGCAGGCCGGCCAGTGACGTCGACGGGTCACCGTTGGTCAGGACCTGGGCCGCGTTCGCCCATTGCTCGAAGTCGGTGTCGAACGTCACGCCGCGCTCGAGCGTGATCGGCTCGTACTTGGTCCGTCCGAGTCCCTGCAGGGTGATCGCGTTGCCCCCCTCCTTGTACTCGATCACGTCGGACGAGCGCTTCAGCGCGCTGACCTTGCTGACCGCGGCGACCGGCGTGGAACTCGTCGCGAAGTAGACCAGGAAGCGGTAGGTCTTGTACGGATCGAAGCGGTTGATGTTGACCGTGAACGGCTTGCCCATCAGGCGGTCCTCCGTGGTTGTCAGCTCGAGCTCTGACCGGCGAGCTGGGCGATCTGGATGACGACGAACTCCGCCGGGCTGAGCGGCGCGAAGCTGACGACGATGTTGACGATGCCGTTGGCGACGTCGGTGGCGCTCGTCGTGGTGGCGTCACACTGGACGCCGAACGACTGCTGCGCAGTGGCTCCGGCGAACGCTCCCTGACGGTAGAGGCCGAGCATGAACGCCCCCACCTCCTGGCTGAGCGCGTTCCACAGGGGGCCCGCGTTGGGCTCGAACACCGCCCAGAGCAGGCTCGAGGCCAGCGACTGCTCGATGAACAGCGCCATGCGGCGCACCGCCACGTACTTCCATTGCGCGAACGCCGAGTTGGCCGAGACCAGCGTGCGGGCGCCGAACACGACGCTGCCGACGCCGGGGAAGGTGCGGATGCAGTTGATCCCCAACGGGTTGAGCAGACCCTGCTGAGGGTCGGTCAACGTGCCCCACGGCACGACGCCGGTCGTCCCCTGGATGACCGTCTCCAGCCCGGCCGGCGATTTCCACACGCCTCGGTTGACGTCCTCGGCGGCGAAGATCCCGGCGACGTAGCCGCTGGGCGGCACGTCGATCGTCGCGCCGCTCACCGGATCGCTCGTCTGCAGGTAGGGGAAGTACAGCGCGCCGTTCGGGCTGGTGGGCGGGGCCGGCGTGCTCGGCGCGCCACCCTCCCAGATCGTGGCGATCGGCTCGGCCCCGGCGGGCGCGCCCGACGCCGTCTGGGCGATCGCGTCCGAGACCGCGTTGGCGGGCGGGTCCATGATGAGAAACGCGCGCTTGGACTCGCAGAACGACAGCGCCTGCGCGAGCACGGCGGGGCTGGTGATCCCCGGCAGCGCCATCAGGTTGAAGATCGGCACCTTGTCAAGCGAGCTGTTGGCTTCGAAGGCCGCGCCGAAGGCCAGCGGGTTGACCACCTCGTAGGTCGGCTGCGGAGTCGCGGTCGACGGATAGGCCAGCGTCGACAGCGCGGGCAGCCCGCTGAACGTGGACGGCGTGCCGGCCGTCGCCACCGAGACCAGGCGCGACGCCGCGTTGATCGTCGACGCCACGGCGCCGATCGACACGCGGCGGTAGGTCTCGACGACCGCGTTGCCGTAGACGATCGTGATGTCGGCGGTGTCGTCGGTGGCGGCCACGGTGGTGAGGTTGGTGATCGAGACCGTCATCGCCAGGCCGAGCGCGGGCGTGGAGCCCGACGCCGGCAGCCCGACCGGCGCCAGCGCGGTGAGCACGAAGCCCGTGCCGTCGGACTCGATCGATGCCGTCGGCGCGGTCACCGCCATCCCGGAGTCGGTGGGCGGGTCGGCCGACGGGTTGAGGTAGTCGCCGGACTTGAGCGCCACGACATACGCGTTGGATCCGCCGTTGAGGAAGAACTGGTAGACGGCCTGGCCGACGAGGTCCGGCAGCCACGGGCTCGAGAAGAAGCCGCCGTAGATGAGGACGTAGTCGTTGAAGCTGGTGAGCTCGGTGGCCACGCCCCACGGCGGCGGTGTGTCGCCGGGCCCCACCCAGAAGGGGTTGGTGAAGCCGACGAACACCGTCACCGAGGTCGGAGCCGCCGTGACCGCGTGACTCGAGCTCGGAAGCTCTTCGACGTAGACGCCCGGATAGGTTGGGGTTACGGACATCGTGGCTCTCCCATGACTCGAACGTGGACGACCGCGGCGAGTCACCCTAGGCGGGCGCGGGGCGCTTGGACCCCCCTGCCACCCCCCAGACTTTTGCCGGCCCGCCCCCAGCGATTGTGAGAAAACCCTGAGAGCGATGCGCGGACGGTACGATGCCCGCGGCGCCAGGTGACGTGAGCGGGATCTTCCTGACAGGGGATGGCGACGTGGAGGCGGTGGCGAGGCCGGATTGGCTCAGCGGAGAGTCTGCTCCGCCGCTCGTCGGCCGCGCCCGCGCTCTGCGCGTGGCGATCGACGCGCTCGCCGTCGCCCGCGCCGGACGCGGTCGGGTGCTCGCTCTCGAGGGGCCGCCGGGGATCGGCAAGACGCGCCTGCTGGAGTCGATCGCCGACCTCGCGTCGGGGTTCGAGGTGTGGCGCGCCCGCGGATCGGCGCCGGAGCGCGAGTTCGGACTGGGCGTCGCGCGGGACCTGGTCGAGCCGCTCGTCGCGGCCGGTGCGGCCTGGCCGGCCGGCGAACCCGGTGTCGTGATCCGAGCACTCGCGCGGTGGACGCTCGCGCGCGCTGCCCGGGCGCCGCTGCTGCTCGCGGTGGACGACCTGCACTGGGCCGACGTGCAGTCGCTGCGGTATCTCGCGCAGGTGGCGGTCCGGTTGCCGGGCGCGCCGATCGTCGTCGCGGTGGCCTGGCACGGCGCCGAGCCGGGCGCCGGTGAGGTCGAGGCCCTGCTGGGGGCGACCGGCGAGCGGATCGTGCTCGAGCCGCTTGCCGAGGAGGCGATCGCGGCTCTGCTGGAGCCCGTCGGCCCTGGATGGGACCGGCTCGCCGGCGCGATCGGCGCGGCCAGCGCGGGCCGCCCGAGGTTCGCGATCGAGCTGTGCCGGGCGCTCGCCGCGCGGCGCGGTCGCGGGCCCGAGGAGCTGCTGGGATCCGTCGGCTCCGCCTCTCCGCCGGCCCTCGGCCGTAGCGTCGCTCGGACGGCGGGCGCCTTCGGCCCCGGCGCCGCCGCGCTGGTGCAGGCGGTGTCGGTGCTCGGCGATGACGCGCGCCTGCGGACCGCCGCCGAGGTGGCCGGCTTGGACATCACTGAAGCCGCCGGCCTGAGCGATCACCTGACCGGCGCCGGACTGTTCGCGCCGACGACGCCGCTGGCGTTCGCGGCTCCCGTGTTGCGCAACGTGGTCTACGACATGATTCCCGCTCGCCGCCGTGCGCTGCTGCACCGGGCGGCGGCGCGCGCGACGGCGGCCGGCGGCGCGCGCGAGGAGGCGATCGTCGAGCACGTCATGCGCGGCGAGCCGGCGGGCGACCCGCACGCGGTCGCGGTTCTGTGCCGGGCCGCGGATGACGCGAGCGCCGCGGGCGACGGCCGCTGCGCCGCGCGCCTGCTGGCGCGCGCGCTGGCCGAGCCGCCGGCCGAGGCGCAGCGGACGGCGATCCTGCTCGCGCTGGCCGAGGCCGAGTCACGGGTGCTGTGGCCCGATGCCGAGCGCCACCTCGAGCAGGTGCGAGTCGGCGGCGGCCCGCGCGAACGCGCCCGGGCGGCGCTGGCGCTCGCCGACCTCAGGCTGCTGTCGGGCTCTGGTGACGAGGCGCGCGCGCTCCTGGAGGGCGAGCTGGCGCGGCTGGGGCGGGGGCCGGAGCCGGGCGCCGCCGGCGAGCGGCTGTGCGCGGTGGCGGGGCTTGCGGCGTGCGACCTGGCGCGGGCCGAGCCGCCGGCCGACGGATGGTGGCGCGACGCAGCCGTCGGGCTTGCCGGGTCCACCAGCGGCGAGCGCGCGCGCCTGATCATGGCGGCGGCCGGTGCCGCGCTTGATGGCGAACCGCAGGACGTCGCGGTCGCGCTGGCGCGGCGCGGCGCGCGGCCCGGCTCGCTGCTCGCCGGCGCCGCGCTGGGAACGGCGTCGTCGCTGCTCGCGCTGCTGGCGCTGGAGGCGACCGTCGATCCGGCGCTGATCGCCGATCCAATGGATCTGGACCTCGCGGCGATGGCGGCCTCGGGGTCGCTGGGTGCCGAGGCGGCCGTGCTGGTCCTCGGCGCGCGCCGGGCGCTGGCCGGCGGTGCACTGCTCCAGGCAGAAGCCGACGCGCGGCGCGCGCTGGCGATCGTCTGCGAGCACGGTCTCAGGCTGCTCGAGCCGCTCGCGCGGGCGTCGCTGGTCGACGCGTTGCTCGACCAGGGGCGCCTCGCCGACGCTCGCCGAGCGCTCGGTGGCCTGGACGACGAGGTCGCGGCGGGCGACCTCGCCGGCTGCCTGCTCGGCCTGGCCCGCGGCCGGCTCCAGGCGGTCGGCGGCGAGGCTCACCGCGGGCTGCGCACCGTGCTCGGCGCGGGCGCTCGTCTCCTGCGCGCCGGGTGCCGCACGCCCGGCCTGGAGTGGCGCTCGCGCGCCGGGCTGATCGCTCACCGGCTTGACCGGCATCCGGAGGCGGTGCGGCTGATCGACGATGAGCTCGCGCTCGCCCGGCGGGTGGGCGCGCCGCGAGCGCTCGGCGTCGCCCTGCGGGCGCGGGCGCTGATCGCCTCGCGCCCGTCTCAGGTCGAGCTCCTGGAGGGCTCGCTGGCGATGCTCGCCGGAACGCCGGCCCGGCTGGAGTGGGCCCGCACGCTGTACGAGCTGGGCGCCGCGCGTCGGCGCTCGGGCCCTCGCCATGACGCCCGCCGACCGCTCCAGGAGGCCCTTCAGCTCGCCCACGAATGTGGGGCGGTCGCCCTCGCCGAGCGCGCCCGCCACGAGCTCGTCGTGCTTGGCGCCCGGCCCCGGCGCTACGCGGTGACCGGCGTGGCCGCGCTCACCGCCCGCGAGCGCCAGACGAGCGAGCTGGCGGCGGGCGGCCTGACCAACCGGCAGATCGCAGCGGTGATGACGGTCACCGCCAACACCGTCGAGTACCACCTCACCAACGCCTATCGCAAGCTGGGGGTCGGCCATCGCGACGAGCTCGCCGCCGTGCTGGCGTGCCCCGGGAACCGGCGGGAGCCCTCGGCCGTTGCCGGGGCCGGGCCGTCCGCCGGCGGGCTGGGCGTGACGCCCGCTACGGATGCGCGGGTGGGGGCTGGTTGGCGGGAGGGTTGATTCCGGGGTGTGCCTGGGGCGGGAGGTGGGGGTCGGTACCCGACTGGACCGCGAAGTCGTGGGACAGGCCCACCAGGTTCGCGCGCTCGGTCCAGTCGCGGCCGAGGCCCTTGTACCCGTAGAAGCCCGACAGCAGGTCCCGCGCGCGGGCCTCGTCGCTGCCGAGGCTCATCCACAACGGGCAGACGTGCAGATGGTGGGTGATGAAGGCGGCGTACCAGTACAGCGTGGAGTGGGCGCAGCGCCCGCCGGTGGCGCCGACCTCGCATTCGAACTCGATCGCGTCTGACAGCTCGTTGGCGGCGGAGTGATAGATCTCCTGCGCGCGCTTGAGGAGTGGCGCGCTCGCGCCCCCGAGATACTTCGTCACGAGCGCGCTCCAATTCTGCGCGTCGGTGGGGGAGCTGACGAGATCCTGTCCCTTACGGTTCCAGCGCTGGGCGACCTCCGTCGCCCGTGACAGGGCCTCGAACCAGTCATCCGGGCAGTCGTGTCTGCCCTCGGTCGGCCCGGTGTTGGCCACCGCCCGGCCGGTGGCGATCTCCTGCACGAGCTCCGCGTAGGACTCGGCATTTCTCAGCGCGTCCTGCGGGCTGATCCCGCGGTAGTAGCGATCGCCCTCGTAGGCGATGTCGGTCGTCACCCCATGGGTGGTGAAGTGCGCGAGCTCATGGACGATCACCCGCGCCTGGCGCTCGGCCCGCTCGGTGAAGTACTCGGGGCACATGATGATCTGGCCGCCGCCGCCCGGCACGTAGGCGGCGGTGTTCGCCTTCTTCGCGCATGACGGATCGGTCTCGCCGTGGCACACCGGCGGGTTGGCGGCGAGCGCTGTCCGGATCGCGTCGATGTGCCGGCGCACCGTCATCGCCGTCGTCGCGTCCGTCGCCTTGAAGTTCTTGGTGAGCGCGGTCGAGACGCGGGCGCGGGGGTCGCTCGCCGGGGCGGACATGAACGCGTCGAGCGCGGCGACCGCGGTCTGCAGCCAGCTGGCGGCGGTCTGGCTCGCGGTGGTCAGTTTGCGCCCCTGGTCGGGCGTGCAGCTGGACTGCGCCGGGGCGGTGGTCGCGCCGGGCGCGGTGGTCGCGCCGGGCGCGGTGGTCGCGCCCGCGGCCTGGCGAGCGAGCACCCGCCCGGCCGGCGCGCCCCGGCCGGCCCGCGCCGGCGCCGCCGGAGTTGCGCGGGGTTGGTCTGAGGCGACTCTCCGCCCCGCCGCCTCGGCCTGGCGCTCGGCCGTGTCGTGTCCCGCGATGGCGATCGCGCCCGCGGCCGGCGAGCCGGGCGAGGCGCGCTGCTGGAGCACGTGCGTCAGCTCGTGGACGAGCAGCCCGCGACCGGCCGGGGTTCCCGGCGCGTACCGGCCGGGGGCGAACACCACATGCGATCCGACCGTGTAGGCGTGCGCCCCGACCTGCTGCGCCGAGCGCGCTGCGGGCGCGTCATCGTGAACGCGGACATCGCCGAGGTCGTCGCCGAAGAGCGATTCCATCGCCGTCCGCGTCGCCGCCGCCAGCGGCGAGCCGATGCGCGCCACGGTCTCGTGGACGCTGCGGGGCGCGGCACCGTGCCCGGATGTGTCAGCCGCCGGGCTGCGGTCCAGCCGGGCAGCCGCGCAGCTCGCGCACTCGGCCTCGCCGTGCGAGGAACCGCCGCACGCGCAGCGCTGCAGCAGTCGCGGCCCCGAGCTCGCGAGCGCCGGCGGCACGGCGCTGGGGCGATGCCGGCGGGTCGCCGCGTCCGGCGCCCGGCCGCCGCCCAGCCATCGCTGCGCCGCCGGGCGCTCGGCGCGGTGACCGCCTGCGGCGGAGGGTGCCAGCGCTCGAGCGAGCATCGCGAGTGCGATCATAACCCCGCGGTCCAGCGCGTTTGCGCCCGTCGCTGCGCCGGTTCAAGCCCCGCGCGTCTCGCCACGTCCGCCCTCGTCTCAGGGGGGACGCTGCTGGCCGTCGAGGGCTCGTGCGAGCTGGTCTCGCGAGTTGATGTTGAGTTTGAGATAGACGTGGCGCAGGTGGTACTCGACGGTCTTCGGGCTGAGGAATACGGCGGCCGCCGTCTCCCGGGTGGTCTTGCCCGCTGCGAGCAGCAGGGCGATCTGGAGCTCCTGGGGGGTGAGCTCGTCGATCGTGGCCGGATCGCGGCGCCTCACGGTTTCGCCGGTCGCGGCCAGCTCGGCCCGAGCGCGCTCGGCCCACGGCCGGGACCCGAGGCGCTCGAACGTGTCCAGCGCAGCCCTCAGCTGCTCGCGCGCCCGGACGCGGTTGCGCGCGCGCCGGAGGCGCTCGCCGTACGCGAGGCGAGTCCTGGCCGCTTCGAACTCCTCCGGTGTCTGCGCGTGAAGGTCGAGCGCCTTCCGGAACGAGCGGTCGGAGGCCTGGTCATCGCCGACGAGACCGAGGCTCCGCATCGACCGCGCCATCGACCACGGCTGGCCTTTGTCCGCGGCAGCGCGCTCGAAGACAACGGCCAGCTGCTGCGCCTCCTGACGCCGGCCGAGGCGCAGGTAGCTCTCGACGAGCTCGGGGGCGGGTGAGAGGTCGGCGTCGGTGATGCCGAGCCCGTCCATCAGCGCCTGCTGGCGCTCGAACTGTGCGGCGGCCGCCTTGGCCGAGCCCAGGCCGAGCTCCAGCTCACCGAGGGCCGCGGTGGTCCAGACCTCGTACAGGCCCAGACCGAGCGGCCGCGCCAGAGACAGCGCCTCGGCGGCATGCGCCCGACACTCCGCCTGCCGTCCGCGGCGCGCGTCCAGCCAGGACAGTCCTCCCAGGCCGAACGCGGTCACGCCCTGCTGCCCCGTCTCTCGCGCCAGTGCGATCGCCTCGGTGTACGTGGAATCCGCCAGGGGCCACCGGTCGCTCGTGGCCTGGTCGCGGGCCACGCAGACGAGCAGCCCGGGGAGCACCCCCACGGCGGCGCGCGCCCGCGCGTCGCGGAGCGCGCCGTCGATCAGCGAGCGGCCCGCGGCCGACTCGCGCAAGAACAGGGGACCGATCACGAGCCAGGGCAGCAGGCGCGGGTCGTCGCGAACGTCGAGCGAGCTCTCGGCGAGCGCCACCGCCGCGTGGATCGACGCCGCCCCGGCATCGGCGTCGCCGCCGAGAATCGAGGCCATTCCGGCCACCATCGCGGCCATGAACCTCGCGCGGGTCGAGCCTCGAGCGCTGAGCCGCTGTACCGCTTGCCGGGCCGTTTCGATCATCTGGCGCGGATCACCGGCGTAGAAGCACGACAGCCCGGCTTCGGACAGCATCATCACCGCCTCCTCGGGCTCGGCTCGCTCGGCGGCGGCGGTGAGGATCGCGTGGGCCTCGGCCACCCGGCCTCCGCTGATGGCGGCGGAGCCGGCGAGGTGATCGAGCTTGACGATCAGCGCCGGATCGTGGGTCAGGCTGCGCGCATCGTCGAGCAGTTGGAGTGCGCGCGCGGGCAGTCCGGCCAGCCACGCCGACTCGGCTGCCTCCCGCAGCAGCCCGGCCCGCCGCTCGGGGTCGGTCGCCAGCCGACCCGCCCGCGTGAACGCGCCCGCTGCGCTGGCATAGGCGCTGCGCTCACGGGCACGGCGGCCGGCTTGCTCGAGCGCCGCCGCGGCCGCATCGTCTGGGCCGACGGCCGCGGCGGCGAGGTGCCACGCTCGGCGATCGACGTCACGGTCGGGCAGGACGGAGGCGAGGGCGCGGTGCGCGGCACGGCGCTCGTCGCCCGGCGCTTGGGCGTAGATCGCGGAGCGTGCCAGAACGTGCCGGAACTCGATCCGGCCGCCGCGAATCGAGGCGAGGCCCGCGCGCTCGGCGGCGGCGAGCAGGTCGAGGCTGAGGTCAAGCGTGGCGGCGGCGAGGCCGAGGGTGGTGAGGTCGCCCGTGTCGCTCGCGGCCGCCAGGAGGAGCATGCGGCGCGCGGCCGGCTCGAGCCGAGCGGCGCGGCGTACGAAGGCGTCCGAGATCGTGGCCGGGACGAGCATCGCCGCACCGGCGGGGGCGAACGTGAGCTCGTCGGTCTCGGCCGCGAGCTCGAGCAAGGCCAGCGGATTGCCACCGGTGGCGGCGTGCAGCCGCCGCATCGCGTCGATGCGCAGCTGCGGAAGGAGCTCTGCCGCGTGCTCGGTCGTCAACCCCTCGACGCGCAGGGCCGGCAGGTCGGCCGCTGCCAGGACGGACGGCTCCTCCTCGCGTACGGCGACCAGCACGGCGATCGGGTCGGCCAGCAGGCGCCGGACGGCGAACAGCATGGCCTGGGCGCTCGGCTCGTCCAGCCAGTGCGCATCGTCGATCAGCACGACGACGGGAGCCTGCTCGGCGAACGCCGCGAGCAGGCTGAGCGTCGCCGCCCCGACCGCGAAGCGATCCTGGGCGGATCCCGGCCGCAGCGCGAGCGCCTGCTCGAGCGCGGCGGCCTGTGGCGGGGGGATGCGCTCCAATGCGGTGAGCGCCGGCCTGATCAGCTCCAGCAGCGAGGCGAACGGGATCTGCGCCTCGGACTCGATTCCGCGCGCCCGCAGCACCTGCATCCGCTCCGCCCGTGCGGCGGCGTGGTCAAGCAGGGCGGTCTTGCCGATCCCGGGCTCGCCGACGAGGATGAGTGCCGCGCTGGTGCCCGACCGCGCCCCGGCGAGAGCCATCTCGATCTCTCGCTGCTCACGCTCGCGACCGAGCAGCATGGGCCGATTCTAGGCGGGGTGGGGCCCGAAGACTAGGTGCCCCCCGGAAGCGATCCCGAGGTGGACGGGCATAGCCTCGCGGCAACGTCAACCAGGCCGCCGGAGCCCGCGATGCCGAATGCCTTGCGGGCACCGAGCGGAGGGTGAGACGATCCGCCCGTCGACAGATGCACACCGTCCAGTCCATCCCGAGCGCACCAACGCTTCCACATGAGCCGACCCGCGGCCGCTACCCGGACGAGGATGGTTTCGTCGACCGCGACGGCGTCCGGATCTTCTGGGAGCGCTACGGGGATGGGGAGCCCACCGTTCTGCTCCTGCCGACCTGGTCGCTCGTTCACTCCCGCTTCTGGAAGGCCCAGATCCCGTACCTGGCGCGCCACTGCCGGGTGCTGACCTTCGACGGCCGCGGTAACGGTCGATCCGACCGGCCGGTCGGGGCCGAGGCATACGCGGTCGACGAGTTCGCAGCCGACGCGGTGGCGGTCATGGACGCGACCGCCACCGAGCGCGCGGCGCTCGTCGGACTGTCGTGTGGAGCGCTGTGGGCCACGGTGCTGGCCGCAGAGCGTCCGGAGCGCGTCGCGCGCGTGGCCTACATCGCGCCGGCGGTGTCGCTCGCCCCTCAGTTGCCCGAGCGCCAGGGCTACGCGCTCGACGAGCCGCTGGACACTGACGACGGTTGGGCCAAATACAACACCCACTACTGGCTGCGCGCCTACGACGAGTTCGTCGAATTCTTCGTCGGCAAGCTCCTGCAGACGCCGCACATGACCAAGCCGATCGAGGACACGATCGGCTGGGCACACGAGACGACGCCGGACACGCTCGGCGACGCGACGCGCGGGATCGCGCTCGGCGGGACCGAGCGCTGGCGCGAGCGGTGTGCGCGGGTGCGCTGCCCGACGCTCGTGATCCACGGCGACCGCGACAAGGTTCGCTCCCACGGCCAGGGAGCGGCGCTCGCCGAGGTCACCGGCGGACCGCTGGTGACGATCGAGGGGGGCGATCACCTGCCCGTCGCGAGCGACCCGGTCAGGGTCAACCTGCTGCTCCGCGACTTCCTCTGCCCGCCGCCGCCCGCGGCCCGATGGGCGCGGGCGCGTTCACGCGGTCGGCGAGCGCTCTACGTCTCCTCGCCGATCGGGCTCGGGCACGCGCGCCGAGACCTCGCGATCGCTCGAGAGCTGCGCCGCCTCCAGCCGGACCTCCAGATCGATTGGCTCGCTCAGGACCCCGTGACCCGCGTGCTCGAGGAGGCGGGCGAGCGGATCCACCCGGCCAGCGTCGAGCTTGCCAGCGAGTCGGCCCACTTTCAGGCCGAGGCCAGACACGGCCACGAGCTCGCGTGCTTCGAAGCGTTCCGGAGGATGGACGAGATCCTGCTGACGAACTTCATGGTCTTCCACGACGTCGTGCGCGACGAGCCCTACGACCTGTGGATCGGCGACGAAGCGTGGGAGCTCGACCACTTCCTGCATGAGAACCCGGAGCTGAAGACGGCCGCGTACGCGTGGCTGACCGACTTCGTCGGCTTCCTGCCGATGCCTGAGGGCGGTGACCGCGAGGCGGCCCTGACGGCCGACTACAACGCCGAGATGCTCGAGCACATCGACCGGTACCCGCGGGTCCGCGACCGCTCGATCTTCGTCGGCAACCCTGACGACATCGTGGCCGATGATTTCGGGCCCGGCCTGCCGTCGATCCGCGACTGGACCGAGCAGCACTACCGCTTCAGCGGCTACGTCACCGGCTTTGATCCCGCCGCGCTGGCCGACCGCGACACCCTGCGGGCCGAGCTCGGGTACGGACCTGAGGAGCGCATCTGCCTCGTCGCCGTCGGCGGTTCGGGGGTCGGGAGCGATCTGCTCCATCGGGTGATCGCCGCCTACCCCGACGCCAGCCGCCGCGTGCCCGGCCTCCGGATGGTCGTCGTGGCCGGCCCGCGCATCGCGGCGACATCGCTCCCCACCGGTGACGGCGTCGAGATCCTCCCCTACGTCAGTGACCTCTATCGGCACCTCGCCGCCTGTGACGTGGCCGTCGTCCAGGGCGGCCTGACGACAGCGATGGAGCTGACCGCCAGCCGCCGGCCGTTCCTGTACTTCCCCCTCCGCCACCACTTCGAGCAGACCCTCCACGTCGCCCACCGGCTCGACGGCTACCACGCCGGGCGACGCATGGACTTCGCCACCTCGCCGCCAGAGGCCATCGCCACCGCAATCGCCGAAGAGATCGGCCGCGACGTTGATTACCGCGTGGTCGAGGCCGGCGGCGCCGGACGCGCGGCCGCTGTGATCGCCGAGCTTCTGTGACAGCGCTGCAGTACACGGTCGGCCTCAGGCGGTTTTAGCAAACAGAAACCGTGTCCCCACCGGTGCGATAACGCCGCGAGTGCGCGCGTACGTATTTCGCCACAATTGTTGGCCTGCGCTCGGCGCGGGTAGGATGCCGCCATGAACGAGGTCACTCGGTCCACGCCGCGGACGGGCGAGACTGTGATCGTCGAGCGCAGCGCCCTCGACGCATTGCTGGCCTCGATCGCGGGGCTGGGCTATCAGGTGCTGGGCCCGACTGTGCACGAGGGTGCAATTGTCTATCGCGAGGTGCGTTGCGCCTCCGACCTTCCGATCGGTTGGGGCGATGAGCAGGACGGCGGCACCTACCGGCTGCGGCGCCGCGACGACGAGGCGGTATTCGGCTATGCCCTCGGCCCGCAATCCTGGAAGCAGTTTCTGCACCCGCCCCGCCTGACGCTGTGGCGGGCTCGGCGCGGGGAGAACGGTGAGGGTCTCGACATCGTCGAGGAGCCTGTCGAGACGCCTCGCTACGCGTTCTTTGGCGTGCGGTCGTGTGAGCTTCATGCCATCGCGATTCAGGATCGTGTGTTTCTGCCTGGCGCTCATCCCGATCTGAGCTATGCCGCCCGGCGCGAGGACGCGCTGCTGGTGGCGGTCAACTGCGGCGAGCCGAGTGGCACGTGCTTCTGCGTGTCGATGGGGACCGGTCCGAAGGCCAGTGCAGGGTATGACCTGGCGTTGACCGAGGTGCTGGACGCCGGCAGTCACCGCTTCGTGGTCGAGGTCGGCAGCGACCGAGGGGCGCTGGTGCTTGCCGACGTGCCGCATCGCCCCGCCCGTGCCACCGATGCTGCCGACGCGGAACAGGTGACCGCTTACGCGGTCGCGCGGATGGGGCGCCAGATGCCCGAGGTCGACCTGCGCGCCCTGCTGTACGCCAATTACGAGCACCCGCGGTGGGACGATGTCGCCGAACGCTGCCTGACCTGCGGCAATTGCACGATGGTGTGTCCGACGTGCTTTTGCACGTCGGCCGAGGACACGGCGGACCTGGCCGGCGAGGAGACCGAGCACGCGCGCCGCTGGGAATCATGCTTCTCGGTGCATTTCTCGCACGTCACCGGAGGCGAGGCGCGCTCCACGCCGCGGGCCCGCTATCGCCAGTGGATGACGCACAAGCTGGCGACATGGTTTGATCAGTTCGACACGTCGGGGTGCGTGGGGTGCGGGCGCTGCATCACCTGGTGCCCGGTCGGCATCGACATCACCGAGGAGGTCTCGGCGATTCTCGAGAACCCGATAGAGTCGGCCCCGCCGGCCGAAGCGACATAGCGAGGGGTGCATGCCAAGCATCGAGGAGACACTGGCGGCGACGCGAATGTTCCGGAACCTGACCCCCGCTCAGCTGAGCGAGATCGCTGCACTCGGGGAGGAAGCGGAGTTCGGCGACCGCGGCGCATTGATGGTCGAGGGCGAGCCCGCGAACTCGTTCTTCCTGATCCGCGACGGGTTCGTGGCCCTGCAGACCGAGGCGCCCTCGGGAGCGGTCACGATCGAGACGCTGCACGACGGGGACCCGGTGGGCTGGTCGTGGCTGTTTGAGCCGTATCTGACCCACTTCGACGCGCGCTCGCGGGGCGTCACCCGCGCGGTTCGTTTCGACGCGGCCACGCTGCGCGAGCGCTGCACCCAGGAGCCGGCGCTGGGGTATGAGCTGATGCGCAGCTTCGCGTCGGTGATCGTCGAGCGTCTGAACGCGACCCGGCTTCAGCTGCTGGATGTCTATGGCCACGCCACTGTCAGCTGAGCCGAGCATCGCGCCTCGGAGCGCGATGACTCCGCGGGCCCATCGGGTTGTCAGCCGGCGCCGCGAGACAGCCGATACGTGGACGCTCGCGCTCGAGGCGTTGCCGGGGCAGAAGCTGCCGCTGTTCGCTCCCGGGCAGTTCGGGATGCTGTATGCCTTCGGCGTCGGCGAGGTGCCGATCTCGGTCAGCGGAGCGTCCACCGCGCTGGACCCGTTGCGCTGCACGGTCCGCGCGGTCGGGTCGGTGTCCAGTTCCCTGTGCGCGACGGCGCCGGGCGAGCTCGTCGGCTTGCGCGGGCCCTACGGAAGCCGCTGGCCGCTGGCCGACGCGGTCGCGGGCGACGTGGTCATCGTGGCCGGCGGACTTGGGCTGGCGCCGTTGCGCCCGGCGATCCACCACTTGCTTGCCCATCGGAACGAGTACGAACGGGTGATCGTCTGCTACGGCGGCCGGTCGTCGGCTGAGCTGCTGTTCGTACCCGAGCTGGAGGAGTGGCGGGGGCGCTTTGACCTCGATGTCGACGTGATCGTCGACAGCGCCGGCTCCGATTGGCACGGCAAGGTCGGCGTCGTGACCAAGCTCGTCGAGCTGGCGGCATTCGATCCCGAGAACACGATCGCGCTGATGTGCGGCCCAGAGGTGATGCTGCGCTTCGCGTCACTGACCCTGCTGGGCCGCGGCGTTGCCAAAGACCGCCTGTACATCTCGATGGAGCGCAACATGCACTGCGCGGTCGCGCAGTGCGGCCACTGCCAGTTCGGCCCGATGTTCATCTGCCGCGAAGGGCCTGTCCAGCGCTACGACGTGATCGAGCCGTGGCTGAAGGTGAAAGAGCTGTGAGCGCGACCTTGACCAAACCGAAGCTGGCGGTGTGGAAGTTCTCCTCCTGCGACGGCTGTCAGCTCAGTCTGCTCAGCTGCGAGGACGAGCTCTTGACGCTCGTCGGTGAAGTCGACATCGCCTATTTCCTGGAAGCGTCGCGGGCCGTCGTCGAGGGCCCCTACGACCTCTCGCTGGTCGAGGGATCGATCACGACCGAACTGGACGCCGAACGTATTCACCGGGTTCGGCGCATGTCGCGGCGGCTGGTGACGATCGGCGCGTGCGCCAACTCGGGCGGGATCCAGGGGCTGCGCAACTTCGCCGATGTGGAGGACCTGATCGCCGCTGTCTACCCGACGCGCGAGTACATCGCGACGCTCGAGCACTCGACGCCGATCAGCGCCCACGTCCCGGTCGACTTCGAGCTCCAGGGCTGCCCGGTCAACAAGTATCAGCTGCTCGAGGTGATCCGGGCCTCGCTCGGCAACCGCGTGGCACCGATTCCTGCGTCGAGCGTCTGCCAGGAGTGCAAGCTGCGCGGCAACAACTGCGTGATGGTCGCTCACGGCACGCCGTGCCTGGGTCCGGTGACGCACGCCGGCTGCGGGGCATTGTGCCCGTCGTTCAATCGCGGCTGCTACGGCTGCTTCGGGCCGATGGAGTCGCCCAACACGGGAGCGCTGACCGCCTGGATGCGCAAGCTCGACCTCGACGACGTCGACCTCGTTCGCGTATACCGCACGTTCAACGCCAACGCGCCCGCCTTCCGACGCGAAAGTGAGCGCTATGGCCATTCCGGTTGACCCTCCTCGCAGCCGCCGGATCAGTACGGCAGCGCTAGCCCGCGTCGAGGGCGAGGGCGCGATGAGCGTTCGCATCCGCGACCGCGAGGTGCTCGACGTGCAGCTGCGCATCTATGAGCCGCCCCGCTTCTTCGAGGGGATCCTTCGCGGGCGCCACTTCAGCGAGGTGCCCGACATCACGGCACGCATCTGTGGCATCTGTCCGGTCGCCTACCAGACGAGCGGCTGTCTCGCGATCGAGCAGGCGTGCGGCGTGACCGTCGACGGGCCGATCCGCGAGCTGCGCCGCCTCGTGTACTGCGGCGAATGGATCGAGAGCCATTCGCTGCACCTCTATCTGCTTCATGCCCCCGATTTCCTCGGCTACGAGAGCGCGATCCACATGGCGGCCGACCATCCCGCGCTGGTCGAGCGCGGACTGGCTACACGCAAGGCGGGCAACAACCTGCTGATCACGCTCGGAGGTCGTGCCGAGCATCCGGTGAACCCGCGGACCGGTGGCTTCTACCGCGCTCCCTCCCGCGCCGAACTGGCACCGCTGGTGGACCCGCTCCAGCACGCGCTCGATGAGACGCTTGAGACCATTTCACTATTGGGCACGCTCACGATGCCCGATTTCGAGCGCGACTATGAGTTCGTGACCCTGCGCGATGGCGACGGGCGCTACCCGATCGACCGCGGCCGGATCATCTCCACCAGCGGCCTCGACATCCCGGCGGAGGACTTTGACGCGCATTTCGTCGAGGAGCACGTCGCTCACTCCAACGCGTTGCACAGTCGCCTGCGCGACGGAGGGTCCTACATGGTCGGGCCGATGGCGCGTTACAACCTGGCGTTCGACACCCTGTCGCCGCTGGCTCAAGACGCCGCCCTTCAGGCCGGACTCGAGCGCACGTGCCGCAATCCGTTTCAAAGCATCATCGTGCGCGGCGTAGAGCTGGCGTACTCGCTCGAAGAGGCGTTGCGTCTGATTGAGGCCTATGAGCCGCCCGACCCTCCGGCGATCGCCCTGGAACCGCGTGACGCCGTCGGCTGCGGAGTGAGCGAGGCGCCGCGCGGAATCCTCTGGCATCGCTATGAGATCGACGCCTCCGGCTCGATCCGCGACGCCCGGATCGTGCCGCCCACCTCCCAGAATCAGCGCGCGATCGAAGAGGACCTGCGCGGCTTCGTCGCCGAGCATCTTGACCTCAGCGACGATGAACTGCAGTGGCAGTGCGAGCAGGCGATCCGTAACTATGACCCGTGCATCTCGTGCGCGACGCACTTCCTCAAGCTCGATGTGCAGCGGACGTAGACTGAGCTAGGGCTAGGGTCTCGTCAGTCGTCAAAGCGTCCAGCGCGCAGCCACGCACGCAGTTCGGAGCGGCGGATCTTGCCGCTGATGGTCTTGGGCAATTCGTCGACGAAGCGGATCTCGCGGGGGTACTTGTAGGGGGCGGTGGCGCTTTTGACGAAGTCCTGCAGCTCGCGGGCGAGTTCAGGTGATCCGATGTGCCCCGGGGCGAGCAGACAGAAGGCGGTGACGATCTGCGTGCGGTCGGGATCGTCTTTGCCGACAACGGCCGCCTCGATGACTGCCGGGTGCTCGATGAGCACGCTTTCGACCTCGAACGGTCCGATGCGGTAGGCGCTGGAGGTGATGACGTCGTCATCGCGGCCCTCAAACCAGAAGTAGCCGTCCTCGTCCACCGCGGCCTTGTCGCCGGTGAAGTAGAAGGGCCCCCGGAACGCCGCGGCCGTAGCCGCGGGGTCGTTGTGATAGCCGGGGAAGAGCCCCACGGGGCGGTCTGGCCGGCAGCGCACGGCGACGTTGGCGACCTGGCCGGGCTTGACCGGTTGGCCGTCGTCGTCGACGACCGCGACGTCGTAGCCGGGGACGGGGCGGCCCATCGAGCCGGGGCGAACTTCCAACGTCCGGTAATTGGCGATCAGGCATGTCGTCTCTGTCTGGCCATAGCCGTCGTAGATGGTCAGACCCGTGCCCCGTCGCCACTCGCGGATCACCTCGGGGTTCAGCGGCTCGCCGGCGCTCGTGCAATGCCGAAGAGCTGAGAGGTCGTACTTGGAGAAATCCTGGCCGACCAGCCGTCGATACAGCGTCGGCGGCGCGCAGAAGGACGTTACGCCATGGCGGGCGAGGATCGCGAAGATCGTCTCGGGGTCAGGGGAACCCAGCGCCACGTTGAGGATCGCCGCGCGCTCGTGCATCTGCCCAAACAGCCCGCCCCACGCTGCCTTGGCCCACCCGGTATCGGTGACTGTCCAGTGCAGATCGCCCGGACGCAGGTCCTGCCAGAAGCGCGCGGTGCCGATATGGCCAAGCGCATAGGACTGGGGGTGCTGGACCATCTTCGGATAGGCGACCGTACCGCTGGTGAAATACAGCAGGAGCGGGTCGTCGCGATCGGTCGGGTCGACCGGTGTCTCGCCGTCCCCGACCAGTCGGCAGCGCTCGGCAAGCGACAGCCAGCCGTCGGGCGCGCCGCCCACGCACAGACGGGTCGGCAGACCCGGAGCGGCCGAGTCGACCTTCTCAGCGCCCGCCTCGTCGGTGATCGCCGCGGTCGCGCCGGTCTGATCGAGGCGATATCGGATGTCTTTGGGGGTCAGCAGATTCGGTCCGGGCATCGGCACCGCGCCGATCCGCATTGCGCCGAGCAGCGCCGTGTACCACTCCGGGATCCGCGGCAACATCACGAACACGTGGTCGCCCTTCTTGACCCCGAGGTCCAGCAGCGCCCGCGCTGCCTCGCGCGAGGCCCGCGCCAGGTCAGCCGCCGACTCCTCGCCGACAACCTCCCCGGACGCGTTTACCGACAGCACCGCGAGCGCGGTGGGGTCCTCCGAGGCCCACGGCTCGACGATGTCCAGCACGGCGTTGAAGCGCTCCGGAACCGCGACGTGGTAGCCGGCGCGCTCGGCGTCGATATCTGCCAACCGCGGGGCGCAATCGCGGGCGGGACGAACAAGCGAAGCGACCGACATTACCTAATCACCTCCGTAGATCATGGGCGCAACGGCACGATCCGTGACCTTACAATCACTGGCAATCCGTCGTCACCGCTCCGGGCGTCATGCAATGGTACGCTTCTACACCGTCGCGACCGGCTCGTCACCCGATTAAGTGGGCAGTCCTGCCGGGCAGTACTACGGTCAGCGACGGACGCGTTCACCGGGATGATCTCGGGTGTGCAGGCCCGGCCCGCCCGCTTGCCATCGCCAGGACGATGGCGACGGGCTAGCGTCGGGTGGTGGCGCCCGCCCCGCCGGCCTTCCAGGCCGGCTTGCGGAAGCGGTGCAGCAGCAGCGGTGGGACAACCCCGAGGACGAGAATCCCGGCCGCGATCAACCCCGCGTACACGAGCGCGCTCGTGTGGCCTAGCTGTGACGGCGCCACGAATCCGATCAGGAACGCGGTCACCGATGACAGCCCGCCGACCACGCACAGCAGGCTCAGCGCAGGCGCATGGTATCCGCGCGGATGATCTGGCCGCGCACGGCGCAGCCGGACCGCGGCAATGAACATCAGGACGTACATGATCAGGTACACCTGCGTGGCCAGCGCCGTGAAGATCCAGTAGGCACTGGAAACGGTCGGAATCAACGCGTAGAGCAGCGCGATGACCGTGATCACGACGGCTTGGACGGCGAGGATGTGGATCTCGACGCCGTGGCCGTTGACCTTTTGGAAGTAAGGAGGCAGATAGCCCTGTTCCCGTCCGATCCGCACGAGTCCCTCGGACGGACCCTCGAGCCAGGACATCATGCCGGCCAGCGCCCCGACCGCCAGAGCGATCGCGATCAGCGGCACCGCGAAGCCGATCCCGAAGTGTGTCATGAAGCGGTTGAACGCTTGCATCACGCCGGCGGTGAAGCTGATGTGGTTCGCCGGGATCACCCAGGAGATCGCCAGCGTCGGGAAGATGAAGACCGCCAGGACGAGCGCCATGGCCACGAAGATCGACTTTGGGTAGTCCCGCCCCGGGTTGCGAAGCTCATCGACGTGTACGGCATTGACCTCGACTCCGGCGTAGGTGAAGAAGCTGTTGACGACCAGGACGATGCTCGCCAGCCCGTTCCATGCCGGCAGGATGTGATGGGTGTTCACCGGTGCCGCCGAATGGTTTCCCTGCGCCAGGTAGATCACGCCGAGCACGACGAGGACGGCTCCGGGGATGAGTGTCCCGAGGACTGTTCCGCTCGAGGAGAGCTCGGCGACGAGCGAAGCACCGCGGGAGGACACGAGCACGCCGCCCCAGAACAGCACGATGATCATCGCTGCGGTGTAGACCCCGTTGCCGGCCAGGCGCTGATCGATGACATAGGCCAGAGTGCTGCCGACGTAGGCGAGCAGCGCCGGGTAGTAGAAGATCGTCTGGGCAAACTCACACCAGACCGCGAGCAGGCCCATCGGAGCCGAGATGCCCTCGCGGACCCAGTTATAGACGCCGTCTGGCCATCCGGAGGCGAGTTCGGCCGCGACCAGTGAAACGGGGACCAGGAAGACGAACGCGGGTAGGACGTAGAGGAAGACGGAGGCGAGTCCGAGCACGGCCGTCGCGGGCGCAGACCCCAGGTAGCCGACCGATCCCACGGTCATCATCGCCAGCGCGGGCCACGCGATCAAGCTCCGCTGCGGTTGGCCCCCGGCCGGCCTGACCGCACCCCGCAGCCCGGCGCCGGGAGCGATGGCCGAGGCGCCACTGGCCCGCGGATGGCGTCGCCTTCGCACCCACATCAGCTCCCAGTATGACGTTGAGTCGGGCGGTCTGATCGCTTGCTCTCGTCGGGCCGTCGGTGGCCGACCGACCGGGCCGTCGTCGCTTCGCGGACGGCGGCGTGTCCGGCGCGGTTATAGTCGCGGTGTGCGAGCCGCGTGGAGATCGATCTGTGAGTGAGAGGAGATGCACCGAATGCGAGTACGCACGGCGATTCCGGTGATCGTGACTTTGGCGGCGCTCGTCGCCGCCGGCGTCGCGAGCGCTTCGACCAGTTCCTATAGCGACGGACCGCTCACGGCGACCTTTACGGCCGGCACCCACCACCCGAACTGCAAGCAGGGGTGGCCGGTCACGGTCACGGCGCGCTACCAGGGCAAGCCGGCGCACGCCACCGCGTTCTACCAATTTCTCTCCGGCGGTCAGCTCGTCGATACCCAGTACCCGTTCAGTGGCACTTCGCGCAACCCGCACAAGCACCTGTGGGCGTTCTATGGCAGCTTCACCGACAACACCTTCGGGCCGTTCGGAGCGCTGGCGATTGGTCATCCCCTGACCGTGCGTGCTGTGGTGCAGGTTTCGCGCTATACGGCGTATCCGTCATATTCCATCGATGTCGTCAACGCGAGCGGCTGCCCAGCGAAATGAGCCGCGGTGGCGGGTCGCGCGACGCTGCATGTGACCGCGCCGATCGCCGAGACGGCCCGTTACGAGATCGCCGATGTCGCGGGCGGACACGTACTCACGACTCTGACCGAATCGTTGGGCATCAGCGCCGCCGGCGAGTTCATGGCGACCGCGGTGGTGCTGCTGGTGGCGGCGGCGGTCGACGCGTTCGTGCGACGCCGAGGTGCAACGGACGCGGCCTGAGGCGCACGCGGGCTGAGGCGCACGCGGGAGATCGGCTCACCGGCCGCTGTTGCGGCGCTCGAGCTCGACCGCGTGGCTCTCGTTGAACTCGCGGCCCTCGCGCACGAAGTGCAGCAGCAGTTCGAGTTGTTCGATCGTGTGGCGGTGGTAGAGGCGTTCGGCGTAGGCCGCGTGGTCGCTGTAGAACTGCTGGATCTCGGCGGCCTTGGGCGTGAGCTCGACGAGCACGCGGCGGCGATCGCCGGGATCGCGAACCCGCCGCGCGAAGCCGGTGCGCTCGAGGCGGTCCAGGGCCGTGGTCATCGCGCCGCTGGAGAGGCCGGTCTGCTCGGCGAGTCGGCCGGCCGTCACGCGGCCCTCGCGCTGGATCACGTCGATGCAGTTGGTGTCGGTGCGGTTGAGGCCCACGGCGTCGGCCACGGCATTGTCAAAGCGGGCGGTCGCGCTCTGCGACCGGCGAATCTCGTCGATCAGTTCCTCGTAGAGCTCTCGCTTGTGTCTTGACACCCGAATATCTTGATGCTAAAGATATCGCACGATCAAGTCATTGTAGCGATCGACCAGCACAGGGAGGCGCGATGCAGGCAGCGATCCAGGCATCAGAGCTCGTCAAGACCTATCCGCCCGACGTCAGGGCGCTCAACGGGGTGAGCCTACTCGTCCCGGCGGGCACGATCTTCGGTCTGCTGGGACCCAACGGCGCCGGCAAGTCCACGACGGTCCGGGTCCTGTGCACGCTCTCACGCCCTGACGGCGGGAGCGCGAGCGTGGCCGGTGTCGACGTGCTCGCCGATCCGGTGCGCGCGCGACGGTCGATCGGTGTGGTCGGCCAAAAGCACGGAGCCAGTCCGGAGGCCACCGGGCGCGAGAACCTGGTGCTGCAGGGCGAGTTCTATGGGATCACCGGGCGCGGGCTCAAGCAGCGCGTGGCGCAGTCGCTCGAGCGCTTCGGGCTGGGCGAGGCCGCCGACCGACCGACCAACAGCTACTCGGGTGGCATGCAGCGCCGACTTGACATCGCCATGGGATTGTTGCACCGGCCCGCCGTGCTGTTCCTCGACGAGCCGACCACGGGCCTGGACCCCGAGGCGCGCGTCGACCTGTGGAGCGAGATCGAGCGGCTCGCCGGTGAGGAGGGGATGACGATCCTGCTGACCACCCACTACATGGAGGAGGCCGACAAGCTCGCCTCCCAGCTGGCGATCATCGATCGCGGCCGCGTCGTCGCGCTCGGGACCCCCGAGCAGCTCAAGAGCGAGCTCCAGGGCGACTCGATCCAGATCCAGCTCGCCGACGGGCAGGACGGCGCCGCGCGCAGCGCGCTTGACCGGGTCCCGGCAGTGCAGGACATCCGTGTTGACGGCCTGATCCTGCGCGCCCGCGCGCACGACGCCGGCGCGGCAATCCCCGCGGTCCTGGCTGCCCTCGAGGATCACGGCGTGAGAGCGGTGACGGTCACGCTCGCTCGGCCCTCCCTTGACGAGGTCTACCTGCGCCACACCGGGCGGGCCTTTCGCCAAGCGGACAACCAACCCCAGGAGGTGACGGCATGATCGCGATCAGGCAAACCTGGCAGGTCTATCTGCGCGGGGTGCGCGTGCTGCGCCGACAGCCCGCGTATCTGGGGATGACACTCTCTCAGCCGATCATCTGGTTGCTGCTGTTCGGCGCGTTGTTCAAATCGGTCGCCGACATCCCCGGCTTTCATGGCTCCTACATCAACTTCCTCACCCCTGGCGTGGTCGTGATGCTGGCCGTGTTCTCCGCCGGCTGGAGCGGAATGGGGTTTGTCGAGGACATCAACAGCGGGGTGATGGACAGGATGCTCGCCTCGCCCGTATGGCGCGGCGCGCTCAACGCGGGCACCGTCGCCTATGGCGCATTCACGGTCGTGATCCAGACCGTGCTCATCGTCCTGTTGGCGCTCATCCTCGGAGCCGACTTCAAAGGAGGCGTGATCGGCGTTCTGGTGCTGATCCTCGTCGCGGCCCTGCTCGCAGCGGCGGTGGCGTCGCTGTCCAACGGCGTCGGCCTGCTCGCCCGTCAGCGCGAGACGGTGATCGGCGCCGTGACCTTCGTGCAACTACCGCTCACCTTCCTGTCGGCCGCGCTGATGCAGCAGAGCCTGCTCCCAGCCTGGATCCGCACCGTCGCGAGATTCAACCCGGTCAGCTGGGCCGTCGACGCCGGGCGCTCGGCCGCGATGGAGCGCGCCAACTGGGGGCTGGTCGCGAGTCGCGTCGGCCTGCTCATCGTGCTGCTGCTCGTGTCCGCATTCCTGGCCTCCCGCGCGTTCGCCAAGTACCAGCGATCGCTCTGAGCTCCGACGCACCGGAGGTGTTTTGGTGAGGCGATGGAATGCAGTCGCCCGATCATGCGTCTACAGCGGTGTCGGACACACCTGGTAGACGCCGACGAGCTCGTCGCGGTCGTTGACGCCACGCGCATCGCGTCGTCGAGCAGCACCATCAACATCAACGGAGGCACTCATGAACGTACACTCGCTCGCTCGCCGAGCCACGATCATCGCTGCGGTGATCGCCGCGGGCGGATCGACCGCCGCCCTGGCGAGCAGCTCATCCCCCAACGTCTATCAAGCCTGCTTGAGCCACGGCTCCGGCGAGCTGTACAAGGTGCAGCTCAGCCCCACCTCGCCACCGCGCTGCGCTCGCGAGGACAGGCTGATCAGCTGGAACCAGACCGGTCCCGCCGGCCCGGCAGGCGCGCAAGGTCCCGCCGGCCCCGCCGGTCCAGCCGGCCCCGCCGGCCCCGCCGGCGCGACCGGACCGCAAGGCGCGCAGGGTGTCACCGGCGACACCGGGTCGCAGGGGCCGCAGGGCCTGAAGGGAGACCCCGGCCCGACCTATGTTGCCGACGCCCTGATCTCGCCGACCGGCTCGCCGTACTTCAGCGAGACGAGTCCTGGCGTGACGTTCAGCGTCACCCACCTCGGACCCGGCGACTACCAACTGAAGATCTCCGGACTCGGCGCCCAGCCAGTCATGCCCGCCATCACCCCGGCCGGCGGGAGTCCGTTCACGATGACCTCCGACCTTTTCAGCGCAGGTACGGCCAACATCGTGATCCAGTCCCAGAGCGGGCAGGACGAGCAGTGGGGATTCATGTCGGTTGGCATCTGATCTGGGGCCGGTTTGACCCCTCACAGCGGGGAGCCCCGGACCGCCGGGACTCCCCGCGCCGAGGTCTGCGCCGAGCCCACGCGCCCGTGCGCCGCGCTGACCGTGAACCGCGCCTCGGTCCAGAATCGAGGTGTCGAAGCCGGACCGATCGCTCGCCGAGGAATGAGGCGAACGCGCGCATGCTACTCCCACCGACGACCGACCCCACGGACCTCTCCCTGAACGACAACTACAGATAACTGCGGAGCGAGCCGTCGAGCGAACGGCGGATGTCGCCGCTCGGCGCACCGTCTATGGTGGATACGAGCTCCGTCTCAGCCTTCGGCGGCTCCTCATTTTCCGGCTCCAATTCTCGGTCGGCGTCGGCGCATCGATCTCTGGTCGTGCGCCTGTCCACCACGCTTCGGGCGGCCCTGCGTCAGGGGCGCGCTTGTGGCGTCGCCCCTTTGAGAAATTGGAGTTATCGAGATGCCCGCCTTTCATCTTCGTCGCAGCGAACACCCCGCGGTGACGCGCGCGCTCAACGAGCAATCCAGCGGTACGGGGGCGCGGACGCTCGGCGCGTCGTCGATCGCACTGATCAGCCTCGCCGCTGTGCTGACGCTGCGGAGCATGCCGAGCATCGCCGAGGACGGTTGGTCGAGCATCGCCTACTACCTGCTCGGCGCGCTTCTCTTCTTCATTCCGCTCGCGCTGGTGGCAGCTGAGCTCGCTACCGGCTGGCCGCGGGCCGGGGGCGTCTACGCCTGGGTGAAGGAGGCGTTCGGGGATCGCTCAGGGTTTCTCGCGATCTGGTTTGAATGGGTTGAGAACGTCGTCTGGTTCCCCACCGTGCTGTCGTTCGTCGCTGCGGCGGTGGCCTACGTGGTCGAGCCGAGCCTCGCGAACGAGAAGGTCTACCTCGTGATCGTGATGCTCGCGGTCTTCTGGGGGTTGACGCTGCTCAATTTCTTCGGCGAGAAATGGATCATGCGGATGAACAACCCGGCGGTCATCATCGGCACGCTGATCCCCGCTGTGGTGCTGATCGCGCTGGGCGCCTACTGGCTGTTCGCCGGCAGGCATCTGGCGATCCCGTTCAGCGCATCGAAGCTCAAGCCGAACCTCTCGAGCGTCAGCCACATGGTGTTCTTCGTCGGTGTCGTGCTCGGGTACGCGGGGATCGAGATGGCGGGGTTCCACGCGAAGGAGACGAAGAACCCCAGTCGGGATTTCCCGCGGGCGATCTTCCTCGCGGCGGTGCTCATCGTCGGCGTGTCGATTCTCGCCACGCTCGCGATCGCGTTCATCGTGCCTTCGGCCAAGCTGAGCTTGGTGGCCGGCATTCCGCAGGCCTTTTCGCTGTTCTTCAAGGCGCTCGGCGTCGGCGCCTGGGCGACGAAGCTGATGTCGGGACTGGTCGGGCTTGGTACGCTCGCGTTGATCAGCACTTGGCTGTTGGGCCCGTCCAAGGGTCTCTATGCGTCGGAACGGACCGGCGATCTGCCACCCGAGCTGCATTACGTCAACAAGCGTCACGTGCCGGTTGCGGTGCTCGTCTGTCAGGGCATCCTCAGTACGCTGTTCGCACTGATGTTCCTGTTCGTGCCGAGCATCAACAGCAGCTACTGGATGCTGACCGCGTTGACCACGCAGATCCTGGTGATGATGTACGTGCTGATCTTCGCGGCCGCGATTCGGCTTCGCTACACGCAGCCGGATGCCCCGCGCGCATACAAGATCCCGGGCGGCAAGGCCGGGATCTGGATCGTCGCGGGCGTCGGGATCGTCGGGTCGCTGTTTTCGCTGGTCATTGGGTTCGTCCCGCCGAGCGGGGTCAGCCATTGGCCGACGCCGATCTACGTCGCGGTGATGTTCGGGCTGATCATCGTCTGCTCGACGCCGCCGTTCATCATCGAGAAGATCAAGAAGCCGGGGTGGAAGATCGAGCACCCCGACAACGTCCTGCTCGACCTCGATGAAGGCAGCGCCGCCGCGCCCGTCCCGGCCCCCGCTGGCGTTGCCGGCGCCTGAACTCCGCAAACTCTCTCTCGAATC
>JBELAG010000110.1:0-16209 GCA_049509055.1 Solirubrobacteraceae bacterium
GCACCCGCCGTCGTGCTGCTCGTCCTGTCGGCTCTGTTGATGGTGGGCAACGTCATCTCTCTCGCCCGCGTCGAGGGGTTCGCGTGGGACGCATTCTTTGCCGTGGCCCGCTGGGCGCTGCTCGCCTATTTGGTCACGGGCGGCCTGATCGAGTTCGTCTTCGTTCGTAACCATGTCAGCGGTGGCCCGCTCATCGTGCTGAGCCTATCGCTGCTCGTCTACGCGGTCCACGTCCCCACCCTGATCGGCTTCACGGTGGCGCGCTACCGCGACAGCTGAAGCGCCCGCCGGTGCGTCGCGGCAAACCCCCACGTCGCACTCGCACCTGCGTTCTGCTGGTCGCGCTCGTGTCGCTCCTCGCAGCAACCCTCGCCGCCGCCGCACCATCCATCCAGAAAGTCAGTTACCAATCGGCCGTGACCACGCTAAACGACGGTTCCGCCGCCGAGCAGGCGTTCATTTTCAACGGTCTGGCCGAGGGCAGGGACCTGACCCGCTGGCAGATCGGCACCGCGCTTCGCAAGACGCTGCAAGCAGCTATCGGCCCGGGCGGGCACGCACTGAAAGTGTCTCTGGCTCAACCGCCGTCGCCCCAGCGTGGGATCGCTGGTGTCATCTACATCGGCCTGAGCACCCAAAAGCAGCTTGATCTGGCGACTTACACCTCACGTCACGAGGAGTTGCAGATCATCGTCACGCACACGCCCGTCCTTTCCTGAGAGCGCTCAGCTGTTCGCTTGGACACGTTCCGCGTAGCGTCGGCCGGCCCTCTGGTAGACCTCCACGCCGGTGGAGCGCACGGTGACTGCGCTGCGTGTGGACTTCAGCACCGGCCAGTCTTCGAGGCGTCGATCTGCCTGGACGCGCGGAAACGCCTGCGCGCCTCTGTGGCGGCGTCCCGGAGCGTCAGGCGGACCCAACCCAACACGGCCGACTGTCTCGGGGTCGGCCGCGTCGCCGCTATCGGCAGGCGACCTGCGCGCGCGATCACTGGTCCTCGAGTCGGAAGCCGATCCTCATTTCCACCTGGAAGTGGGCGATCTGACCGTCCTCGACGTGCCCGCGAATGCTGCGCACCTCCAACCAGTCGACCTGGCGCAACGTCTCGGCGGCGCGCGCTACCCCCGCTCGCATGGCCTCGGTCACTCCGTCGGGCGATGTCCCAGCAACTTCGACGATCTTATAGGTATGTGACTCCGACATGACCGCTTCCTTTCTCGACGATGGACCACGAGCGTAACTTCCGCCCGGCCGCCGTGCGCTGCTGGTCAGATCCGGCTCGTGGCACCACCGGCCGGCCATGCCGAGCAGCGCTGAACACCTTGCAGGCGTATGACCCGATAACCAACCGCTGGCGCGTGCTGGCGCCGGTGTCGACCGCCCGCGCGATGCCCGGCGCGGCCTGCGTCGACGGTCAGATCTCCGCGATGGGCGGCTCCACCACTGCCGGCCACGCCCTGGCGCTCGCGACTCTCGACATCGACAACCCTGAATCCAATCGCCCGACCCAGCATGCGGCGACCCCACCCGCCGGGCTGGCCACCACGATCAGCAAAGCGCCCATCCCACCGACCAAGATCCTCAGCCTCAACCGCACCGCCCCGGCCACCGGGCCTGCCACGGGCGGCTGACGCTGCTGCGGACCTTCGGGATCTCAGACCTCTACGTCGTCCAGAACAGCGTCGCCCCCGGCCGGAGCACCGGCTGGCACTCCCATCCCGGGCCCAGCCCGATCATCGTCGTCTCCGGCAGCGTCACCAACGACAACCCCAGCGAGAACAACTGCGCCGGACAGACCTTCGCCGCCGGCAGCGCTCGTTCGTCGACGCCGGCGGCACAGACGTCCACAGGTCCAAGACAACGGCACGACACCCGCGGCACAATCCGGAGCCGTACGGCTTGACTGGGCAAGCAATCAGCTGTCGGTTCCGGGCGTGAGATCGATCCCGCGCGCGGGGACGGGTGCTGACTGGATAATCGAGGTGGTCGTCTGCCCGTACGGGACGAAGCGGTCAATGACCTCCTCGAGGTGTTCGACCGAACGCACGTGAATCGTCATGATGTAACAGTC
The DNA here is from genome assembly GCA_049509055.1 of Solirubrobacteraceae bacterium. Taxonomy (GTDB): domain Bacteria; phylum Actinomycetota; class Thermoleophilia; order Solirubrobacterales; family Solirubrobacteraceae; genus Palsa-465. The sequence continues at coordinate 2,072 of JBELAG010000110.1, forward strand.
CTCGCCGGTGATCCGGCGACAGTCGACGACTTCGGGGGTTCGCTTGGCCAGCTCGCCGACCTCTTTCACCTGCCGCGGCCCGGGTCTTGAGCGGATCACGGCGCTGAACTGAAAGCCCAGCGCGCGAGGGTTGAGCTGGGCGTGGTAGCCGAGGATCACCTGCTCCTGCTCCAGCCGCGCGAGTCGTTCGGCGACAGCCGGTGAGGAGAGTCCGACACGTCGCCCGAGCTCGGCGAGGCTGAGCCGAGCATCGGCCTGCAACTCGGCCAGCAGCCGCAGGTTGATCTCATCCAAGAGACCACCGTCGGCATTCCGGGCATTTCGTCTTCGTTTCTCAGGCATACCTGAGATTCTACCTATCAATGCCTATGTACATCCGTCGCTCAGCCGCTCAAACTGTCACCGGTCATGGGCATGACGGCGCCACCGCGGAAGGCGGCACGCAGTCGCGTCGGGCGGAGGATCGAGACCTCGCCCCCGGAAACCTACTTCCTGGTCAGCGCGACCTTTCATTACCTCGGCCCGTCATTTGCGGTGCTGCTGTTCGCACGCGTGGGAGTGCTGGGAGTCGCCTGGCTGAGGATCGCTTCGGCGGCGGTGATCTTTGCGCTGTGGCGGCGGCCGTGGCGCCGGCTGCGCGACATCGATCGCGACGCTCGGAAGCTGCTGGTCCTCTGGGGCGTGACGCTCGCGGCGATGAACGCCTGCTTTTACACGGCGATCAGCCGCCTGCCCCTCGCGACCGTCTCGGCGATCGAGTTTCTGCCTGTGATCGCGCTCGCCGCGCTCGGCGCGCGAACCGCGCGCAACGTGATCGCGCTGGCGCTCGCGATCCCGGGCGTGTATCTGCTCACTCAGGTGAAGCTCGGTGGTTCGACGTTCGGTTTCGTATTCGCGTTCGCCAACGCGCTGCTGTTCTCGGTCTACATCGTGCTCGCCGACCGGGTCGCCAAGCGCCCCCAGCTCAGTGGCATCGACGGCCTCGGGGCCGCGATGCTGATCGCCGCCGTCGTCGTAACCCCCATCGGCGGCTGGCAGGCGCTGCCCGCGTTTACGGCACCGACCGCGCTGCTCGCCGGGATCGGCGTCGGCATCTCCTCATCGGTCATTCCGTACGTGACCGACCAGCTCGCGATGGCCCGGCTACCACGCGCCACGTACGCGACCATGGTCGCGCTCCTACCGGCGATCGCGACGATCATCGGGGTCATCGTCCTGACCCAGATCCCCACACGCATCGAGATCGCCGGGATCGCCCTGGTCATCGCCGGCGTCGCTCTCCACCGACAACAAGCGGACCAGCTCACTCGGGAGCCGAGCGCCCGCTCCCGAGGCGATGCGATCGGTGCACGAGGTGTCAACCCAGGTCAGCGAAACGATCGTCGCGCTCGCATCCAAGTCCGATCAGATCAGTTCGATCGTCGACGCCATCACCGCAATCACCGCAATCACCGAGCAAACCAAGCTGCTTGCGCTGAACGCCGCGATCGAGGCCGCACGCGCCGGCGAGCACGGCCGAGGGTTCGCCGTCGTCGCTGAGGAAGTCCGGAAACTAGCGGAGGAATCACGGGGCGCCGCCACCGGCATCTCGGCGCTGATCGGCGAGATCCAGCAGCAGACCCAATGCGTCGTGGACACCGTCCGCGACGGCGCCCAACGCACCGACGACGGCGCAGCCACGATCGAACGATCCCGCGAAGCGTTCGCGCGAATCGGCGCCGCGGTCGACGAACTCCACGCCCACATTCACGAGATCACCGCCGCCGGACAACAGAACCGCATTGCAGGCTTCGGACCAGCAGTTCGCTGGCCGAGGCGGTCTTTGCAACCTGCGCGAGCGATGGCGTCGCGCGTGCATCTCGGCGCTTTGGCGAGGACCACCTGCTGGGTTCGGATCGCCGTCTGGCGAGCCGAGCGGCGAGCGGCGATACTGGACGGCGATGAGCGCTCGTTGGTGGCTGCGTCAGACACGCGCCCTCGCTGACCCGGCGGGCTTGGTCGCGGGGCGGGTCATGTTCGAGCGCGAGGCCGAGCAACGCGTCCGGCGACTCCGCGCGGCGTTCGTGGACGCAACCCGACAGCGCGTGCGCCCGTCGCGCGCCCGGATGCGTGCGCTCACGCTGATGCCGGGCGGCCGGTTGCGGTGGCGCAGCGTTCCGGCGCCGGCTCCGCCCGGCCCGCTCGGCGCCGTTGTCCGACCACTGGCGGTCGCGACCTGCGATCTGGACCGCCCGATGGGACTTGGCGCCACCCCTTTCCTCGTGCCGCTGCACTTCGGGCATGAGTGCGTCGCCGAGGTGCTCGCCGTCGGCAGCGATGTCTGCAACTGTCGGCCGGGCCAGCGCGTCGTCGTCCCGTTTCAGATCTCGTGCGGTGCGTGCGCGGCCTGCCGTGCCGGTCGCACCGGCAACTGTCAGACGGTCGCACCGATCGCGATGTACGGCTTCGGTGTCTCCGGCGGTCACTGGGGCGGCGCGGTAGCCGACGAGCTCGCGGTCCCCTACGCCGATGGGATGCTCGTCGCACTTCCGCCCGGGATCGAGCCGGCCACGGCGGCGAGCGTTGCCGACAACGTCTCCGACGGCTACCGCCACGTTGCCCCGCACCTGCCCGGGCTGCTCGCCGCCGGTCACGCACCCCGCATGATCATCGTCGGCGCGCAGTCACAGCGCCACCTGTTCACTGCCAGCGTCGGGCTCTACGCCGGCCTTGCCGCCCGGGCGCTCGGCGTCAGCGACGTGACGGTCATCGACGCCCGCACCGCCGTGCGCGCGCACGCAGAGCACCTCGGACTCGCCGCTGTGACTCCCAAACAGGCACGAGCGCTCGCGCCCGCGCCACTCGTCGCCGACATCTCCGCGACTCCCACTGGGTTGCGCCGCGCGCTCGAGCTCACCTCGCCCGATGGCATCTGCTCCTCCGCCGGCTCGCTACACGCCCTCTCGCGCATCCCGACCGCGTCCATGTTCGGGCGCAACGCCACACTCGTCGTCGCCCGCTCCCACGCTCGCGCGCTGATCCCCGGGGTGCTCGGTCTCATCACCGACGGAAAGCTCGCGCCCGAGCGAGTCACCACCGTCCTCGCCCCGATGGACGACGCTGCCGCCGCGCTCAACGACCATCTCCGCGGCGGCAGCACCAAGACGATCGTTGCCGTCTGACCACCGGTCCGACCGGGCCTCGCTCCTCGCGCCAACGACGTGGCCTGATTGCAATCGCGACGACCGATGCGTCGCTCACCACCGTGCTCGCGCCGAGGCAGACTTGTGACCTCGCCCGGTTGCGAGAGCTGGGGTCCTCCGGAAACGGTTCGTCGGACGGCCGCCGGCGCTCGACCCTGCGGCTGCTGATCACTGACGAGGAGCGGATCGCGCAACGGGACCACGACCCGAACCAACGAAAACCGGGACGGTCATGAGCGGGGCCGGGGCCGAGGCCCGCGCCCGGAGTGGGCCCCAGGCGGGGCCTGGGAACCCAATTCATGTCTGACATGAAGACGGTTCCCCACGCCGAACCAACCCGGGGCGCGTGCGGCCAGCGCCACGGTGAGCCATCCCGGGCGGGCCGAAGCTCCTGGCAGCACCCCGCCCGGCGCCCAATTACGCGGCGTTTGGCGGCGTCAGGACGGGCGCCGGCGAACCCGCCGAACCACCAGTACGGCCTTGCGAGCCCGGATTCGGCGATCTGCAGGGCTGAGGCCAGCCCGCGCTCTCGCCGCGGCGACGAACAACGGTCGACCTCGTCGCCGAAGGGAGGGTCAAACGTCCGGATCTGCATCGGCACCGCTCAACCCCCATGGTCCCGAGACGGGGTGTTCAGGCGGTGATTCCGCGGATGTCGAGCTTGGCGACCAGTTCGGGGTCGTTGAAGACGTCGATCGTTGCTGCCCGATCGTTGACGATGGTGAACGCGAGCACCGCGAATGGTCGTTCGCCGTCGAATGCGACGACGCCGGCCGTGCCGTTGAGCAGTGCGGGACGGACGTAGGCCGCGAACCGGCGGGCTGCCATCGCACCCCGCGCGACCCGCTTGGCGCCATGGAGCTCGAGCGGTTGGTCGTCGCGGCGGTGAGCGCGCAGCACGATGTCGGGGTCGAGGACCGCCACCAGCGGGTCGAGGTCGCCCTCTCGGGCGGCAGCGAAATAGGCGTCCACGACGGCGCGCTGGCGGGTCAGGTCGGGGTCTGGTTCAGGTGCCGCCTCGCTCACGCGGCGGCGGGCGCGGCTGGCGAGTTGGCGGGTCGCTTGTGGTGAGCGGTCGATCATCCTCGCGATCTCGTCGAACGGGACGGCGAACATGTCGTGCAGCACGAACGCGAGGCGCTCGGCGGGGGACGGAGTGTCCAGCACGACCTGCAGCGCGATCCCGACCGCATCGGCAAGCAGCGCTTCGTGCTCGGGGTCGGTCCCGACCGCGGGGTCGTCGATGATCGGCTCCGGAACCAAGTTCTCAAGTGGCTGCTCGCGGCGAGTTCGCCGAGAGCGCAGCATGTTGAGACAGATCCGCGCGACGACCGTCGTCAGCCACCGCTCGAGGCTGTCGATCTGCTCGACATCGCTGCGCCGCAGCCGCAACCACGCCTCTTGGACAGCGTCCTCAGCCTCGCTGACCGAGCCCAGGATGCGGTGAGCGATCGCGCGCAGCTGGGGACGCCGGCGGTCAAATCGGCTGGCCAACTCCAGTTCGTCCATGCTTGTCACACCGTGCCGTGCTGGCGGGTCATGAGGCATAGACCCCCGAACACCGACCAATGTGACAGGAGATGGCCAATGGGACGCATCCCAGGCGTATCGCAGAGCCAGGCTGGGCCGATGGTCAAGCGGACGACGAGCTCCTCGCGCTTCCCCGCTACGGCGACAGCGACCTGTTCACCGATCGCGAGAAGCTGGCGCTCGATTACACCGTCGCGGTGATGCGCACGCCGGTCGAGGTCACCGATGAGCTCTTCGCCCGCCTCAAGGAGCACTTCAGTGACCAACAGCTCGTCGAGATCACCGCTCTGCTGACCCTCGTCAACCTCGACCGGTTCAACGCAGCCTTCGGGATCGGCTCCGCCGGCTTCAGCGACGGAATGGTCTGCCTGGCCCCGGACCGCCCCGCCACCAACCCCAGCCTGAGCGGCTCGGTTCAGCAGCCGACGCCGGGCCGCGTCGAGCCAGGCTTGAGGCATTCGATCCGATCGGACGGATCGCTGCCGGATCGAATCGTGATCACGTAGGCCTTGCCGACCCACTGGGGCCGGGTGAGCTCGACCGTCAGCACCGCGCCGACCGCCAGTCGCCGGCCGCGCAGGAGTCGCGACAGGTCGACGACCTGGTCCTTCTCGGCGATGCACGCTGGGCGCTTGCCGCACGACTTGGTCTGGACGATGAGCGAGCGGCGGGCGAACGGGCAGCCGCCGCTGTGGCAGAAGAGCAGGATCCTGGAGCCCGACGCGAGGCTGTGGATCTTCATTGAGGTGAACTTGGTGTAGGTCACCGTGAAGAAATAGGTCCATCGCGTCTTGGCGGTGATCGTGCCGAGGACCGTCGGCCCACGGGGTCGGACGGTCACGCTCGCCGGGTGCGACGTCGATCCGCCAAAGCCGCCATCGCCGCCATAGCTGGCGGTGATCGTCGGGCTGGCCGCCTTGGCGTACCGGATCGCGCAGCGGGCCGACGCGATGCCGCCGCTCACCGTCAGCGGGACGCTCTGGCAGGACGGGATGGCCCGGCCGTGATCGAAGAAGCTCACGGATCCGGTGGGTTGGAACGGGCCGGTCAGGATCGGGTTGACGGTGGCTGTGTAGGTGACGTTTGCGCCCGTCAGCGCCGTGCGGCCGGGCGCGCGCAGCGTGATGGATGTCGGGGCGGATCCGATCGTCAGCGAGATGGCGCCGCTCGCCGATCCGGCGAGGCTCGCTCCGGCTGCCGGCGTGAAGGCCGCCGTCAGCGCGTCGGGCGACGCCGTCGCCGAGAACGTCGCCTCACAGGTAACGATCGCGGTCGCGACGGCGCTTGAGACGGCCACGGCGGCGCACCCGCTGATTGGCGTGCCGCTCGCCTGAAAGCTCACCGATCCGGAGACATCCGGGCCGGAGACGCCGGAGGTCACCGTGGCGACGAGGGTGACGGACTGATCGGTGATCGGATTCGTGGGCACGGTCACCAGCGACGTGGTCGTGGCAGTCGCCGAGGTGGGCGGCGTGAACGGCGAGAGGGCGGTGATCACGGCGGTGTGGGCGGAGAACACGGGCCCTCCGCTGGCGCTGTTCTTGGTGGCGGTCTCCTGGACCTCGATGGTGTTCCCGACGTCGGCCGAGCCGAGCGTGTAGGTCGCGCCAACGCTACCGACGATCGCCGCGCAGTTGTCGCCCGCCGCGTCGCAGCGCATCCACTGGTCGGCGATGGTCGGGCTGTCGGTCCACGTTCCGCTCGTCACGGTCAGCTGCTGGCCCTGCGCCGGCGTGCCGGAGATGGTCGGGGGTGTGAGGTTGCTGGGCCCCGCGCCGGGCACCGTGCTGGTGGCCAGCGACTGGGCCGGCGCGCTCATGCCGCTCCGGTTCGACGCCGTCACCTGGACCGCGATCCTGGAGCCGGCGTCGCCGGCGGTGACCGTGTACGTCCGATTGGTGCCGGTGCCGGCGCCGGCGACATCGGAGCAGCTGCCGCCGGAGGCATTGCAGTCAAGCCACTGGTAGGCGAAGCTGGCCGGGCTGTTCGTCCAGTCGGCGGGGGTGGTGTGCGCGGTGAGGACGTCGCCGAGCGCGACGGGGCCGGTTGGGGTGATCGTGGGCGGGTTGACGTTGGCAGGCGGGCCCAGGACGGCCAGCGTCGGCGCCGAGTCGAGCGAGGCCGTGTTACCGGAGCCGTCGGTCGCCGTCTCCTGGACCTCGATCGTGGAGCCGATGTCGCTCGTCGCCACGGTGTACGCCAGGCTGTTGCCGTTGGCCGCCACGGGACTGCAACTCGTGCCGTGGCAGTCGAGCCACTGGATCGTGACGGTGACCGGGGCGCCGTTCCACCTCCCGGATTGATCGACGAGCAGATCGCCGACCTCGGGCGGTCTGAACAGCGCGATGATCGTCGGAGGTGGGCCGCTCGGTTGCGCGACGGCGGTCGTGGCCGAGACGAGCATCACGAGTAGGACCGACGATGCGAAAACGATCAGACCGCGAGCTGCTCGCAGGATGCCTCCTCCAATCTCAGACGTCGGTGCTGACGAACCCCAGAACCAGCCTGCCGCTGGTCAACGCGCGATGATACCGCCTCTGGACCTATCATGGGTCCCCCGCTCGGTCCCCAGATCCAGCGCGGAGCACACCGGCCCCCGCGTGGCCGGCACCGCGAATCGACCGACCTGCCATGACCGCCACCGCAACCGCCGCCGCCACCGCCACCGCCACCGCCGGCCATCGTCGATCGCTGGCCCTCCTGGCGCTGCTGGCCGTCCCAGGCGTCGTGTTCGGGCTCGCCTACGTCGTCGGCGCAACGACCGCTCCGGCGTCGCATGGTCACGCGCAGGCTCAAGCGGCGCGGTTGCTCGGCGCCCCGCCGAAGGTCGTCGCCGTGGCGTCGGCGGCGGCCGTGCCGTCGCTGCGGGCCGCTCCACGGATCCGACGGGTCCGCCATCGCGCACCCGCCGCGACGACGCACGCCGGGGCGTCGGAGCGCCGGACGTCGCCGGCCCCGGCGACGGGAGGGAGCCCACCGGTGGCCGCAACCCCGGTCACCACTCCGCGCGTGACCACCCCGCCGGCGCCGACCCTGACGACATCCCCGACACCGGTCGGCGGCGGTTCGCCGAGCTCGGGAACCGGCTCGGGCGCGCAGAGCGGGAGGGGAAGCGGCGGTTCGGCGCACAGCGGGAGCGGCAGCGGGGGAGACAGCACGGGCACCGGCTCCGGTGGCGGCTGATTCCGGTCCTGGGGCAGAGCCCCCACTAGTTGAGCCGGTAACCGTCGCTGACGAGCACGTCGTAGGCGCTATGCAGGGCGCCCGCCGCTCGTTGCAGCGCCTGTGCGGCCGCGGCGTAGGCCGGCCTGTCGTGAGCCGCGGCGGCACGCGCCAGGGCGGTGTATGCCCCGGCATTGCCGCGCAGGGCGGCGACCACCGACTGGTTGGCCGAGCCGGTCGAGCCCGGGGCCAACCCCGACAGGGTCGACGCGGCTCGCGTGTACGCGCCCGCCAGCGCCGATGCGGCGTCGGCCTGCGCCACCGACGACGATCCCGTGCTCAGGCGCGCGGCGAGCGCGGCGCGCCTGACGTTCAAGCGTTGGATGGCCGTGTTGAGAGCGGACGCATAGCCGGCGGTGGGACCGAGATAGAGCACTCGCCCGGACGACAGCCGTAGCGTGCCGATCGTCCGCTCGCAGGCGCCGGCGAAGCTCGCGCTCGAGACCGGGGCCAGACACAGGCCGAGCACCGTGCCCACCGTCGTCGGCATCGCGTAGACGGATTCGGTGCCGCTGCCCCCGGGCGGCACGACGTTCGCATACCGGTAGAACTCGTAACTCCCCAGGGCGATCGTCACGGGTACGGACGCCGAGGACAGAGACCCCACCAAGGCGCGTGGGAGCACCTCGCCGTTCGGGGCGGCCAGGCGCCCGACGATCAACATGCGCCCCGTGCCGTCAGAGAACGCGAGGACGACCGCGTCGACGAGGCCGAGGCGGGCCGGCTCCGGCGACGTCGCCGGTCGCCACACCGATGCGTAGGTGAGCTCGAGCGGGCCGCTGATCGCCGTGCGGTCGACCGGGCCCGGTCGCGGGCTCGCACTGCCATGACGGGCGAGCGAGAAGCCGAGAACGGCCGCCCCCGCCGCGAGCAGCAGGATCAGCGCCGAGAAGGCGACGCGCGCCGCGCGGCCGGCGCGCGCTGCGGGCTCTGTGCGCACGTCATGCTGCGCGCGGTAGGCGATCCGACCTGGTAAGGGCACCCCAGCGGGATCATAATCGCCCGCGGTTCACCATGGAGCTTCACGAGCCGTGGCGGATGCGCAGCGCGACGTGCGGGTCGAGCTCGTCGACGCCGGGCGGGGTTTTCGCGCCCGCACCGACCGCGGGCGTCGCGTCGGCGGCGTTTCGCCGCCGGCGGCCCGTGATCGTTCGTGGCGAGCTCAACAACATCGAGCAGCGACTGCTCGAGTCCGACAGTCCAACCGTCCTCTGGCGGGTCCGTGACACCGATCCGTAGTCATCCCCGATGTACCGATGTTCGGCGAGGATTGCGGCTCGCGCGGACCCACACCGTCTGACGACGCTGCGCCGCTGAGGGCCAACCGTCAAGTGCAGCGGCGAAACCGGCGGCGGTGACGGCATCGACAACAACGGCGTCCGGGTGCTTGGGGTGACGCCCGGCGAGGTTCTCGACGTCGAGGTGGGCGGTGTCGGCGGGCAGCCGACGGGCGGGTATGACGGCGGTGGTGCGGGCGCGTCGGGCAGCACGCTGTCCTCGTGGGGCGGCGGCGGGGCGTCTGACGTGAGGGTCAGTCGTTCAGCTTGAACTGTGAGACGAGCTCGTTGAGCGTGTCGGCGTTGCCCGACAGCTCCTGCGCCGAGGCCGCGATCTGCTCGGCCGACGCGGATGTCTCCTGGGTGGACGCGGAGACCTCCTCGGTTGATGCCGAGGACTGCTCGGCGACCGCGGCGACTTCCGCGATGCTGTCCTGCATGCTCTGCGCGCTCGCGGCGATCTGATGCGATGCCGCCGCGATGTGCTCGATCCGGGCCGTCATGTCGTCGACCGATGTTTCGATCAGCTCAAATGCCGCGCGCGTCTTCTCCACGACAGCGGCGCCGTCCTGGGTGCGTTGAGCGCCGTCTTCGACGACGCCGACGGCCTTGGTGGTGTCTGACTGGATCGCGGCGATCAGCACCGAGATCTCCTGAGCGGCGTTCTGCGAGTCCTCGGCGAGCTTTCTGACCTCCTCGGCGACGACCGCGAACCCTCGGCCCTGATCGCCGGCTCTGGCGGCTTCGATCGCGGCGTTGAGCGCCAGCAGGTTGGTCTGCTCGGCGATGCCGGTGATCGTCTGCACGATCTGGCCGATCTGATCAGACTTGCCCGCCAGCTCTCGGATCGCCTCGTTGACGGCCTGGCTGGAGTCCTGAACCGATTGCATCGCGTCGTTGGCCTGGGCGGCGGCTTCGACGCCCTGTTGGGCCACCTGGCGTGTCTGGTGTGCGACCTCCGCCGCTTGATTGGCCTGCTGCGCGGACTCGGTCACCGCGCGGGCGACGTCTTCGGCCGCGTGTCTGGCGGTCTCGGACATCCGAACCTGGCGCTCGGCCCCGTGGGCGACGTCGCCGACGGCGTGGGCGATCTCGCCGGTGGCCCTTCCGGCCTCCTGCGACGTTGCGGCCATCTGGTGCGACGACGCGCCGACGCTCTCGGCCGTCTGCGCAACGCGTCCGATCGTGTCGCGCAGACGTTGGGTGGTCTCGTTGTAGGAGAGCAGCGACGCGACCACGCGGTCGCGCAGCTCTTCGGTCGAGCGTTGGATGTCTCCCAGTTCGTCACCGGGAAAATCGCTCATCGGACTGCTCGTGATCGGAAACTCATGGGTGATGTCACCCTCGGCAAGCCACTTCAGGCCCTCGCTGAGCTGATCGGCGCCCTTGACCTTGAGCATGTCCAGGCGCTCGAGGATCGCCATCACGCTTCCGCGGATCTGGCGCGACACCAGGAACGCGATTCCCATGCCGCCGGCGATCGCCAGCACCAGCAGGCCGATCCCCAGCGTCCGGGCGGTGCTGTATGTCGAACTGTCGCTGGCGAGCTTCTGATTACCCCACTGGACGTTGTCGCCGGCCCAGGTGTTGGTCTCCTGCTGGAGGCTCAGGAACGCCTGCTGCGTCTGGTCTGAGGTGGCGGCCATCGCGGCCACCGACAGGCTGGCATCGCGAGCCATCGTGTTCAGCTCGGTGGTGGCCGACTGATACGCCGACCAGTCGTGCGCGACGGCACGCAGCATCCGGGCGTCGGTGGCGTTGCTGACCATCGAACCGTAGTCCTTCAGCAGCGCGGTGATCTGCGCGGCGTCGACGTGTGCCTGCGCCAGATCAGCGGTGATCAGGCGCGACGAGCGTTCGATCAGGGCCTGCAGCTGGGCGCGGCGGTAGTCGGTGACATCCAGTCCGATCTGCTTGGTGTCGCGCACGCTGGGCATCGAGTTGGTGCCGACGTACACGCCACCGGCGTTGACGCTGCCGATCTGCGCGATCAGCACGACGCCCAGCACGGCAGTGAGCATGAGCACCGCCGCGAAACCGCCGAACAGCTTCGCCCGCACCGACAGATCTCTGAAGAACCGCATTGGACCACCCATCTGTGTTGCTTGCATCGAACGCTTACGCCGGGTTATCGCCCGACCCCGGCTGACGTTGAGTCAGCCGCGAGTGGTCCGTTCCCGCTCGAGGCGCCTCAGCTCGTGGCGGCTGACTGAGCGACGTCCTCGGAGTCGGCGGCGATCGCCTCCATCTGCTCGCTCATCCGGGTGACGACATCGCCTATGCCCTGGAAGGCGATGCGCGTCTGCTCGACGGTGCTCGCGCTCTCCTGCGTGCGCGCGGCGCTGGACTCGACGATTTCGACGACCGCGCGGGTCTCGACCTGCATCGCCTCGATCAGCGACCGGATCTCCCCGGCGGCGGCCTGCGACTCCTCGGCGAGCTTGCGCACCTCATCGGCGACGACCGCGAACCCGCGGCCCTGGTCCCCGGCGCGGACGGCTTCGATCGCGGCGTTGAGCGCCAGCAGGTTGGTCTGATCGGCGATCCCGGTGATCGTCGCCACGATCGTGCCGATCTGCTCGGACTTGCCGGCCAGGGACTCGATCGCGCCGGTGACGCGCTCAGAGCCCTCCTGCAGCGAGACCATCGCCGCGTTCGCGTGGACGGCGGCCTTGAGCCCCTCGCCGGCGGCCTCGCGCGCGGCCGCGGCCTCGGCCGACGTGCTGCGCGCCTGGTCGGCGGCGCGCCGGATCGTCGCGGTGACGTGCTCGGCGGCCGTCTGCGCCGACTCGGCCATCTGCACCTGGCTCTCGGCGCCGGTCGCGACCTCGGTGATTGCGCCGGCGGCCTCGGCGACCGCTCGGCTGGCCTCCCGGGAGCTGCGCGAGATCGACTCCGACGAGCCGACAACGCTGCCCGAGACGTCGATCACGGCATCGAGGCGCTTGGAGATCGTGCCCTTGAGCCGCTCCCCGTGATCCGACAGGTCGTGGCGCTCCGAGCGGGTCTCGATCACCTCCAGCTTGACGCCGAGCGACGCGAACGTGTCGTAGTAGAAGGCCTCGACCACCGCTTGGCAGTCGAGGTTGAACACCGACCACAAGGCCCGCTCGGCCCGCGCGCGCAGCACCGGCTGATGGCGATGGTCGCGGGTCAGCCGGCCCTTGAAGAGCTGAAACCACAGCGCGTAGCTCCCCACGTACCACTTCAGCGGCAGGTTGATCTTGTTGTGCACGCGCCCGACCCGGAGCCGCGTCTCGAAGTAGTCGGTCGCGACCTGACCTGGGCCGGCGGCCTCGTCGAAGATCTGCATCAGGTACTGCGTCTGGACGCGCTCCAGGGCGCTGCGCACGTCGGCGACGCTGACCGCATTCGCGGCCGCGTCCTCCTGGAAGAACTCGGCGGTCGGCGCGAACCCGAACTGGTGGTCGTAGAAGCTCCTCACGATGTCCGGCCCGACCTTGGTGGCCCGGCCTCGCAGCCGTCCCAGCGCGGCGACGTCCTTTGCCTGCAGGCGAACGAACTGACGGCGGTTCTCCAGATTCACCTCTGTGATGCGGTGGAGCTCGTGCAGCGTCGTCATCTCATGTCCTTTTACGAGCGGCGCCGGCCACCGCGGCCAGACCGGCCGATAGATTCGGCGGCGACGGCGAAAACCTGAGACGCCGGGTGGAGCACGAGAACGGGCGGGCCCCCCGAAGGGCGCCTGCCGGCACGGCCGCGATCGGGTCAGAGACCGATGGTGGGCAGCTGCGTCAGGTCGTCGGCGGCCACGTGGTTGCCGACCTGCGTCGATGCAGCGCGGTGATCCGCGGAGGCTCGTGGGCGCGGATCTTCGGCAGGGGACCGTCGTAGCGCTCCACCCGCACCAGCTTTCGCCGCGCTGCGAGCAGCCTCGACCTCACTCAGTCGGCGGTCGTCAGCCAGCACATCCGCCGGCTGGAGGCGGTGATCGGCTCCCCGCTGGTGCAACGCGATGGCCGCCGCACCCGCTTCACCAGCGCCGGGGAGACGCTGGTGACCGAGGCGCGTCAGATCCTCGAGGCTCACGACCGCGCGTTGAGTCGGTTTGCCGTCGCCCGGACGCCGCAGATGACGGTCGGCGTGACCGAGCACGCCTCGGACCTGATCCTGCCACCGGTCATCGCCACGCTCGGTGACCTGTGTCCGGAGCTCACAGTCCAATTTCGCTTCGATCGCACGCGACGACTCAACGATTCGCTGGACCAGGGAGCGATCGACATCGCGGTGTTCGCGGGCCGTGGCCCGGGCCGGCCCCCTGTGCTCGTCGCGCTCATCGAGCTGACCGGCGGGTCCCCGCGGAGCCTCTCCGTCGCCTCCGGGCGGGCCGGGCTCAAGTCCGGGCGCGGATTGCCGATTGAGTGGCTTAGCTGCACCGGCAAACCCGTCGTGAGGCGGGGACGCAAAGCATAGGGGTCTCGTTGCAGACAGCCCGGCCGCCAGCTTCCAATCTCTCAGTAGTTATCAGACATGGAGGTCTGTCGTGCCCTATCAGATACCCCGCCCCCGCGTCAAGCGGAACCTCTGCGCGATGATCGGCGCCGCCATGCTCGCCGTTGCCGCCCCGGCGGCCGCCCAGGCCTGCACCGTGTCGACGGCCGGCGAAACGCAGGCGTTCGCAAAGCTGGGTGACTCGTCGATGTACACGCTGGTCGCCGGAAGCGACTTTCGCAGCGGAACGACCGGCTGGTCGGTGAGCAGCGCGTCGGTCACCTCGTCGCTCGCCTCGCTGGTGTTCGACGGCACCACCAACGCCGACTCGCTTCGGATCGGTGCGGGTGGCAGCGCGGTCTCGCCGGTGATCTGCGTGAGCAACGCGACGCCGACGTTCCGCTTCTTCTCGCTCGGTCAAGGCCTCAACCTGCTGCAGGTCAACCTGCTGTGGACCGACCAGCTCGGCGTGCCG
>JBELAG010000111.1:0-16050 GCA_049509055.1 Solirubrobacteraceae bacterium
GGTGCGCGCCACGGCGGCCGGGCGCGCGACCGCGGCCGGGCGCGCGACCCGCGGTTTCGGCGCGCTGCGGGCGCAGCTGGACAGCGCCGCCCGGCCCCAGGGCTCAAACGGCGTCGGTCTCGGGGCGCTGGACACCCGCGCGCGCACCGGGATGGTGCTCGCCAACCCGCACTTCCCGTGGCGCGGGACCGAGCGCTTCTGGATGGCGCAGCTCGAGGTCCCGGGACGCTATGACGTCGAGGGGGGCACGCTGATGGGCTTCCCGCTCGTCGGCATCGGCTTCAACCGTCACATCGCCTGGACGCACACCGTGTCGACCTCGGATCGCTTCGTGCTCTACCAGCTCGCGCTCGTGCCCGGCGATCCGACGAGCTACGAGCTCGACGGCGCCGCGGTGAAGATGGGCCGGATCACCGTGGCGGTGCCGACCGGCGCGGGGACGATCCACCACACCTTCTACACGACGCGCTGGGGGCCGGTCGTGAGCGTCGCGTCGGTGCCCGGCAACGCCTACGTGTGGAACACCTCCACCGCCTACGCGCTGTATGACGCCACCGCCCCGGATGGCCCGCGCACCGCCGATCAGTACCTGCGGATGGGTCAGGCCACGTCGGTCAAGGACCTCTACGACGTCGAGGCCCGGTGGCTGGCGATCCCGACGTTCAACACGATCGCCGCCGACGACACCGGCACCGCCTACTACGGCGACATCGGTGCCACCCCGGCGGTGAGCAGCGCCGAGATCAGCGCCTGCCTGCCGGCCGGCGTGCCGCGCCTGGTGTTCGACGCCGCCCGCGTCGTCACCCTGGACGGCTCGCGCAGCGCGTGCGCGCCGGCGGACGTCCCCGGCACCCCGGAGCGCGGGATCTTCTCCGCACGCTCGCTCCCGCACGTGTTCCGGCGCGACTACGTCGAGAACTCCAACGACTCGTTCTGGCTGGCCAACCCGTCGCATCCGCTGACCGGCTTCTCGCCGATCATCGGCCTCACCGACACCCCGCAGGATCTCCGCACGCGCCTGGGCGACCAGATGATCGCCGCCCGGGTGGCCGGCACCGACGGGCTGGGCCCGGCGAAGTTCACGATCCCCACCCTCCAGGCGATGTGGGAGAGCGACCGCTCCGAGCTGGCCCTGCTCGTGCGCGCCGACCTCGTCCGCGACTGCCGCGCCCATCCGCGCCGGCCGGCGTCAGACGGGCAGACGGTCGAGCTCACGGCCGCGTGCGCCGCGCTCGCCGGCTACCGGGACACCGGCAGGCTCGACGACCGGGGCGGCTGGCTGTTCTCGGTGTGGGCGGCGCTCGACACCGACAGCCACTTCTTCGCGACCGCGTTCGATCCGGGCAAGCCGCTGACGACGCCGTCGGGCCTGAACACCTCGTCGACCGCCACGCCGCTCACCTGGCTGGCCGACGCCGTGCTCAGCCTGCGGGCTCACGGCGTCGCCCTCGACGCGAGCCTGCGCCAGGTCCAGCACGCGCCGCAATCCGCCCGGATCCCGATCCCAGGCTGCCCCGGAGAGCCGTCCAGCGGCCAGCAGCCGGGCTGCTTCAACGCGATCTACTCCCCCGACGCCACCCCGGCCACCGCCGGACCGGTCAACGGCGGCCCCTACGGTCAGGTCAACGACGGCTCCTCGCTGGTCATGACCACCCAGCTGACTCGCGGCGGGCCGGTCTCGCAGGGCATCCTCACCTACTCGCAGGCCACCGATCCGACCTCGCCCTGGTACGCGAACATGACCAGGCTCTACTCGGCGGGGCGCTGGGTCACGCTCCCGTACACCGCCCGCGAGCTCGCGTACGATCACCCGCGCGCGCCGCTCACCCTCCAGGCCCCGTGAGATCGCCGGGCGGCGCGCCGAACGGCCGGCCGGGCGGCGGGCCGGCGAGCGTCGGTCCGTTGGCGACCCGGCGCAGCGCGACGCCGTCGAGGCGATGCAGCTCCCACTCCGACAGGCGCGCGGCCCCGATCTGCTCGTAGAAGTCCAGCGCCGGCGTGTTCCAGTCCAGCGCGTGCCACTCCAGCCGCGCGCAGCCGCGTTGCACGGTGAGCTGCGCCAGGCGCGCCAGCAGCGCGCGGCCGACGCCGGAGCGCCGGTGCGCGACCGGCACGTACAGGTCCTCCAGCCAGATCCCCGGCAGGCACTTCCACGTCGAGAAGGTGCCGTGAAACAGCGCGAAGCCCGCCGCGACGCCGTCGAGCTCGGCGATCAGCGCCTCGGCGCTCGGCGTCGCGCCGAACAGCGCGGCGGCGAGCAGCGCCGGCGTCCCGGTCACCTGATCGGGCGCCCGCTCGTAGACGGCGAGCTCGACGATGAAGCCATGGATGAGCGCGACGTCATCCGGCGTGGCCGCGCGAACCCTGACGTCGGCAGCAGACGTCCGCGGATCCTCGGCCGGCCGGTCGCCGCCGGGCGGGCTCAAGCGTCCTGCGGCGGCTCGATCTCGCGCTTGAGAACCTTGCCGGTCGGGCCCTTGGGCAGCTCGTCGAGCAGCCACACGCGGCGCGGGTATTTGTAGGCGGCGACCTGTTGCTTGACGTAGTCGCGCAGCTCATCGACGGTGACGGTGGCGCCGTCGACGAGCGTGACCGCGGCGCCGACCTCCTCGCCGTACTCGTCGTGGGGGAAACCGATCACCGCCACCTCGCGAACCGCGGGATGCTCGTAGAGCACCTCCTCGATCTCGCGCGGGTACACGTTGTACCCGCCGCGGATGATCAGCTCCTTCTTGCGGTCGACGATGAAGAAGTAGCCGTCCTCGTCGACCCGGCCCATATCGCCGGTGTACAGCCAGCCGTCGCGGATCGCCTCGGCGGTGTCCTGCGGGCGGTTCCAGTAGCCCTTCATCACGTTGTGGCCGCGGATCAGGATCTCGCCGACGTCGCCCTGCGGGACATCCTGGCTGTCGTCGTCGACGACCTTCATCTCGACGCCCTCGATCGGTGTGCCGATCGAGCCCGGCTTGCGCACGCGGTCGGGGTGGTTGAACGAGGCCACCGGCGAGCTCTCCGACAGCCCGTAGCCCTCGAGGATCGTGCAGCGGAACGTCTCCTCGAAGCGGCGCATCAGCTCGACCGGCATCGCCGAGCCGCCGGACGCGCACATCACCAGCGTGCTGACGTCATACGAGTCCCGTCCGGGGTGGTGGAGCATCGCGCCGTACATCGTCGGGACGCCCTCGAAGATGTTGACCCGGTCGCGCTGGATGATGTCCAGCGCCTTGGCAGGATCGAACCGCGGGATCAGGGTCAGCGTCCCGCCGCCGGCGATCGTCGCGTTCATCGCGCAGGTCTGGCCGAAGGAGTGAAACAGCGGCAGCGCGCCGAGCGTGACGGCATCACGGGTCATGCGGAACAGCGCGGCGGAGCCCGCGGCATTGCGCGTCAGGTTGTCGTTGGTGAGCTCGGCCCCCTTCGGCTGGCCGGTCGTCCCCGAGGTGTAGAGGATCACCGCGGTGTCGGCGCCGTCGGCGGCGTGGACGTCGGTCACCGGCTCGGCCGCGCCGATCTGGCGCTCGAACTCCCCCGGCACGACGAGCAGGCATTCCGCGCCCGCCTCGGCGGCGCCGGCCTGCGCATCCTCGGCGAACCCCTCCCAGGCGATCAGCAGCTTGGCCCCGGAGTCGCGCAGGTAGTACGCGACCTCGCGCGTCTTGAGCAGGACGTTCATCGGCACCACGACGCCGCCGCCGCGCAGGATGCCGTAGTAGCAGACGGGGAAGTAGGGGACGTTGGGCAGCATCAACCCCACCCGGTCGCCGGGCTGGAAGCCGTGCGCGCGCAGCAGCCCCAGCAGGTGGGCGCTGGCCCCGTCGAGCTGCGCGTAGGTCAGCTCCAGGTCGTCGAGCTTGATCGCGACGTGACCGGGGTCGCGCCGGACGGCGTCGATCAGGGTTCCCGCCAGGCTCATCGTCGTGCCCTCGCGCGCGCCACGGCCGTCACTCGCCCGTGAACTGCGCCGGCCGCTTCTGCATGAACGCCATCACGCCCTCCGCGAAGTCCTTCGAGTTGGCGCGCTCCTGCTGGAGCACCGCCTCCAGGTCCAGCTGCTCGGCGAAGCCGGCGTACGCCCGCTCGTTGATCGAGCGCTTGATCGCCGCGTAGGACCCCGGGGGTCCGGCCGCCAGGCGCCCGGCGAGCGCGTCGACGGTCGCTGCCAGCTCGCCGTCATCGACCACGGTGTTGACCAGTCCCCACGTTTCGGCCTGCTCGGCGCCGATCCGCCCGCCGAGGTAGGCGATCTCGAACGCCCGCGCGTGCCCGACACGCTCCACCAGGCTCTGCGAGGCGCCGCCGTCGAGTCCGAGCCCGATGTTGACGAACGCCATCAGGAAGTACGCCGACCGTGCCGCCACGATCAGGTCGCAGGCGAGCGCGAGCGAGCAGCCGATCCCCACCGCCGGCCCGTTGACCGCGGCGATCACCGGCTTGGGCAGCGTCCGCACGCGGAGGATCAGGGGGTTGTAGACCTCGCGCAGCGGCGTCAGCACGTCGGCGCCGCCCTCGGGGCTCGGCGCGTGGCCGGCGCGCAGGTCCGCGCCCGACGAGAACGCGCGGCCCGCGCCGGTGATCACGATGCAGCGGACGTCGGCGTCGGCGGCCAGATCGTCGAGCGCGGTGACCATCTCCTCGCCCAGCTGCCGTGTCCATGCGTTGAGCGCCTCGGGCCGGTTGAGTGCGAGGTGCGCCACGCCGTTCGCGCGCCGGCAGTCGATCGTCTCCAGGTGAAGCACGCTCATGATGGCCGCCGGACAATAGCGCTCGCCCGCGTGCCACGCCGCGTGCCACGCCGCGTGCCGCGCCGCGCGCCACGCCGCGCGGCCGGGCGCCCGGCCGCGCCCGGATCGGCGAAGATGTGCCCGACCCGATGGATCTGCTTCCCAAGACGATCACGCGCCCGGTCAGCCGGCTCGGCGCCGCCGCGCAGAACGCGCTCGAGGTCGCCCGCTTCGGCGGCCTGGACACCGACGAGGAGCCCTCTCCGTACGACGTCGTCGCCGAGCAGCGCATCTACCGGCTGCGTCACTACCACCCCGGCGAGCGGGCCGGCGCCGGCGCGCCGATCCTGCTCGTGCCGCCGATGATGCTCTCCGCCGAGGTCTATGACGTGTCGCCGCAGACGAGCGCGGTCACCGTCCTGCGCGACCACGGCGCCGACCCGTGGGTCGTCGACTTCGGGGCGCCCGAGCACGAGGAGGGGGGCCTCGAGCGCGATCTCGCCGACCATGTCGTCGCGATCTCCGACGCCGTCGACCGCGTCCGCGCGCACACCGGCCGCGACGTGCACCTGGCCGGTTACTCGCAGGGCGGCATGTTCTGTTACCAGGTCGCGGCCTACCGGCGCAACGAGGGACTGAGCTCGACGATCACCTTCGGCAGCCCGGTCGACACGCGCCTGGGGATGCCGTTCGGGATCCCCGAGCAGTTCGCCTCCGGCGCCGCCGGCCTTCTCGCCGACCGCGTCTTCCGGGCGTGGGCGCTCCCGGCGTGGGCCAGCCGGACGGGCTTCCAGCTCCTGGACCCGGTCAAGTCGGCGCGCGGCCGGCTCGACTTCCTCATGCAGCTGCACGACCGTGAGGCGCTGCTGCCCCGTGAGCGCCAGCGCCGGTTCCTGGAGACCGAGGGATGGGTGGCGTGGCCGGGCCCGGCGATGGCCGACTTCCTGCGCCAGTTCATCGCCCACAACCGCATGCTCGACGGCGGCTTCGTCGTCGACGAGCAGCTGCTGACGCTCGCCGACGTCAGCTGCCCGATCCTGTCGGTCGTGGGGACCACCGACCAGATCGCTCCCGCGGCCGGCGTCCGGGCGATCCGCCGGGCGGCGCCGCTGGCCGACGTCTATGAGCTCGCGCTGCGCGCCGGGCACTTCGGTCTCGTCGTCGGCTCGACGTCGAACGCGATCACCTGGCCGACCGTCGCGGCGTGGGCCCGCTGGCGCGACGGCGAGGGCGAGCGGCCCGACGGCATCACGGAGGTGCCCGACGCACCCGCCGGCGAGCTCACGGCGCACGCCCACAACCCCGTCGGCCGCGGCGCCGAGCTGGCCGGAGCGGTCGGGACGGGGATCGCACGCTCGATCGTCGGGACGGCGCGGCGGACCGCCGGCAGCGTGCGCGAGCTCACCCGTGAGGCGGCCGGGGCGCTCCCGCGCCTCGCGCGCCTGGAGCAGATCCAGCCGAGCACGCGGATCTCGCTCGGACTGCTGATCGCCGAGCGCATGCAGCGCGAGCCCGACGATGTCCTGTTCCTGTTCGAGGACCGCGCCTACACCGCGCGCGAGGTCAACGAGCGCATCGACAACGTCGTCCGCGGGCTGGTGTCGATCGGCGTGCGCCAGGGCGAGCACATCGGCGTCCTGATGGGGTCGCGCCCGAGCGCGCTGGCCCTGGTGGTGGCGCTCAGCCGGGTCGGGGCCGTCGCGGTGCTGCTGCGCCCGGACGGCAACACGCGCCGAGAGGCGACGCTCGGCCAGGTGCGGCGGATCATCGCCGACCCCGAGCGTGCCGCCCAGGCGGCGGAGCTCGACGGGATGCAGACCTACGTGCTCGGCGGTGGCGGGGCCCCCCGTGATCTCGGGCTGGCCAACGCCGTCGACATGGAGCAGATCAACCCGCATGCGGTGTCGCTGCCCGGCTGGTACCGGCCCAATCCGGGACGGGCGAGGGACCTGGGGTTCATCCTCTTCACCGGCCAGGGCGATGAGGTGCGGATGAGCCGGGTGAGCAACCGCCGGTGGACGACATCGGCCTTCGGGACGGCGTCCTCGGCGGCGCTGTCGAGCGCGGACACGATCTACAGCGTCACTCCGCTCTACCACCCGTCGGGCCTGATGATGAGCATCGGCGGGGCGATCACCGGCGGCGCGCGGCTGGCGATGGCCTCGGAGTTCGATCCCGCCACCTTCTGGGGGGAGGTGAGGCGCTACGGCGTGACCGTCGCCTCCTACACCTGGACGCTGCTGCACGACCTCGTCGAGGCGCCGCCCCAGGCCGGCGAGCGCCACCATCCGGTGCGGCTGTTCATCGGCTCGGGCATGCCGCGGGGGCTGTGGACGCGCGCGCGGCGACGCTTCGCCCCGGCGCGGGTGCTGGAGTTCTATTCCTCCACCGAGACCGGCGCGGTGCTGGTCAACCTCCGCGACGCCAAGCCGGGGGCGATGGGCCGGCCGCTGCCCGGCAGCGCCGAGGTCCGCCTCGCCGCCTACGACGCCGACGCCGAGCAGCTGCTGCTCGGCGCCGGCGGGTTCGTGCGCCGGTGCGCCACCGACGAGGTCGGGATCCTCGTCGCGCGGGCGCGCACCAGCGAGGCGGTCAACACGCCGATGCGCGGCGTGTTCGCGCGCGACGACGCCTGGCTGTCGACCGGCGACCTGTTCCGCCGCGACGCCGACGGCGACTACTGGCGGCTCGACAGCGTCCGCGACGTCATCCACACGAGCGCCGGCGCGGTGTTCAGCGCGCCGATCCGCGACGCGCTCGGCGATCTGGACGCGGTCGACCTCGCCGTGTCCTACGGCGTGCGGACCGGCGGCGCTCGCACCGAGGTCGCGGTCGCCGCGGTCACGCTGCGCCGCGGGCAGACGCTCACCGCGGAGGACCTCTCGCGCGGGCTGGGGGTGCTCGAGGAGTCGATGCGACCCGGGGTCGTGCGCGTCGTCGACACGATCCCGGTCACCACCTGGTTTCGCCCACTCACCGCGCCGCTGCGCGCGGACGGGATCCCCGAGCCGGACGCCGGCCACCCCGCCTGGTACCTGGATCGCGGTGGCGTCAACTACCGGACGCTGACCGCGGCGGCCCGCCGGCGCCTGGCGGGCGAGCCGGCCAGGCCGGCGGTCAGGAAACCGGGAGCGTCTCGCCCGAGTACAGCTTGACGACGCGTACCGCGCCGGGCGGCGCGGCGTGGATGCACAGCTCGCACAGCACGCACTCGTCGAGGTTGGACTCGACGATCTCCACGCCGGCATCGCCGTCGCGGAAGATGTCGACCGGACAGACCTCGGCGAGCTGACGGGCGAGGTCGAGGTCGGCCGCGGCGGCCGGGGTGACCTGGACGTCGATGAACGTTCCGGGCATCAGAGCTTCTCCTTGACCAGTCCGGGGATGTCCTCGATGCGCTCGGCGACGGTGATCCCGGCCGCGGCGAGGCGCGCGATCTTCTCGGTCGCCGTGTCCTCCTTGCCCTCGACGATCGTGCCGGCGTGGCCGAAGCTCATGCCCGGCATCTCGTCCATGAACCGCCCGGCCATGAACGCGACGATCGGCAGGCGGGAGTGGTGGGTGGTCACCCAGGTCGACAGCTCGGCCTCCATCCGCCCGCCCGGCTCGGTGTAGATGACGATCGCCTTGGTCTGCTCGTCGGCCTCGAACAGCGGCATCAGCTCGGCGTAGCTGGACCCGATGATCGCGTCGCCGCCGATCGACACCGCGGTCGACTGGCCGAGGCCGGCCGCGCTCAGCGTCGAGGACATCTCGGTGGTCATCCCGCCCGAGCGCGAGATCACGCCGATCGGGCCGGGGGTGTAGGCCTGCGCCGCGTTCTTGGCGGGGCCGCCGATCCCGCCCATCTTGATCACCTCTGGGACCATGATCCCCAGGCAGTTGGGGCCGATGATCCGCGCGCCGTGCTCGTTGGCGAGCTCGACCATCTGCGCGACGTCCCCGCGGGGGATCCGCTCGGTGACGATCACCACCAGCTTGACGCCGTTCTCCAGCGCCTCGAACACCGCATCCTTGGTGAACGCGGGCGGGACCGTCACGACCGAGCCGTCGATCGGCGCGCCGTGCTGCTCGACGGCCTGGGCGACGGTGTCGAACACCGGGACGCCATGGACGTCGCGTCCGAGCCGGCCGGGCGTAACGCCGCCGACGATCTTGGCGCCGGCGCCGTAGTCCAGACATTCACGGGTGAGGTTGACCGCCTCGCGGCCGGTGATGCCCTGGACGATGAAGCTGGTGTTCGCATCGACGAGGATCGACATCAGACGTTCACCGTTCCCTGGATGCGCTCCACCGCGCGGCGGGCCGCCTCGTTGAGCGACACCGACCGGTCCGCGTAGGGCACGCCGTAGTGCTCGAGCAACTTGAACCCCTCCTCCTCCCAGGCGCCCGGGATGCGGAAGATGGCGATCTTCTCGGCCGGGTCGAAGCCCAGCTCCAGGCAGGCCTTGATCACGCCGCGGGCGACGATGTCGACCCGCGTGTTGGAGACGATCGACATCATCACCGCGATCTTGTCGACGCCGGGCTTGGACAGCACCAGCTTGGCCAGCCCGCAGGCCTTGGCGACCGAGGGGTTGCCGCCGATCTCGCAGTAGTTGGCGGGATGGCCGCCGTGGGCGCGAACGGCGTCGAACAGGGTGAGCGAGCCGCCGCCGGCCCCGATCACGAGGCCGAGGTTGCCGTCGAACTCGGTGACGTTGCCGGCCACGCCGCGGTGGTCCTGGGCGTCGACCTGCTCGCCGGCGAGCTCGAACGGCGTCGCCTCGCGGGCCTGGCGCGTCTCCTCGTCGCCGACGCCGAGCTCGTGCAGCAGCGCCTTCTGGCGCGGCCGGGCCTCGTTCTCCATGTCCATGTGGGCGTCCAGCGCCACGAACGAACCGTCCTCGAGCTCGCCCAGCGGGTTGATCTCGGCCAGCGTCATGTCGTAGGTGAGAAACAGCCGCGCGAGGCGGGCGAGGATCGGGGTCAGGCGGTTGAGCGCCGATCCGCTGATGCCCAGCGAGGAGATCACCTGCTTGGCCTGCCAGTCGGAGAACTCGATCCGCGTCGAGAAGTGACCGCGGGCGACGTGGTCGGGGTGCTCCTCGGCGACCTGCTCGATGTCGATCCCGCCCATGTCGGAGAACAGCATCACGGGGCGCTTGCGGATCCCGTCCCACACCACCCCGGCGTAGTACTCGTGCTTGACGGCGGCGCGCGAGTCGACGAGCACCCCGCGTGGCATGTGGCCGTTGATCTCCAGGACGAGGACGTGCTCGGCGTGACGCGCCGCCTCGTCGGGGGAGTCGGCGAACTGCACGCCGCCGGCCTTCATCCGGCCTCCGGTGAGGACCTGGGACTTGATCACGACCGGGCCGGCGATCTGCTCGGCGATCGTCCGGGCCTCGTCGGCGGTCGTGGCGAAGCCGTGCTTGGTGACCGGGATCCCCGCTTTGGCGACGACCGCTCGGGACTCGTATTCGAAGAAACGCATGGCGGCGCACGATATCGGTCGCGATGCCCACAGGACATCGCGGCCCCACCTCAGGGTGCAGCCGTAAGAGCTACGCAGCGACGGCGCGGGTCACCGGGTGAGCCAGGCGCCGGGGTCCTCGGTGAGCTTGTCGACCGCCGCCGGCAGCTCCGATCGGGCCACGTCGGCGATCGTCACCTGCTCGACGACGCGCCGCAGGTTGACGCGCACCGCGATCCACACCCGCGGCAGCGCGGTGGCCGCGCCGCCGTAGTGCGATTCCTCCGGTGGAGCGCCCCGGACGCTGGCCAGCGGTCCCTCGACCGCTCTGATCACGTCGGCCACCGTCACCTCCTCGGCGGGGCGGGCGAGGCGAAAGCCGCCCTCGGCGCCGCGGTGGCTGCGCACGATGCCGGCGTGGCGCAACTCGCCGAGGATGTTCTCCAGGAAGTTGAGCGGGATCTCCTGGGCGGTGGCGATCCGCTCGGCCTTGACCGGCTTCTCGCCATCGGCGGCGGCCAACTCGACGACCGCCCGCACCGCATAGTCGGCTTTCGCGGAAATACGCATCTCGACAGGGGAGATTACGCGGCCGCGCGGTCGAAGCCGTATGCCTCCGCCAGTTCGGGGTCCTTCTCGGCCAGCATCTCCGCGAGTTCGACCATCACCTTGCACTGCTTCCAGGTGGCGTCGTCCTGCATCTTGCCGTCGATCATGTGCACCCCGCGCCCGTCGGGGATCGCCTCCAGCACCTTCTTGGCGAACCGCACCTCGTCGGGGTCGGGGCTGAAGACCTTCTTGGCGATCTCGATCTGGACCGGGTGCAGCGACCATGCCCCGACGCAGCCCAGCAGGAAGGCCGCGCGGAACTGGGTCTCGCAGCCCTCGACGTCCCGGATGTCGCCATACGGTCCGTAGAACGGCAGGATCCCCGCCGACGTGCAGGCGTCGACCATGCGCGCGATCGAGTAATGCCACGGATCCTGCTGGGCGGTGGGCCGCGGCGCCTCGGGACGGTCGGGGTCCGGGTCGTTGATCACCCGGTAGCCGGGGTGGCCGCCGCCGACCCGCGTCGTCTTCATCCGCCGCGAGGCCGCCAGGTCGGCGGGGCCGAAGCTCATGCCCTGCATCCGCGGGCTGGCGGTGGCGATCTCCTCGAGGTTGACGACGCCGAGGCCGGTCTCGAGGATCGCGTGGATCAGGATCGGTCGGTCGAGGCCGGCCTTGGCCTCCAGTTGGGCCAGCAGCCGGTCGACATAGTGGATGTCCCACGGCCCCTCGACCTTGGGCACCATCACGACCTCGAGCTTGTCGCCGATCTCGGTCACCAGCGTGACCAGGTCGTCGAGCACCCACGGCGACTCGAGGCTGTTGACACGTGTCCACAGCGACGTCTGCCCGAGATCGATCTCCTTGCCGACCTTGACGAGGCCGGCCCGCGCCGGGAGCTTGCGGTCGACCGGCACCGCGTCCTCCAGGTTGCCGAGCAGGATGTCGGACTTGGCCGCGAGGTCGGGCAGCTTGGCCGCCATCTTCTCGTTGGACGGATCGAAGAAGTGGATCATCCGCGAGGGCTTGAACGGGATCTCGAGGATCGGGTCGGGCGCGCCGATGGCCAGCGGCTTGCCGAAGTCACGGGGATTTCTCACGGGAGGTCTCCTGGTCGGTGATGCGCAGCAACGCTACCGTGACGATGCGCGGCGCGTCTGTCGGTGCACGGGTGAGTCCGGGCGCGGGCACGATCCGATCTGCGGTGGACCACCGAGCCCCGGTCAGTCGGTGGATGTCATCCTCCGGAAAACGCCGACAGAAACGACCGAGGAGTCCGAAGATGCCCGAAGTGCAAACCGATCAGGCAGCGCGCGAGGCCAGCGGCGCGCACCCCTACGGCCGCTATCTGGAGGAGTTCGAGGTCGGCGCGGTCTATCGCCACTGGCCCGCCAAGACGGTGACCGAGGCCGACGATCATCTGTTCTGCCTGATCACCATGAACCACCACCCGCTGCACATCAACGACGTCTACGCCAAGCAGTCCCAGCAGGGACGCAATGTCGTCGTCGGCCCGCTCGTCTACTCGCTGGCGCTGGGCATGAGCGTCTCCGACGTGAGCGGCAAGGCGATCGCCAACCTCGCCACCGAGGAGCTCAGCCACCCCGCCCCGGTGTTCCACGGTGACACCCTGTTCTGCGAGTCCGAGGTGCTGGAGGTCAAGGAATCGCGCACCAAGCTCGACCGCGGGACGGTCCGGGTCCACACCCGCGTGCTCAATCAGGACGGCGTGCTGGTGGCCGAGTTCAAGCGGCTGGTGCTCGTTCCCCGCAGGCAGCCCGGATAGCGCAATCCGGTTGCCCTGATCGGGAATCCGCGGACAGCCCGGACGACAGGGACGTTGATTGCCGGGACAATGATGTCGAGAGGCTGCGCGACTTTGTGAGCACTTTGTGTGCAGCGCAGGTAGTCTCTCACCGCCATCATCTGAAACCCGAGGAGCCCTGCACTCATGGCCCATACCGCGCCGAAGGACCAAGCAACCACCGATCACGCCGGCCTGCAGGCTTGGGTAGAGGAAATCGCCGCGCTCACCCAGCCTGACGACGTCTACTGGTGTGACGGATCCGACGAGGAGTACGAGCAGCTCGCGCAGACGCTGATCGACGCCGGCACCTTCGAGCGGCTGTCGGATTCCAAGCGCCCGGGCTCCTACCGCGCGCTGTCGGACCCCGCCGACGTCGCGCGCGTCGAGGACCGCACGTTCATCTGCTCCGAGCACGAGACCGACGCCGGCCCGAACAACAACTGGCGTGAGCCGGCCGAGATGCGGACGGCGCTCGATGAGCTGTTCACCGGCTGCATGCGCGGGCGCACGATGTACGTCGTGCCGTTCTCGATGGGCCCGCTGGGCTCCCCGATCGCCTACATCGGCGTGCAGCTCACCGACTCGGCCTACGTCGCCGCCTCGATGCGGATCATGACCCGGATGGGTCAGCCGGCACTCGACGTGCTCGGCGCCGACGGTGTGTACGTCCCGTGCGTTCACTCGGTGGGCGCGCCGCTGGAGAACGGCGCCGAGGACGTGCCGTGGCCGTGCAACGGCGACAACAAGTACATCGTGCACTTCCCCGAGACGCGGGAGATCTGGTCATACGGCTCCGGCTACGGCGGCAACGCGCTGCTGGGCAAGAAGTGCTTCGCGCTGCGGATCGCTTCGGTCATGGCCCGCGACGAGGGCTGGCTGGCCGAGCACATGCTGATCCTGAAGCTGACCTCGCCCAAGGGCGAGGTGAAGTACATCGCCGGGGCCTTCCCGAGCGCCTGCGGCAAGACGAACCTGTCGATGATGATTCCGACGCTCGAGGGCTGGAAGGTCGAGACGATCGGTGACGACATCGCGTGGATGAAGTTCGGCAGCGACGGTCAGCTGTACGCCGTCAACCCCGAGGCGGGCTTCTTCGGCGTGGCGCCGGGCACGGGCGCGCTCACCAACCCCAATGCGATCGACATGATCGGCCACGGCACGGTGTTCACCAATGTCGCCAAGACCGACGACGGCGACGTCTGGTGGGAGGGCCTGACCGGCGAGCCGCCGGCTCACGCCGTCGACTGGCGCGGCAACGGCTGGACGCCGGCGTCGGAGACCCCGGCCGCCCACCCCAACGCGCGGTTCACGGTGCCGGCCGCCCAGTGTCCGTGCATCGCCCCCGAGTGGGAGGACCCGCACGGGGTGCCGATCTCCGCGATCATGTTCGGCGGGCGCCGCGCATCGATCGTGCCGCTCGTCCATCAGGCGACCGACTGGGAGCACGGCACGTTCATGGGGTCGATCATGTCCTCGGAGACGACCGCCGCCCAGGCCGGTCAGGTCGGCAAGCTTCGCTTCGACCCGATGGCGATGCTGCCGTTCTGCGGCTATCACATGGGCGACTACTTCGCCCACTGGCTCAAGGTGGCCCAGCGCGACGGCGCGAAGATGCCGGCGGTCTTCTACGTCAACTGGTTCCGCAAGAACGAGGCCGGCAAGTTCATGTGGCCCGGCTTCGGCGAGAACTCCCGCGTGCTGGCGTGGATCTTCGGGCGCCTGACCGGCGAGTCCAAGGCCGTCGAGACGGCGATCGGCCTGGTGCCGCCGATCGGCGAGGGCGGGATCGAGACCGAGGGCCTCGACGTCTCCTCCGAGACGATGGCCGAGCTGCTCGCGGTCGACACCCGCGGCTGGCGCCAGCAGCTGCCGCAGATGCACGAGCATTACGCCGCCTTCGGCGACAAGCTCCCCGCCGGGCTGCACGCCCAGCTCGATGCGCTCGAGCGCAGGCTGGCCGACTGATCGACAGCGCCTGAAACGCCGACCCCCGGGGTACGCGCTGCGTACCCTGGGGGTATGGCGCTGCCGTTCATCCCGTCCGACGCGGCGGTGCTCGCCCTGCAGGCGGGCGTCGTCGCCGCCCCGCGCCGTCCGCTCACGCTCCCGTTCCTCACGCGCCTGTCGGGCCCGGCCTGGGCGCTGATCCCGATCGGCTCGATCGTCGGCGTGATCTTCGCGATCCGCTACCTGTCGAGCACCGCGACCGCGCTCACCTACCTCGCGCTCGTCGCGATCCCGCTGCTGGCGGCGGCCGCGCTCGGCTGGGCGATGCGGGGCTCGCGGCCGTGGGCCGCGCTGCTGGCGATCCCGCTGTTCGCGCTGGCGTGGGGCCTGCGCACGTCGCTGATCGGCGAGGGGGCGGCCGCGCTGCTGTCGGCGCTCAGCTGCGTGACGCTCGGCGTCCTGCTGGCCAGCGTCACCCCGGCCGGCTGGATGAAGCTCGGGATCGTCGCGATGTCGGCTGCCGACGTCTGGCTGGTCCTGACCGACCTCCTGCAGTCGCCCAACAACACGCTGATCACGGCCGCGCCCCTGCCCGGCAGCGGCCTGCCGCAGCTGCAGAGCGAGCTGTTCGGCAGCATCTCGCTGGGCTACGGCGACCTGTTCGTCGCCGGCCTGCTCGGGGCGGTGTGGATCGCCCAGGGCCGCCGCCAGGGCCCGATCGCGCTGCTCACGTTCGTCCTCGCCGGGCTGTTCGATCTGCTGTTCTTCGTGCTCAACGAGCTGCCCGCGACGGTCCCGGTCGCCCTCGCGCTGATCGTCGGCGAGCTGTGGTACTGGCGGCGCGGGCGGCGGGCGCGCGTCGCCGATGAGCGCCGTCGACCATCGGTCTCCCCGGCCGCCGCAGAGGGGTGAGGGATCTTTGTTGCGCTATGCGCTACCAGAATCCTCCACGTCCCCTGATCCGCCCTCCGTCAGTGTTGATCGTCGCCGGTGGCGGCGGGGGGGCGTGACTCCTCCGCCAGCGAGGTGATCGCCAGCGTCCCGCGGGCGGCCTCCTCGAGCACCTCGGTGGCCTCCTCGGCCGAGCGCGAGTAGAGCTCGACGAGCAGGTGCACGACGATCCGGTCCTCGTCGTGCTTGTGAAAGCGGACGTGGGTGAAGAACTCCCGCGTCCCGTGGTCGCCGAACGCCGCGTAGGAGAGCGCGTCGCCGGCCTCCGGGCCCGAGCACGTCTCGACGTCCTCGGCGTCGACGGTGACCGTGCAGGAGGCGACCCACGGGGTCCCGGCGATCATCCGCTCCCACCGGTCCTCGATCGGCTCCACGCGCCCGTTGTGGAAGCCGAGATGGGGCTGATCGTGCATGCACTCCAGGCACTGCACGACGGCCTCCTGCATCTCGTCGACGACCTCGCCGCGCTCGCCCGTCTCGGGGTCGATCCGGTGGATCCCCTCGTAATGCACCTGGACTTCCAGGTTCTGAGACCAGCAGCGGTAGCAGCGCAACCAGCTGCGGACCTCGGTTGAGCCCTCCATCGCGTTGATTCTATGACGGACCGCCGCGTGACCGGC
>JBELAG010000112.1:0-19580 GCA_049509055.1 Solirubrobacteraceae bacterium
CGTCGCTCGGTTTCTCAGACCTCGATCGGAGAAGCCCATGACCACCGCACTGACAACCCACCCACCGACGGCCGCCGCCGGCGATCAGGTCGAGCTCGCCCTCACGCTCGAGCTCGACCCCGAGAGCCCGACGGCGCTGCTGCGCGTCGTGGCCGCGCTGCACCGGCGACGCTGCCGCGTCACCGAGGCTGACTATCGATCACTCCTCAGCGGATGTGACCGCTTGGAGCTGCGGCTCCGAGCACCCAGGGCTCACGCCCACTGTGTCGAGGCGTGGCTCGCGGCGCTCCTGGAGGTCCGCCACGTCACCGCGCGCCATCACGCAGCGCCCGACTCGTAGCGCAACGCCTCCCGGAGCCGAGCGATCGCTACGACTTCGGCGGCCGGCCGCGCCTGGGGATCGGCCCCGCCTGCCGGGGCATTCGGCCGGCGTCGTTGAGGGCATGCCGCAGCAGCATCTCGATTTGGGCATTGAGGCTGCGAAGCTCGTCATTGGCCCACCGGGCCAGGGCGTCGTGGACCGCGGGGTCGATGCGCAGCAGCACCTGCTTGCGCTCAGAGCTCACGAATAGAGCGTGCCGGTGTTGACGATCGGGGAGGCCGGCTGGTCAGCGCACAGGACGACCAGCAGGTTGCTGACCATTGCCGCTTTGCGCTCTTCGTCGAGCTCGACGATGCCATGCTCCTCGAGGCGGGCGAGGGCCATTTCCACCATTCCCACCGAGCCCTCGACGATCCGCGCGCGCGCCGCGACGACGGCATTGGCCTGCTGTCGGCGCAGCATCGCCTGCGCGATCTCCGGCGAGTAGGCCAGGTGACTGATCCGCACCTCGACGATCTCCACCCCGGCGATCGTGACCCGCTGGGCGACCTCTTGGGCGAGCTCTCCCGCGACGATGTCGACCGACCCGCGCAGCGAGATGCTGTCGCCTCCCGGGTCGTCGTAGGGATGGGTCGTCGCGACGTGGCGCAACGCCGACTCGGCCTGCACCTCGACGAAGTTGTAGTAGTCATCGACCGCGTAGGCCGCGCGCGAGGTGTCGGCCACCTGCCAGACGACGATCGCGGCGATCTCGACCGGGTTGCCGTCGGCGTCGTTGACTTTCAGGTGGTTGGTCTCGAAGTTGCGGACCCGGATGCTGAGCGTCCGCCGGTCGGCCAGCGGCACGATCCACCACAGCCCGGTGCGCCGGACGGTGCCGGCGTAGCTGCCGAAGAACCGCACGACCTTGGTATGGCCAGGTTGCACGATGATCAGCGAGCTCAGCACGATCACCCCGACGACGATCGGCACCGCGGCCAGCCCCGGGACCGAGCTGCCGCCGAGCAGGATCGCCGCGGCGATGCACACGGCGATCACGAGCACGCCGATCCAGCCGTTGATCGCCCACGCCGGGCGTTCCTGGATGACGACCCGGGTCCCGGAGTGTCCGACCGGAGTCGCCTCGGGCTCGCGGTATTGCTGGACGTCCTGGTTCATGACTCCTCCTTGTGAAACGTCGTCTCAGGATCGATCTCCCGTGCGGACCCGGCAAGAAAGTGTTATCTAATGGATATCACTTTTCTTGTCGAATTCAAGGGCGAGCGCCGAGATCCCGTCGCCGCTGTGAGTTGACCGCACCGCTGGGCACCCGAGAGAATCCGCTCGTGATGGCTGGGTTGCGCAACGCCGTCGTGCTCTGCGGCCTTGCGCTCGCCGTGGCTGGTCTCGTCCAGCAGTCATCGGCCGCGCCTGGCCGGGTCGGCCCCAGTGGTCTGGTGTATTCGTCCGCGAGCAATCATGCGATCCAGCGCCAGCCCGCCGCCGACAGCTGTCACGCGCGGGGTCACGGCCTGTACTCGCTTCCAGATCCGCGCTGCACCCCGGGACGGTGACCGAGGGTCCGCATCACGCTACGAATACGACCATCTGGTTTCGCTCGAGCTCGGAGGGGCGACCAATGACCCGCGCAACCTGTGGCCCGAGCCGGGCGCGTCGCCGAACCCCAAGGACGAGGTCGAGGACTACCTCAACGCCGAGGTGTGCGACGGGAAGACGACGCTGTCACGCGCGCAGCTTCTGATCGCGACGAATTGGGTCGCGCTGTACCGAGAGATCACCCAGCTCTGAGCCGAGCCGGTCGCCGGCGTCGACCAGGTGCTCCACGACGGGGTCAACCCCGGGCTGTCGTGGTGCGGAGCGCGGTCCGTAGGATGCGCGTGGTGTCGCAGGACCCCCGCCTCCAGCCGTTCACCGCGCCGACCGACCCGGCGGCGCTCGAGGATCTCCGCGCTCGGCTGCGCGCGACGCGGTGGCCGGACACGCCGGGGGAGGCCGGGTGGTCGCTCGGGACCGACCTGGCCTACCTGCGCGAGCTGGTCGCCTACTGGGCGGACGGGTTTGACTGGCCGGCGCAGGAGGCGGCGCTCGCTGAGCTGCCGCGCTTCCGCGTCACGGTCGGCGGCCTCGTGATCCACTACGTTCACGTCCGGGCCGTCGCGCCGGTCGGACCGGTCCTGCCGTTGGTGCTCAGCCACGGCTGGCCGGACTGCTTCTGGCGCTACACGAAGGTGATCGCACTGTTGACCGACCCCGGGGCGCACGGCGCTGACCCCGCCGACGCGTTCGACGTGGTCGTGCCCGACATGCCGGGCTATGGGTACTCCGAACGCCCGACCGGCGCGCCGCTTGACTCGATCGCCGTCGCCGGCCTCTGGGCCGAGCTGATGGGCGTCCTCGGCTACGCGCGCTTCGGCGCCGCGGGCGGGGACATCGGCAGCCACGTCAGCCGCTACCTCGCGCTCGACCATCCCGATCGGGTGCCGGCTGTCCACCGGACCGACGCGGGCGTGCCGGTCTTCACCGGTGACCCGGCGGATCTCTGTCCCGAGGAGCGAGCCTGGCTGCACGGCGCAGCGGCGTGGGCGGCGACCGAGGGCGCCTACGCTGCCATCCACCGCACCAAGCCTCAGACCGCCGCGGTCGGGCTGACCGACTCGCCGACCGGGCTGGCCGCGTGGATCGTCGAGAAGCTGCGGGCCTGGAGCGACTGCGACGGCGACGTCGAGCGGCGCTTCACCAAGGACGAGATCCTCACCAACGTCACGATCTACTGGCTCACCGAGACGATCGGGTCCTCGATGCGCATGTACCATGCCAACGCTGCGATCGCGCCCGCCCAGCACGCCCGCCGGGTCGAGGTGCCATCCGGCTTTGCGCTGTTCCCCGGCGACATCGTCCGCCCGCCGCGGCCGTGGCTGGAGCGCACCGCGAACGTCGTGCGGGTGACCGAGCCCCCGCGCGGCGGGCACTTCGCGCCGTTCGAGGAACCCGAGCTGTACGCCGAGGAGCTGCGCGCGTTCTTTCGCCCCTACCGGTCCGCGGTGATCGGCTGACCCTCCCATGCCGACGCCCAGACCCCGGGATCTGCGGTTGTCGGGCCCGCCCGCCAGGGGCGGCGACCGTTCTCACCATGCGATGGTCCGGCCGAGGTAGTCGAGGTATTGCAGGCCGGTGCGCCCGCGTTGGGTGTCGACGGTGGTGACGAGGTTGGGGATGCTCTCGTCGATCGTGAGGCGGGCGTTGGGACCGCCGAGCTCGGTCTTGACCCAGCCGGGCGCCATCAGAAGCAGCGTTCGGCTGCTGTCATGGTGGCGAACTCCTCGGTTGTGACGTCCGCGGCGGTCTCATCCGGATGGTTGGCGACACCCGCGTTGACGAACAGGAGATCGAACCTCCGGGCGCTGAGCCGATCGCGGAGGGCTCGCACCTGCTCCGGCGCGTCAATGTCGACGTGCTCGATCTCCAGCCGCCCACCGACGGTGTCCTGCAGCTCGTGCAGCGCGGTGCGACCGGTCCCGCGGACGGTCGCCGCCACCTGGGACCCGCGGTCGATGTACTCCTCGGCGATCGCGTAGCCCAAACCGCGGGAAGCGCCGATCAGGAGAACCGTTGCGTTCTCTGAGACCGAGCTCATGAGTGCTCCCGGGGCTGCTCTGTCTGCTCTGATTGGCTGTCGACTTCGGCGTTCATGAGCTCCCGGCAGTCTCCCACACCGGTCCGGCCCGGCGTCTTCGCCAGGCTCAATCGCGGCGCGTCGCGACCGTCAGGGGAGCCCTCCGGGTGCGTGGACTGGGGTTCGGTTCCGTGCTGCTCGATCCATTCGTCCAGCCGCTTCCACCAGTCATAGAGCCACCTGACCTGCACTTCTGGCTCGATCGGGCGCTCGGCGGCCGGCGAGAGCCACATGTGCGTGGCAAACGTCCTTCTGAGCGGCATCGCGTGCCAGATCTCGCGCGGGAACGCGGCCAGGCCCAGGCCCGAGTGCGCACCGAAGATGACGTCGGCTCGGGGGTTACCCCGCAACGCCGCCAGCGCTCCGGTCGGCCGGGGCGGAAGCACGTGTGACATGTGCTCGGCCCGGGCGGCCTCCCGCCGCCGGCCGGTGCGCCACAGCTTGCCAACCGCCCGGTGACGACGCTCGGCCGTGAAGTTGCCTCCCTCCGGGAACAACAACAGCACGCCGTGACTGCGCAGCCCGGCGGCAACCTCTTCGATTCGTCGTTCGCACTCCTGCTGATCGGAGGTGTCAAGCACCGCGTGGGGGAGGCGATGGCCGATCAGATCGACACATGGATCGAAGGCGACGCTCTGCTTGAACACCACGCTCGGCAGGCGGTCGAAACGAGTGAGGAGGCGATCGATCAGCAGGATCGTGTCGCCCGGACCGGCGTGCCGACTGAAGAACAGCAGCGGCCTGTCGGACTCCAGGGCGCGCGTCGCCTCGCCGGGCTCCGGTGGCGGAACGTCGATCTCCAACAGCGCCGACCAGCGGGTGGCAAAGCCATGGACGAACCAGCGCAGCAATCGATAATGCAGCCGCTGGAACGGCTCCGTGCCCATCAACACGCCACCCCCGCTCGCCAGCCACAGCGCCCCACAGGCGATCAGGGTGGCGAGCTCCAGCGCGAAGTAGGCGACGACCAACCGCGCGAAGATCAGTGCTCGCGGGCGCCCCGACACCGCAGACGCGAGCGCCGCCAGCGCAAGCAGGACCGGCGAGAGGGCGAGGCAGACGATCGACATCACCAGCCACACGGTGACCGTGATCGGGCGTCGGACGGCGGACGGCGGCATCACTGCTCCTGCAGGTATCGCAGGGACGCCTGATAGGAGGAGCCGATCTGGTGCGGAACGCCGCGGGCGATGCGTCGAACGCGAAGCTGTGCCGAGAGGTCGTTATAGGCCGGCGCTGCCGAACCTCCCGTCGGGAGGACATGGAGCCGGACCTCGTCGGGGAGCGACACGAGATCGCTTGCGAAACGGTGACGCCGGGCCACCTCGAACGCCACCAACCCGACCTCCCAGGGCCATCGGGGAGGGTGGAGCGGCCTCTCCAGGCGACCGACCTGCAGAACGTAGATCGTCCTCGCGCCGAGGGCCACGGCGCGCGCCACCGGGATCGAGTTCACGATCCCGCCATCGATGAAGTGCTCATCCCCGATCGGCACTGGCGGCAGGATGCCGGGCACCGCGCACGAGGCCAGAACGACATCAGCCAGGATCCCCTCCGCGAACCAGTGCTCCGCGGCCCGCTCGATCGAAGCGGCGACGCATTGGAACGGAACGGTGAGCTCCTCGATGCGCTGGACGGGAAGAGCATCCGCAAGCCGCAGCCGGGCCTGGTTCAACGATTGCAGATGGGTACCCGTCCGAGCGAGCGTGGTGGCCCCGCGCAGGAGCCCAGCCGCGGACACGCCCGCGATGTTCGCATCGGCCCACAGCCGGCCGATGCGCCGGACGCCCTCGACGGTCGGGTCCGCGGCGAACATCGCGCCGTTGAAGGCACCGATCGACGTGCCGAGGATGACGTCGGGTTCGATCGAGCTCTCCGCCAGTGCGCGCAGCATGCCGACCTCGTGTGCTCCCAGGATCCCACCTCCTCCGAGCACGAAGGCAACCTCATAGGGCCCCCGATCGATTGTCACATCAGGCTCCTACCCCGTCCGGGAGATGCCCAACGATTCCCGGCGCCAATCCGCGCGCCGGTCGGTGCCGGCCCGCAGGTCACTCTCGGAAGCTGGTGGTCCATGAGGGCCCAGAAACCGACCACTAAGGTTCAGCCATCGCCGGTCGCCCCTCACCCGCGCGCTGACCCGTCGCTGCGGCGCATCATCGCTGCGGCCATCACCACCCTCACCGCCTCGCTCGGGAGTCTGGCGCAGAGCGTCGGCGTCGTCGGCCTCGTCGTCGCGGTGATCGGGAGGCCGGCCGGACTCAGAGCCGGCGGCCCGCGTTCCTCACCACCTGGACATCGCGCCGTTCGGTTGCGAAGCTGCGCGTGATGACCCCGCTCCAGCAGCGCTGCCGCGAGACGCTTGACGGAAGCTGGATCGTCGGTGAGCGTGATGGCGTGCCGTTCTCGTACACGCGTCCGAGCCCGGGGCGCTATCGCTGGCAGTGGTATTGGGATTCGTGTTTTGCGGCGATCGCGTGGCGGCATTTCGACCCGGCGCGCTCCCGGGCCGAGCTCGAGACGCTGCTCGCCGCGGCGCGATCCGACGGGTTCATCGGGCACACGATCTTCTGGGACCATCCGGTCAGCGGCCCGCGCAGGCTGTTCTACAACGTGATCGATCACGACGACGAGATGACGGCGACGATCGAGCCGCCGGCGCTGGCGTTCGCGTGGCGTGTGGCGGTCGGCGATCCCGCGTTGGAGCCAAGGATCGTCGCCCACCACGCCGCGGTCGGCAAGGAGCGTGATCTCGAGGGCGACGGGCTGGTGTGGATCCTGCAACCGGATGAGTCCGGTTTGGATGCCTCCCCCCAGTTTGACCCGATCTGGCGCCACCGGGCGCAGGGGTTGCCCGGGTTCGCCGAGCTCGTGCAGCGCAATCGCGAACGCGAGTTTCGGATCGAGGCCGTGCGCGCCGATGGTGACCCGGTGGTCTGTGAGGTGATGACAAATGTGATCCACGGGCTCTCGCAACTGGCGCTGGGCCGACCGTCGATCACGCCGGCGCTGATCGCCCGCTGCTATGACGAACCGAGCGGCCTGTTCCGACCGGCGGTGGAGCCCGCGATCACGGAGCGGATCCCGTTCACGTGGACGGCGCTGTCCCCCCTTGCGCTGCCGGACCTCCCGGAGGAGATCGGTCACCGTCTGGTGGGATACCTGCGCGACGAGCGTCGCTTTTGGACGGCGGTCGCGCCACCGTCGGTCTCGCTCGATGAGCCGTCGTTCTCGCTGCGCGAGCACTTTGACGGTCTGCGGCGTTACTGGCGCGGGCCGACCTGGGTCAACAGCGCGTGGCTGCTGTGGCGCGGCCTGGTGCGCCTGGGCTACGAGCAGCCGGCGGCCACCCTCGCCCGCGGGATCACCGACACGGTGGCGCGGGAGGGGCTGCGCGAGTTCTACGACCCGCACGACGGGCGCGGCATGGGCGCCGAGGACTTCGCGTGGTCGGCGCTGGCGCTCGAACTGCTTGACCCCAGCAACGCGAGCGCCGGCGTACCCATCGATCGGGCCTGATCATGGAGGGCTCGCTGCCGGCGACGCTGGACGCCTCCGTGCCGGAGCGCCCCGCGCGGCGTGTGCTCAGCGACGTCAGGCGTCATCTGCAGAAGTCAGCGCTGAAGCTGGTGGGATATCTCGTCGCCGCCTACGTCGTGCTCAAGCTGATTCCGACGCTGAAACAGGCATTGCGCAGCCTCGAGCACGTGTCCTGGGAATGGGTGCTCGGGGCGCTCGCCCTCGAGGTCCTGTCCGAGCTCGGGTTCGTTTACGCCTGGGGCGCGATCGTCGACCCCCAGAAGCTGCTCGATCGCGACGGTCACGGACGGCGAACCGACGACGATGTCGCCTGGGCACAGCTCGCCGGCGGGCTCCTGCTCCCGGGCGGGGCGTGGGGCGGCGTGGGTGTCGGGGCGGTGATCCTGCACCGGCTCGGAGTGCCGACCAAGCTGATCGCCGAGCGGGAGTTCAACCTCAGCTTTCTCAATACAAGCGTCGACGCGCTGGCGCTGATCGTCTTCGGAGTCGCGCTCGGGACGGGCATCGTGGCCGGCGAGCCGCGTCTGCTGCTGACCGTGCTGCCGGCAGCCGTCGCCGCGACCGGCATTGCGGCCGCGCTGCTGATCGCCCGCCGCGCCGCCGGCCATGCCGAACGCCTGCAGGCCACGCACCCCAGGATCGCGAACGCGCTCACCGCGCTCACCACCGCGGTGGACGACACGCGGCGGCTCCTGATCCATCGCGGAAGCTGGACGACGGTGCTCGGGGTGCTCGCCTACCTCGGGTTCGACGTGCTCGTCCTGTGGACTGCCTTCCTCGCCATCCACGCCAGCCCATTCCCCGGCTTCGCGATCGTGATCATGGCGTACATCGTCGGTGCCCTTGGCGGATCGGTTCCCCTACCGGCGAGCATCGGGACGATCGGCGGCATCGCGGGGATGCTGATCCTGTACGGCGTCGCCCACAACGCCGCGATCGCCGCCGTCCTGCTGCACCAGGCGATCGGGCTGCTGGTCCCGTTGACCGGCGGCGCGATCGCCTACGCGATCCTTCGCCGGCGGGTGGGGCCGATCATCAGGGCAACCGACAGCCCCGGTCGGGTCGACCAGGATCCGACGCGCACCGCGAACCGACACTGAACCGGTGACCCGCCGTGGCACCGTCGCGCGACTGCGGTCACCGTGCTGATTGGCTGGGCCGCGGGCGGCGAGCGCGATCGGTCGGTGGTCAATCGTGGCGCAGATGAAACCCGGCGGCGTCAAGCACGCCGCGCTGTTGGAGGCGCTCAAAGCGCTCGCGCGACTCCGAGCTCGGCTCGCTCGCCTGCCACACAGCGACCGCGGCGGTGCCGTGCAGCTCATTCAGACCGTGGGCCAGCGGCTCGTCCATCGCAGCGCGCAGCCACGACAGATCGTCGGAGATACGTTGCGGCCTGGGCGTCGCCGGCGCCGACCACGGGTCGTGGCCGCCGCGCCGCTCGGGCACGCCGGCCGGGCGGGTCAGCGCCACCTGCAACGCCCCCATCCAGTCCGGCTGGTCAGTTACCAACTCCAGCGTCAGCACTCGGCGAGCCTAGGGCAGTCCTGCCAACCGTCGGCGCCGATCGACGCTTCTGGTCACGTTGCAGCGTCAAGGGCGCACCACCCGCCAAGCGCACTGTCCGTACTCGAATGACCGCCCGGCGCAGCGCAAGCCGCCAGCGTTCGATTGACTGCAACATGACGCTAGCATCACTAGCACGATGCTGGGGGCCAAGATTGACCGGGACCGAGCGGTTCTGCTCCACGACCAGGTAGCCGGCGAGATCCGCCGCGCGATCGCCGACGGCGAGGCAGTTCCCGGAGAGCGCTTACCTCCCGCCCGCGACCTCGCCGCCGTGCTCGAGGTCAACGCCAACACGGTCCTGCGAGCGCTGCGCCTGTTGCGTGACGAAGGGCTGCTCGAATTCCGCCGCGGGCGCGGCGTCCATGTCGCCGGCACCGCCGAACGCGGAGCTGTGCTCACCAAGGCCAGGGAGTTCGTGCAGTTCGGACGGCGACACGGCTACACCTCAGACGAACTGATCGAGGTCATTCGACAGATCCGCCCGTAGTTCACGCCTCGGGGCGAGCGTCCGCTCGACCCCAGACCTCGTGACCGTCACGGTCAGCGCACACCAGGCAGGGTCTGCCGATCTGCGGCTCCCGCTCGCGGCCTGGTTTTCAGAGTCGGGGGTCGACGGGTTCGGTTTCCATGGCGAGGACGCCGAACACGCATTCGTGAACTCGGTATAGGGGCTCACGTCGGACGAATCGCGCGAGGGCCTCGGCCCCGAGCGCGAACTCGCGAATTGCAAGTCCTCGCTTTCGTCCCAGACTTCGGCTGCGGAGGCGGTCGAGCTGAGTGGGGTCCGCGTACTCGGGGCCGTAGATGATCCGGAGGTATTCGCGTCCCCGGCACTTGATGCCGGGTTGTACGAGACCTTTGCGACCGCGCGCGGTGAAGGTCGAGGGTTTGACGACCATTCCTTCGGCGCCGGCGCCGGTCAGCTGTTCCCACCATGCGATGCCGGCTGCTTGGCTGCCTGGATCGGTGACGTTCACGACCAGCCTGCCGGTCTTGATGAACCAGTCGGGATCGGCGTCGACCAGCTTGTCGCACAGGTTGAGGTGCCACTCATGCCCGCGGTCGATGAACACCCCCGACTCGGCCGCGAGCACGTGGAACGGGGCGAGGCGGAGGTCCGCGACGTTGTTGACGGGCCAGACGTAGCGGCGGTAGGCGTCAATGTATCGATGGACGTGCTCGGTCCGGCGGCGCTGGGAGTCCAGCAGCTCGGCGACGTCGAGACCGCGACCTTGGGCTTGTTCGAGCGCCGTGATGCTCGCCTCCAGTCCGGCCTGCGCTGCCGCACCAACCGCGGCGTACTGGCGGCGGATGAGATCGATCGCTTTCGCCGACCACGGCATCAGCTCGCAGTCGAGCAGCACCCAGTCGCTCGACAGGCTGTCCCAAAGCCCGGTCGCGTCACAGGCGGCCCGGACGCGACCCAGCGCCGCAGCGGAATCGGAGGCGTTGGCGAGAAACGGTCGGCCGGTGCGGGTGTAGATCACGCCGCCCTCTTCGCTGTCGATCCCGAATCGTGCGTTGGCGATGGCGGGGCCCCGGCAGACGATGACGATCGCGCGGGAGCCCATGTGCTTCTCCTCGCAGATCACCTGCGGGATGCCGTCAGCGCGGTACTCGGCGAACGCCTGCTCGGGATATTCAAGGGCGTCCGACCGGTTGGAGGTCGTCGTGGGCGCCATCGTCGGCGGGAGATAGACAAGCCAGCGCGGATCGATCGCGAACCGGCTCATCACCTCGATCGCGGCCGCCGCATTGTCCTCCCGCACCGTCACGCTTCGCGCAAGGGCGGTCTGGATGATCCGCTTGCCGGCCACGTCGTCGACATCGAGCAGGAACGGCGGGCGGTCCTGGTCGACGGACGGGGCGGCGCCCTGGGGCGGCAGAAATGGTGTGGCCGGCTCGTAGTAGGTGTGGCTCGCTGGGACCGAGACGAGTTCCCGTTCGGGCCAACGCAGCGCCGTCAGGCGCCCACCGAACACGCACCCGGTGTCGATGTTGATCGTGTTGTTGGTCCAGTCTGGCTCGGCGACCGGGGTGTGGCCGTAGACCACGGCGGCGTCGCCGCGGTACTCCGATGCCCACTGCAGCCGTACGGGTAGCCCGAACTCGTCGGTTTCTCCGGTCGTCTCACCGAACTCGTCTGGCTCGGATGCGAGCTGGTTCAGGGTTTCGGCGAGGCCGTGGGTGATCTGGACGTCGCGGCCCTTCAGCTTCCGGACGAGCTTGATGTCGTGGTTGCCCGGCAGACAGATCGCCGTGCCGGCTTCTGCCATCGACATCACGAGCCTCAGGACCGCCGGCGTGTCCGGTCCGCGGTCGCCGTAGTCGCCGATGAAGATTGCGCGACGACCGTCGGGTGGGGTGACCTCGAC
Source organism: Solirubrobacteraceae bacterium (assembly GCA_049509055.1). Taxonomy (GTDB): domain Bacteria; phylum Actinomycetota; class Thermoleophilia; order Solirubrobacterales; family Solirubrobacteraceae; genus Palsa-465. The sequence continues at coordinate 11,477 of JBELAG010000112.1, forward strand.
GCCGTCGCCGGCTACGCCGTATCCCAGCGCCCGCAGCAGTTCGGTCAGCTCCGGGTAGCACCATGGATATCGCCGATCACGTCGAACGGCCCATGCTCGGACCGGCGATCGGTCCACAGCGGGGCTCGCTCGATCTCTGCGGCCTCGACTTCTTCGGGCGACCGCAGAACCCACGACCGCCGGAACCCCTCGCGCCGCAAGCCCTTCAGCGACTTGTGCAACTGCGAACGTTGATGTCTGACCACGTGTGGCCCGAAGTCGCGATCGGGCCGAGTCCGGTTCCGTTCCTGGCAAATCGACTCGGGTATGTCGAGCACGATCGCGACCGGGAAGAGATCGTGCTGCGTGGCCAGCTCGATCAGCGGACGGCGCGCCTCACGCTGAACGTTCGTGGCATCGACGACCGTAAACCGCGGCTGCGCCAGCCGGCGACCGGCGATGAAGTGAAGGACCGCGAACGCATCCGAGGTTGCCGCCTGATCATTCTCATCGTCCGCCACGAGCCCGCGACAGAAGTCCGAGGAGATCACCTCCGTGGCAGCGAAGTGCGCTCGAGCGAACGAGCTCTTGCCAGACCCCGACGGTCCGATCAGGACGACGAGACTCGGATCGGGGAGATCGATCCTCACCGGCTGAAGATCGCCATCTGCGTCGGCGAACCAACGACGCCATCCTCAGGCCCGACCGGCAGGAACCGGACCGCATACCCATACCGCTCAGCGATCCTCTCCGCCCAGCCCGCGAACTCGGCCCGAGTCCACTCGAACCGGTGGTCAGGATGGCGGAACTCGCCGGCCGCAAGCGTCTCCCACATCACGTTGTATTCCGCGTTCGGGGTCGTGACCACCACCGTCCCGGGACGTGCCGACCCGAACACGTTCTGCTCAGCCGCCACACGACGCGGCGGGTCGAAGTGCTCGATCACCTCCACCAGCACAGCGGCATCGAAGCCGGTCAGGCGCTTGTCCCGATAGGTCAACGGACTCTGCAGGAGCGTGATTCGCTGCCGCTGAGCATCGTGCATCTCGTCAAGCCGTATCCGCTTCGCCGCGATCTCCAGAGCGCGGATCGACACGTCGACGCCGACCAACTGGTCGTAGCCCTCGCGAATCAGTCGCTGCAGCAGAGCTCCGGGACCACACCCGAGATCGAGCACGCGACGGGCGCCCGACGCCCGCAGGACCGACAGGACCGTCCCGAGCCGCTGATCTCGCAGCGAGACCCTCTCCTCGAGCTGCTCCTCCCGTCCCGGCTCGTCGCTCGCGCTCTCCTGCTCGGCCGCCGGGTGAGCTTCGTCGAGCGTGGCCAGTGCCGGGAGGTACAACCGGGCCTGCTGCTTCAGGTAGCGCCGGACGATCAGGTCGCGGTCGGGATGGGCCGCGAGCCACCGTTCGCCGCGCCGCATCAGCTTCTCGATCTCGGCCTCATCCACCCAGTAGTGCTTCTCGTCGTCAAGGACGGGCAACAGCACATACAGATGGATCAGGAGATCAGCGAGCCGGCACTGGCCACTCAACTTCAGCTCGAGGTAGCGGCTGTCACCCCATTCCGGGAACGTCTCATCAAGGCCGATCGGAGCAGCCTCGACCTCGTATCCCAGCGGCTCAAACAGCCGCCGGACCATCGGCTCGCCGCCTCGTGCGGGCACCACCGAAACGACGGCCTCCAACGGGATCTCCAAAGCGGCAAGGTCCTCGTGACCCTTGCACACTCCCGCCATCGCGCTCTTGAACACCGTCACCAGAGCGACCGAGAGGAACGAGGAAGCGACGTACGGGCGATCGTTGACGTACTCCGCCAACGCGAAGCTGCTCACGCCACGGCCGCGCCGGACAAGCCCGACGGGATCGATCGCGAGCAGCATCGCCGCCGTGCACCGGGCCTCGCTCGCCTCCGGATAGAACACGTGCGCCTCGCCGAAACCGGTCGAGAACGTCTGGACCCGGTCCGGATGCTTGTGCAGCAGAAACCCCAGATCAGTCGCCGGAGCGCGGGTCGTAGAGATCGTGAGGAGCACCGTCGCAGACTACTGTCGATGCGGCCCTCGAAGCGCACACTCGAGCGGCTGCGTGAACGGGCCCGGCTGCTCGGCGAGAAGAGAAGCACACGACGCTTGCCGAGCGCTACCTCGAGGAGGGCGTGATCATGGACGAGCACCCGGGCATCCACGTCGTCGACGGCGCTCGAGGCCGCCGGCCCGGCCGTGCTCGGGTGCGAGCTGGACGTCTGGGAGATCGTCGAGGTCGCCAAGGACAACGGCGGATCTGTCGCGGGCCCCGCCTCCTATCTCGAGATCGATCCTCCGCTGGTCGAGACCGCTCTGCGCTATTGCGGCGCCAATTCGGACCAGCTCGACGACTGGATCGAGCGCGCGCACGCGCTCAACGAGCGCGAAGAGCGCACCTGGCGCGCGGCCCGCCGCGCAACGCCCGTGTTGAGCGAAGCTCAATTTCGGCACGCCGGGGCGTGTTGGTGAAGTTGAGGTTCGGGCGCCGGGGGTGGCGCGGTTGGCAGGCTTTGGCGCGTTCGTGAAAGCGTGAGAGCCCTCCCGTCTACTTGATCGGTCGTCGGGAGGGCTCTCTGGATGCCGGAGGTGGCACCCGATGAGGATCGTATGCGCCGAGCAGGCGCTGGTGGAGGCTGAGCTGATCGACGGGCGGTTGGGGTGTCCGTCTTGTCGGGAGGTGTTGGGGCCGTGGGGGCATGCTCGGGAACGGGTGCTGCGTTGCCGGTCCGGGGATCGGCGGTTGCGGCCGCGGCGGGCGCGGTGTCGGGGCCGTTTGGGCACGCATGTGTCGCTACCGGAGATCGCGTTGTCGCGCCGGCAGGACGAGGCGGTGGTGATCGGCGCGGCGATTGAGGCGAGTGTTGGCGGGGAGGGGTGCCGGCGGATCGCTGCACGGTTGGGGGTGCCGGCGGACACGGTTCGTGGATGGTTGCGCCGGTTCGGCGGGCGGGCCGAGCTGATCAGGGCGTTCTTCACGCGGTGCGCGGTGTGGCTGGATCCGAAGCTTGGGGCGGTCGTGCCGGTGGGGAGCGTCGTTGCGGACGCGTTGGAGGCGGTAGCGGTCGCTGGGCGGGCGTGGGTGCTGCGGTTCGGGTCGGGGGATCCGTGGCGGGTCGCGTCGCGGTTGTCGGGCGGGATGCTGCTGTGCAACACGAGTTCCCTCGCGACAGGAGCGTGGTGAGCTGAGAAGGTCGGGCGCTCGGTGTCAAGTGAGCGTCTGGGAGGGCAGTGGTTGTGGAGGACGAGCGTCGCCGGGAGATCGGCTTGTTCCGCTACGCGCTGGTCCGGCCGGTGCTGGATCCGGGGCTCTCAGCAGCCGACCGCGGCCGGCTGGTGCGTGCGTTGGTGGACCGGGAGCATCTCGGTCCGGGCGGGCGGCTGGTCAGAGTTGGTCGCTCGACGGTGGGTGACTGGGTCCGCGCGTACCGTCGGGGCGGGTTTGAGGCGCTGGTCCCCAAGCCTCGTCGGGTGGCTCCGCGCACGGCGGCCGAGACGTTGGAGTTCGCGTTGCGGCTCAAGCGGGAGCGGCCGGAGCGGACCGCGGCGCAGGTGCATCAGATCATTGAGAACGATGGTCTGAACTGGCCCCACTGCGACGTCTTGAACTGGCCCCACCCTCGCGTCCGATCGTGACCTGACGCTGGGCGCTCATCTTGAGCGCGGAGCGGGAGGTACGGAGGAGTGGAATCCAGGGTGGAACAGTTCGAGCAGATCAGACGAGACCGTGATCGGGAGGGCCTGTCGATCCGGATGTTGGCGGTTCGGTATGGGGTGCATCGGCGGGCGGTCAGGCAGGCGTTGGCGTCGGCGGTGCCGCCCTTGAAGCGCGCGCCGGTTGGTCGCCCGGCGCCGAAGCTGGGGCCGTATCGGGCGGTGATCGACGGGTGGTTGGAGGCTGATCGGCAGGCGCCGCGCAAGCAGCGGCATACCGCCCGGCGGATCTATCAGCGGCTGGTTGATGAGCACGGTGCGGATGTCGCGGAGTCGACGGTGCGTCAGTATGTGCGGGCGCGCAAGCGCGCGATGGGGTGGCCGGTCTCTGAGGTGTTCGTGCCGCAGGTGCACGCGCCCGGGATGGAGGCCGAGGTCGACTGGGGCGAGGCCGAGGTGGTGCTCGCCGGGGTCGCGACGATGGTGCACTTGTTCGTGATGCGCGCGTCGTTCTCGGGCGCGGCGTTCTGTCAGGCGTCGCTGGTGGAGACCCAGCAGGCGTTTTTGGAGCTGCACGCGGAGGCGTTTGAGTGGTTTGGCGGCGTCTTTTCGAGCCTGAGGTTTGACAACCTGAAGTCGGCGGTCAAGAAGGTGCTCAAGGGCCGCCGGCGGGTCGAGTCTGACCGGTTCGTCGCGCTGCGCTCGCACTATCTGTTCGCGTCGCAGTTCACCACCCCGGGGCTGGAAGGGGCCCACGAGAAGGGCTGTCCTTCACACTGCACCTCCTGGGGTTGATGGTTTGCGTTCTCGGTTTGAGAGTCGCCAGCCGCGCCTGCTGGCGAGTCTAGGATCGCCGTCGGCCGGCGGCTCGTAGAGCCATTATGCCGCGGGCGTGGAGGCGTTCGTGGCGGGTGGCGAGTCCGTGGGTGGTGCGGAGGCGCTGCACGATCGTGGCGGTGAATGGCTTGTCCTCGAAGGAGCGCTCGCCTCGCTGGTTGAGGATGTGGGCGGTTTCGCCCTCGGTATGGTCCTCGAGAAGTCGGTCGATCTGTTCGATCAGCTCGGGCGAGGTGTGCCTGAGTTGGGCGGCGGAGAGCGGCAGCGGCATCGTCAGCGTGTGCGTTTGGCCTCCCTTGAGGCGCACGTGCGCGGTGATCTGTTGGTCGCGGAGGAGCGTGACGTCGTCGATCAGGAGCCGGATCATCCGTTTGCGTTCGCGCTGGGGAGTGGTGGGGTCGTTCCAGAGTCTGGGGAAGTCTTGGGCGAGGGCTGTCACCTTCGCGCGTTGCTCGGCTGTTAGGCGTCCGTTGCCGTTGGCGCGTGCGTGCTCGTAGTCGTCCTGGGCTTGTTGGCGGTGGCGGAGCTTGTCGTTCCAGTCGGCCTCGAGTGTGTCGGCAACGAGCCGGTTGTCGGGGTCGACGGCGAGGTAGCGGCGGCGGGCGAGTTCGGCGTCGTAGCGGGCACGTTCGATGTGTCGTTGGCGTAGCTGGTCGGCTTGGTCGGCGCGTTGCTCGAGCTCGGTGGCGACCTCGAGCGCGACCTCGAGCGCGAGCGGGGTGAGTTGTTCGAGCAGCAGCTCGCCGACGGCCTGGTCGACGCGCTCTCCGGCGACGATTTGGCAGGCGGGGTGCAGCGCGCGTTTGATCGCGTCGCGCTCGCAGGCGTAGTCGGGGACGGGTTGTCCGCGGCGGTGGTGGTAGCGGACGGCCATCCGTTTGCCGCAGCGTCCGCAGACGACGAGGCCTTGCAGCAGTGCGGGTCCCTCGCGTGGCGGGCTGTGGTGGCGGTCGCTCCCGCGCGCGCCGGCGTTGGCCTGAAGCGTGGCCTGGTTCTGGTCGAACTGGGCGAAGGTAATGTATCCGGGGTGCGCGTCCTGGATTAGCGCGATCCATTCCTCGCGTGGGGTCTGCAGTTGACTGCGCTTGCCGTCGAGGTGCTTCTGTTGACGGCGGCCGTAGCAGAACGCGCCGGCGTAGCGCGGGTTGTGCAGCAGGTGCAGCACGCGGTCGTGCGCGAGCGGTGCCCAAACGAGGTCGCCCTTTTGCTCGCCGGAATGGACACGTTGTGGGAACAGCAAGCCCCGGTCGGCGAACTCGCGGACGGTCGCGCGTGCCGCGCCGGTGCGCTGGAAGGTCTCGAACAGAAGCGCGACCGCGGTGCGGACGGCGAGGTCAGGATCGAGGGTGACCTTTCCGAGCGGGTCGTAGGTGAGTCCGATCGGCAACGGCGTGCGCAGCTCGCCGCGGCGGGCTTTTGAGAGAATCCCGCCGCGCATCCGTGAACGTAGGATGTGCAGCTCGGCCTCAGACATGGCACCTTTGAGGCCCAAGAGGAGACGATCGTTGATCGCGCCGGGGTCATAGAGCCCGTCCTCGTCACAGATCAACGTGTTGCTAAGCGCGCACAGCTCGAGCAGTCGGTGCCAGTCAGCGTTGTTGCGAGCGAGCCTCGAGCACTCGAGCCCGAGCACGATCCCGGCCTTACCGAGCGATACGTCGGCGACGAGTCGCTGGAAGCCCTCGCGGTCTGCGGCCGAGGCGCCGGACATGCCCTGGTCGATGTCGATCACGATCACCCGCTCAAGCGGCCAGCCGAGCGCGATCGCGCGTCCGCGCAGGTCATACTGACGCCTGGAGGACTCGGTGTTGTTGATCACCTGGTGCAGGCTTGACTGTCGCACATACAGGTACGCGTCGCGGCGCAGGTGATCGGCGCTCACCTTCCCGTTGGTGTCGCTCAGGTTCATCGGATGCCCTTTCACTCTTTCGCTCGGTGTTTGTGCGTCGCTTGCCGGATTCGGTGGGGGGTTCAGGCGGCGATCGCGAGTGTCATCTGCGCGAGCATGCCGACGAGTTGCTGGGCGTTGGGTAGCGCTGTGACCTCCCCGGCCAGCGGGTGAGAGCGCTCGCGGGCTGCCTGAGCGGCCGGTGGGCTGACCGCGGTGACGGTCTGCATCCAGGCCACCACGCCGCGTGTGGCGAGCACGCCGTGCCCGAGCCGGAAGCCGTCCGGCGCTCCGCTCAGCACAGCGGCGCGCATGCGCTCATAGCTGCCGTCGAGCTCCGCACCGGCGCGCTCTGTGCGGTCAGTCACTTTTCGGGCTCCGAGCGCCCGCCTCCTGGCGGGCGAGGGCGCGCTCGATCGAGCGGGGATGCACCTGGACCTCGAAGCGCTCGGCGATCTGCGCGACCAAGTCGCGGGGCTTGAGCTTGGGATCAGCCTCGAGGCGCTCGCGACAGAAGCTCAGCACCTCCGCCGAGAGCTTGTGCGCCCGCTTCGGCCCCGGGCGCCCAGGCACGAGCGCAGGCAGCCCGCCCTCGTCGAGCGCCGCCTGCGTGGCATAGAACGACTGGCGCGAGAACCCGAACGCATCGGCCGCGCGCGCGACCTGCTCGCCCTCGACCCGCACGCGGCGCACCATCTCGTACTTGACCTGCACCAGATCGCGCGCATCGAGGAACTCCGAGACGGCGAACGCCTGATCGGAAACCGCCTCCGCGCGCGGATTCAGGCTGCGCGTCTCGCGCAGTGCCCTGACCTTCGGATCGTCTTTGTCGCCTGCGGCCATCTCACTCCAGTCCTAGTGTCAACAGAATTATGTCGCACTGCACGGCGTCTGTCAACTCGCGCGTTTGAACAGGGCGCTGCAATGTCGCACTTGTAGGGAGTTGAGCGGCCTGGTGCGGCTCGCTGGTTCGCGCCGACCGCCATCGCGGCGGCATAATGTGGTTGACGACTGCGGCATAGTTCGCCTGACACCCACCGAGCCGGCGAGCTCGCTCACGGCTGGTGCTCCAGGGCAACGTCCCCGCGGTGGGTGCGTAGCCACCGCTGCGGCCGCTCTCCGTCGTCCTCGACGAGATCGGCGAGACGGAGCCGGCGCAGCGTCGAGAGCGCCACATCCGCCCCGCACCCCGCCAGCTCGCCGACCTTTTGCGGCGAGCGCTCATACCGCGCGTCGGTCGCGCGCAGCACGCGCGCGTCCAGCGCGCTCAGCTCAGACCCCCAAGCACCGCTCATCGCCGCGCCTCGACGAACTCGGCAAGCTCGAGCAGATCGCAGACCCGGAACGCGCTGCGTCCCGCCGCGACCACGACGAACGGGTCCACCGGCGCGCGATCGGTCCACGCCGTCGGCAACCCCCGCAGCTCAGCGCCCGCGTCCCAGAACCAGACGCGATCCTCCCCCCAATTCTTCTTCTGACGGACGAACTCGAACTCCCGCCCGCACAACGGATGAAACGGATGCGTTACCCGAATAACCGACGCATCAGACCGACCGGGTGTATTCGACGATGCCGTCCAAGTACGGCGTGGATGTGAGCGTGATCATCCGGTTGCGAGCGTTGGCCAAGGACGCGGCGTTGGCGGCGTTCGCGTCGTCCAAGCCGGGACGCGCGGCGTCGGTGCAGGATGTCGAGTGCGAGCTGTTGCGGGCGGAGAACGA
>JBELAG010000113.1:0-15939 GCA_049509055.1 Solirubrobacteraceae bacterium
CTCTGTGGCGCCACCGCACGCGACAGGCGATCAGGGGCGTGGCGACAGGCGGCGCCCTAATGCTCGCGCTCGCCGTGTCAGGCTGTGGTGGCGCGTCGACCAACGATCCGTCGATTCACAGCACCACCGCGGCCGCGTCGCGGACCACCGCGGCGACGAGCACGGCTCCCTCTGCGACCACCGCAAGCGCGCCAGCGCTCGCGGTCGGCAGCACGTCCCTACCGGTTGCGACGTTGGGGCGGGACGTCGACCGCCTCTACGACCAGCATCCGCAGCTGGCCTCGTATGTCGTGCAGAGCACGACATACACGACGCGCTGCCGTCACGTCGTGTTCCACGCCTGCACCGGCGGGGGACGCTCCGCGACGAGCGAGGAGATCGAATCCAGCCGGCTCGTGGCGTGTGCTCCGCTGATCTTCTACCTCTACAGCTACGGCACGCAGCGCCGCAGCCCGCAGGCGACTGCAATCGCCGACGAGCTCTTCACGTTCGTCTCACGCGATATCCGCGGACCGCTCGACGCCACCAGCGAGCTCGCGGTCCTCCTCCGCGCCTGGGGTATCAAGGTCAACACCACCGGAGCGCCCGTCGTCAGAAGCGCGCTGACCCGGACCCAGGAGGCGTTGCTCGCCCGGATCGAGCAAGCGATCCTGTCGAAGGGAAGTGTGCGCGTCACGATCTCCGGATGCCAGCACAACGGAAACGCATTGGTGGAACGCATCGTCGCCGATCTCGGCAAAGGCATCTCCAGGGAGACGATCACCGAGCCGTCAGCGCACGCCGAGATCGCCCTCACCTCCAGAACCGCGCTCCTGTCCGGAGACGCCGGTGGTCTGACCAAACTGCTCGGACTGCCGAGCGCCGCGGCGCGACGAGCCGGCTCGCGCTGGATCGAGGTCACAAAGGGCTCGCAGGAATACGCAGACCTCGAAGCCGAGGACACGATCACAGCGCTGCCGTCAACCATCCTGCCGAGCGCGTCGAACACCGTGACGCTGACGAGACAGTCTCATTCGGGTGCAGGTCCATTGGAGGGAGTTACGCGGGTGCCGGGATGACGCCGAGGGCGTAACGTGATGCGTGAACGCGGCGGTGTTCTTGGGCGAGGTGGAAGGTCCAGTATTGGTCGAAGTCGCCGTTGCTGATTAGTGCGCGGAGTGTGAGGATCGCCTCGGCGCCGGCGAGGCCCCAGCGGGCGCCGGTGATGTCCATCCGGTCCTTGACTAAGTGGCGGCAGGCGCCTTCGATTACGCCGGTCGCGATCGGTGAGCCGGTGCTGAGCGCGGTGGGGTAGTCGAGGTAGGGGCGTTTGGCGAGGAGGTAGTCGGCGCAGCGGTCGGCGTTCTTGCGCTGGGTGGCGTCCAGGCGCAGCGTGGTCGCTTTGCGGCGGATCGCGGCGGCGACGATCCCTGCCCTGCCGTCGAGCACCTGTCGGGCTTTCTCGTGTACCCACTGCTCGGCGGCGGGGTCACCCTCGGAAAAGAAGCACCAGCAGCCTGACCATAGGTATTCCAGGACGTGGATGAAGTCAACCACGATCGGGATCGTGATCTTGCGTTTGCGGGCTTCGATCTTGATCCGGTCGATCTGGTGATTGTTGCCGTCCACCAGCGCCACCCACCGACGCTCATGGTCGGGATCGCGGCGGTCGGCCTCGTTGAACATCTCGGCGATGACCGCGCTGGCGTCGTCGCTGACGCTGGCCTTCAGCCACTTGTTCTGCGCCTTCGCTCGACGCGTCCGCGCAGCAGGAGCAGGGGTGTCGAGGTCGGGCAGGATCTCGGCCGCGGTGCGCGGCTCGGGGGTGAGCTCGTACACGGTGACGATCTCCGCCATCCGCTTGCGACCCTGCTTCTCGCCCTTAGACAGGCGCGTCTTGAGCTTGCCCGAAGCGTGCTGCGCCTGCGTGCGGGTCTGCTCGCGCAGCGCCTCGGGGCGCATCACCACCCCCTTGGCATCGCACGAGAGCACCAGCAGATCCTTCCCGTCGGGCACGGTGCGCTCGCGCTGCGCGTAGAACGCCCCGACGTCCTGGGCGCCAGCGAGCGTCAGCTCTCGCAGCTGACGGGTGCCGATCTGCTGGCCGCTCTGGCGCATGATCGCGGCCTGCGCGTCTTCAAAGCTGCCGCGCGGCGCTTCCAGCGCAGCCAGCCTGCGGATCCCGTGCGAGTGGCGCGAGGCGGGAAGGTTCAACCGCGCGTCAGCGGGATACAAGTTCTCGCAGCCGGCCGCCCGGTAGGCCAGCCGCGTGACCTGCACCTCGCCAAGCACGGTGTGCAGATCGCGCTCATGGCCACGCTCGACACTACGCCGAGGCGTGCCCTCAGCGCCGATCACCCCACCGACGCGCGGCTCGAGCACAGCGCGGAGATCGAGCTGGTCCTGCAACACCTGGCGGGCCAACTCGCGCGCGTCAGCGGCCAGCCGCGCCTCGAGCCCTGAATGCTCAAGACCCAACGCCCCCTCGCCCGCCGCCCACTCCAGCAACCTCGCAAACAGCGCCTGCGAGCGCTCAAACCCCGCGACCGCGCGCACATCAGACCCCGCCGCGCGGGGGTCCTCGCCACCCGCGGGCTGCCGATCACCATCCACCAACGCCACCGACGGCTCGCTCACAGAGCCGTTAGCTTGCCGGGCGCCGACGAACAAGTCCAGCAGATCAGGAGCCACGCGATCACCTCCATATCGCGGTCCGAAAAGACATAACACCCCTGACTTTCGACGCGGCTCACCCGCAGTCCTCCCGAAACCACCGGCATAACCCCGCCAGAGAGCGCCGACCGACGCGCCATTCGCCCGACAAATCCGGACTATCTACCCACTACAAACGACCTGCACCCGTCTCATTCTCCAAATGGGGCGAGCCCGTCGCCACGCTCGTCCCGCAGAGCTCCAACCCGGTCTCCTACACGTCGATCAGCGGCAAATAGGCCGCGCGAGGTCCAAATGAACGACTCCACATGAGCCGACCCGCGGTGATCGGCCACTCGGTTCGCGCCCGCCATCGCCTGCGCCAACGCGCTCGCCCGACGACATGCATCGCAGTTGCGACCCGGGGAGTGGTCCGCCGCGTTGGTGGTCGCACGAGGGCTTGGCCAAGCGCTCGATCGCACCACTGCACCGTGAGGCAGCGTCCGGCGAGGACGCCTGAGCCGGTCGACTTGTGCGCCGTGTACAGAATCGGCAGCCGAGGCCCGGGATCGCCAGATCGCTTCTTCAGCCGCTGCGTCTGCCATCCGAAATCCCGGGCCATCGCTACTGGCGACATCGTGATGGCGCTGATCTGGCGATGCACCGCCTGTCCCGCGTGATTTCCCGAGGAGCGATTCGCGCGGCTCGGCAGTGCGGGGTGATCGCGTTCGCGGACGGGATGCGATCACGCAACAAACCGGCCCGGGGTGAGCGCTTCGCAACGAGAGGCATCGTCCGCTCGAGAGCCCGGTGCGCGACTCGCTCGGCGACTTACGAGTCGCCCGATGGGGATCTGGTCGGTGCGGCGGCGACGCTCGATCGCGACCAAGCGTGCATGGACCATATGGATCGTCGGTCCGTCCGGTCTGAGCGGTAATGGTCATGCTCCAAGGCCGCATTGGCTGGTATCACGTTGGTGTCGGTGTCGGTGTCGGTGTCGGTGTCGGTGTCGGTGTCGGCGTTGCTGAACGCCGAGATGGTGTCGACGTGCTGGCGCGAATGACGAGCTGCGGGGCTAACCGTTCGCCGGGGTCGGGTGTGTTGACGCCCGTTATCTGGTCCAGGAGGAGGTGGAGGCCACGGCGCCCGAGCTCTCGGAAGTCCTGCCGGACCGTGGTCAGGGGGGGGTTGAAGTATTCGGCTTCGGGGACGTCGTCGAAGCCAACGACGCTGGTGTCACGGGGCACGTGCCGGCCTGATTCGGTCAAGGCTCGCAGAAGCCCGAGCGTCATCTGGTCGTTGGCGCAGAAGATCGCGCTGGGCTGCTCGCTGCGCAGGAGTTCCTGGCCGCATCGGTAACCCGAGCGAGCGCTCCAATCGCCGCTGATGGTCGCAGGGACCGGGGCATGGGCGGCCTGCAGCGTGTCGCGCCAGCCGCGGAGGCGCTCGTGGGCTTCGAGGAACTCGGGGGGGCCGGCAAGATGGTGGACGGTTGGATGGCCGAGGTCGAGCAGGTGTTGGGTCGCCAGAGCGGCGCCGGCGTGCTGATCGATGGCGATGACGGGCACACCTTCGTCGGGTCCGGTCTCGACGGCGACCAGCGGGACGCGGATGGGCAGCAGCGGGAGGGTGTTCACGGCGTCGGTCAGTGGGGCGATGACGAGGATTCCGTCGGCGCCCTGCTGCTGCAGTCGCTCGAGGGCGATCGTGAGCGACTTACGGTCGAGCGTCTGGAGGGTGACGATGCTGGTGAAGTAGCCCTCGGCGTGCGCGGCGCGCTCGATCGCCGCGAGGGTGGAGGCCGGGCCGTAGAGGCCCGTGTCGAAGCTGGCCACGCCGATCGTGCGCGAGCGTCCGGTGACGAGCGTTCGGGCGGCGGCGTTTGGCTGATAGCCGAGCATCTGGACCGCGGCGCTAACCCGAGCGCGGGTCTCGGCTGCGACATAGTCGCCACCGTTGAGGACCCGGGAGACGGTCTGGATCGAGACGCTCGCGAGCCTGGCGACGTCCGCCATCACCGGCGGACGTCCGACCTCGAAGGCCCGTCGGTCCTCGCCCGCTGGTGGGGCGTCGTGCGGCTTGGTCATACGGCTCATCCTAGGCCCTCGCTCTACCGCTTTGACCAGCGTCTGTTCACGTTCCCAGAAACGTTGGATCTTGGCTCGTACCGCTTGACTATTGGCTTCTGTGAGCGTTACCATGCGCAAGGCGCTCGGGCATGGGCGGCGCTCGCCGCAGGGCTGTGTTCAACCGAGAGAGGAAGTGCCTATGTCGCGTCATGTCGATGACGGGCTGTCGCAGACGCCCGCTCACGCTGATGAGCTCGGGGGTGCGAGCACGCGTCGAGGGTTGACGCGTCGTCAGGCGCTTCAGGCCGGAGCGGTGACGGTTGGTGCGTTGGCAATGGACCCGGCCGGCGCACAGGCTGACGTGTCGGCGTTCGGGTGGCGATCGTCTCGGTCAACGGTCTCTTTTGACGATGACTGGCTGTTCCTTCTCGGCGACCCCGATGGTGCGTCCACGCCATCGTTTGATGACAGCGCTTGGCGCCAGCTCGACCTTCCCCACGATTGGAGCATTGAGGATCTCACGTACGCTACCTCCACGGACGGTGCGGCGACGGCGGACCCGTCGCTGTTTGACTGGACGACCTCGGATCCGACTGTGCCGGGCCCGACGTTCCCCGACGTACCCGCGGTCATCGGTCCGTTTGACCAGGTCAACAGCGCCGGTCAGGGTTCGACGGGCTACACCGTGGGCGGGATCGGCTGGTATCGCAAGCATTTCGCGCTTCCGGGACGGCAACTGGAGCAGCATCACGTCGAGCTTTTGTTTGAGGGCATCTATGAGGACGCGGACATCTACCTCAACGGTGTCCACCTCGGCTTTCATCCCAACGGCTATGTGTCCTTCTTCTACGATTTGACGCCGTATCTGAATGCCAGCGGCGACAACGTGCTGGCGGTTCGCGTCAACCAGACGGGCAAGAACAGCCGGTGGTATGCCGGAGCGGGGATCTATCGACATACCTGGCTGACCACGACTGGCCCGGTGCGGATCCCGACCTGGGGCGTGGTCGTGACCACGCCGACCGTGGGCGGGCAGCAGCAGCAGTCAGTGGTCAACGTCGAGGTGCAGACAACGAACCTGGGGACGGCTGGCACCGAACCGCAGGTCGAGGTCACCCTGCTCGCCCCGGACGGTCAACGCGTCGCCGGCAGCCTCAGCGCGGCGCAGTCGCTGGCGGCGGGAGCGACCGCCGCCTTCCCGCTCACTCTCTCCGTCGCGCGGACGGCGTTGTGGTCGCCGAGCTCACCGAGCCTGTATCAGGCGGTCGCCGAGGTCGTCATCGACGGCCGGATCGTCGATTCGGTCTCGACGACGTTCGGGATCCGGTCGCTGGAGTGGAACGGAACCGACGGCTTTCTGCTCAACGGCGCCCCGATGAAGGTGCATGGCGCCTGTTTGCACGCCAGTCACGGCCCGATGGGTGCGGTCTCGCTCGCCCGTACCGAGGAGCGCGAGATCGAGACGCTGAAGGCGGTGGGGTTCAATGCGATCCGTACGGCGCACAATCCGCCATCGCCAGCCGCGCTGGAGGCCTGCGATCGGCTCGGGATGCTCGTGTGGGACGAGTTCAGCGACATGTGGAACGCTGCCAAGAACCCCGACGATTACGCCCAGTATTTCGCGTCGTATTGGCAGCAGGATCTGACCGACATGATTCTGCGCGACCGCAACCATGCAAGTGTCGTGATCTGGTCGCTGGGCAACGAGATCAACGACACCACCGACGGCGTGCAGGGCGCCGCCATGGCCGCGCTTGTTCATTCACTGGACCAGACTCGCCCGGTCTCGCAAGGGGCCCGCCCGTTCGTCGCGGTGACTGATCCGATGTATCAGTACGTCGACGTCGTCGACGTCCATTACGACCTGCCGTCTCCCGACAAGATGGCGCTGCACGCCGCCTACCCCGATAAGGCGATGACCCAAAGCGAATCATGGTCGACCGCGGTGTACGCCGATCTGATGCTGGCCGAGCAGAACGCGTGGTTCGTCGGCAGCTGGGTCTGGGTGGGCTGGGATTACATGGGCGAGTCCGCCAGCGGAGCCCCGATCTACGCCGCCAGCGATACCAACCTCCCGGTGTTTGGCAGCGGCACCTACCCGTGGTTTCAGGACTGCCAGGGCGACGTCGATCTCATCGGACAACGCAAGCCGCAAAACTACTACCGCGCGGTGGTCTACGGCTACAGCCAACTCGAGATGATGGTCCAACGCCCCGCGCCGACCGGCACCACCGACTTCGCCGTCGACTGGGCCTACTATGACGAGCTGCCGAGCTGGACCTGGGACCTGCCCGACGGCCAGCCGATGACCGTCCACGTCTATACCAACGGCGACACGGTCACGCTGCTGCTCAACGACACCACGGTGGCCACCAACTCGCTGACGGCATCCGACCAGTGCGTGACCACCTTCACCGTCCCCTACACCCCGGGCGAGCTCACCGCGATCGCGACCCTCAACGGCCGTCACATCGGCCGCAGGACGTATGCCACCACCGGTAGCCCCGCAGCCCTGCGGCTCCTCCCAGACGTCGCTCGGTTGACCACAAGTCGTGACGATCTCGCACACGTCGTAGTGGAGGTCGTCGACAGCCAAGGGCAACGCGTCCCAGACGCGGTGGTCGGCGTCTCGTTCCAGCTCGACGGCGCCGGTGAACTGGTCGCCGTGGGCAATGGCAACCCCCACAACGTCGACAGCTTCCAGCGCTCCGGCCGCTATACATGGCACGGTCAAGCACTCGCCATCCTTCGGCCCGCCACCACGCCCGGCGTAGTCACCCTGACCGCGACCGCCCCCGGACTCCAAGCGGCGACCGTGAGCCTGCGGGTCGGAAAGGCTCTCAACGACGCAACGGTCGCCCTGCAGAACGTGCGTCGATCGGGCCTCAGACGCGGGCTGCCATCAACGCTCACGGCGTCTCTCGCGGGCTCCAGCGCTACTCCACTGCTTGTGCTCGGCGCCGCCGCCGCGCTCCTACGCCGACGACTCGGCGGCTACCGCTGGGCGCCTGATGAGGGCGGCGACACCACACCGACCTCACCGCGATAGGCGCTGCGCTCACCCGGACGACGCATCAGCGCGGTGAACGGCGCCTCACGGACCGCGGCGCCCGCACGCTGATTTGAGACAAACGAACGGAAGGCGGGTCAGCGGGGTCGGGCGCGGCGCGCGGCTAGACCCGCACCGCGTCTACCAGCAGGTCGAGCATCCGTTCGAGCTGCTCGTGGCCGCCGGCCAGCGACGTGGCCGTGCACATCCCGACGACCGAGGCGACCACGTCCTGGCGTGAACGTCGGCGCGCAGAGTGTGATCCGCGGAACCGGCTTCGAGGATCGCGAAGCCCATCACGCGCATCGCCGGAAGCGAGGCGGACCCGCCGGGGTGCAGAACGCGCGTTTGCACAAGCACGGGGAGGGCGAGAGCCCCGGTCACCCTGCGTTCCGCGCAGCAGGCCAGTCGGCATCACGTCCGACATGCCCGTCGCGCAATCGGATCAGGCTCCCGCGCGATCCGGTCACCGTGCGACTGGTTTGAGGCCTGGGCAGTCCCCGGGTCGACTGCTGCGTTGGCGGTGCGGTCGTGGGTCATACGGTCCGGAGTGCGTCGGTTGGTGAGAGGCGGGCGGCGCGGATCGCGGGGAGTAGTCCGGCCATCGCGCCGATCAGGATCGCGGAGGCGATCCCGCCGGCCCACGCCTCGGTGGGCATCACGATCGCCCAATGCTTGGTGTGGGCGTAGACGATCGTGGCGAGCGCTCCGATTGCAACGCCGACGGCGCCGCCGAGCAGCGCGAGCAGGATCGCCTCGGAGAGGAACTGCGTGCGGACCTGGCCGCGGGTCGCGCCGAGCGCTCGTCGTAGGCCGATCTCAGATCAGAACGGCGCTCCAGCACGCTGATGATCATGATGTTCGCGACCCCGACAGCCCCGACCAATAGGGCGACGGCGCCGAGGCCGAGGAACAGGCCGTTGAACGCGCCTTGCGCGTCGGCGCGGGCGGTGAGCGCGGATGAGGGTTGGGAGACGTCGACCTGGCTCGGGTTTTCTGGGTTGGCGGTCTGCGCGAGCACGGAGACGACTGTCTGGACTTGGCTGTTTTGTGCGCGTACGTAGATCTCGGTTGGCGGCCCGATCGTGGATTTGTCGTTGGCGGCGGTGCTGGTGTCGTTGAGGTAGCGCTTGGCGGCCGGGTAGCCGATCAGGGCGCTCTCGTCTATTTCTGGGGCGAGCGTGGCGGGTGTGAGGATGCCGATCACGTACCACATTCCGCCGAACCAGACCCGCTCGCCGCGATAGATATGGTCGATCCCAAGCCGTTGCGCGGCCGCGGCGCCGAGCACGACGTCGGGCTCGGTCGCGGTGGCGGCGTTCAGGTATGAGCCCTGGGCGATGCTCGTGCCGACCGCCGCAAGCAGGTTCGGACTGGCTGCTTGAACGCTGAGCTCGTTGGTGTCGATGGAGGGGATCAGGGGGCTGCGGTACACGTTGACGTCCGATAGTTCGCCGGTGTCGGCAACCTGGGTGACGGGGTTGATCCGTGCGATCATCGCCGGCGCGGTCAGTGGCAGGGTCGCGGCCTGGCCGGTGAACGTCTGCCCGTTGGTGACGGTCAGCAGGTTGGTGCCGAGCTGGCTGATCTCGGCGAGCAACCCGGCTTGCGAGGATGAGGACAGGCCGAGCACGGCGACGATCGCGGCGACGCCGATCGCGATTCCCAATGCTGAGAGCGCGGCGCGGAGGCGGCGGGTGCGCAGCCCGACGCTCGCGACGCGGGCCATGTCGCCTGACCTGAGGCGGGCTGGGACCAGCTGCGCGGTTGCGCTCATCGCTGATCCTCGGTTGGGTTGGCCGCGGCGCGCCGCGTCGCGTCGGCGGTGTCTGAGACGATCAGTCCGTCGCGCATGTGGACCTGACGCTGCAGCCGCTTAGCGAGGTCGTGGTCGTGGGTGATGACGATGATCGTCGCACCCTGGCCGTTGAGCTCCTCGAGCAGCTCAAGGATCTGCTCGCCCGTGACGCTAGCCGCCGTCTGACAGGGCGAGTAGCGCGTCGATCGGGACGATCAAGGTGTTCCTTACCGTTACGGTCGTGATCTGCACCGTGACCGGCGCTTGATCGAGCGTGCCGGCAGCCCGCGGGTGCCTGAGCGCGATGTACACCGGCAACATCGGGTTCGAGCCACCACTGGCGACCGTCCCGATGCCGCTCAGCACTCCGGGCGTGGCGGTCCCGTCGGGCAGCGTGATCCGCACCTGGTCGCCGACCTCCACCTCCGACTGCTCCGCCGCGTTGAGGCTCACGACCACCTGGCGGTCGGTCGAGGTCGCTTGCAGGATTGCCGCGCCCGCCCCAGCATTGGTCCCGAGCGTCGCGGTGACGGTCGTGATCCGAATCCGTCCTGGGAGGAACACGACCTGTCCCTCGGCCAGGTATCCAGTCTCGTCCACACCGAGCTTGTCCTGAAACGTCTCGAGCGCGTACCTGGTCTCCTCACTGAAGTAATCCCAGTCCCAGTCAACCTCATGGCGGGTTGCGTACCCGAGCGCGACCAGGTTGCGGTTCGGCTCGCGCACATCCGGGCCGCTGTCGCCCGCGTACAGCGACCGGTACACCGGCGTGTTGCCGTACAGCAGGACCACCGGATCGTTAGAGACCCGGTAGATCACCTGTCCGCGGGCGAACACGTCGCCCGCAGCGGGCAGCTTGGAGAACGTCCGCGACGCCTGGTTGACCGCGCTGTAATCCGACCCGCCCGACGTCGTGTACTCAAGCGTGCCATCGGCGCTGAGCTGGGAGGACAGCGGCCCTCGCGTGACGGTCATGATCGAGGTTGGGCACTCGTTGTCGCTGACCCCGGCCAGCCGACCGTGACCGGTGACGAACCACCCGGTCGCCTACGCGATCCCGACAGCCACGAGCAGGACTACGATCACGCCCGCCGGCAGTCGGCCACTCCAGCGCCGCGGCGGTGGGGCCGGCATCGCCGGCGCCCGGTCGGTGGATGGAGATGCGGTGGTGCTCATCGTCATCCGCCCGGGGTGGCTGGGACCTGGCTGCCGGGTCCCGTTGGAACTTCACCGGGGCCCGACATGTACGTGCGGCAGGTCTGAAACGCGCGCTGGAAGGCGGGCGAGCTCTCGTTGATCCCGCTGCTGCGGGTGATCGGGCCGTCGGGGTAGTTCGGCACCCCGTGAGACCGCATGCAGCTCGCCAGCTTCAGCGCGGCTGCCTGCATCTGCGGTGTCTGAGTGATCGGCTTCGGCGTTGCCCCCACCCCGTCCGACTTGCAGTCGTTCGCGGCGGCCTGGAACGCGGGCGATTGCGGATTCACGCCACTGAGATCGAGCTGGCCGGTGCCGCTGGGATCAGGAAAGGTGGGCACGCCGTGCGTGCGCATGCACTGCGCGAAGGCGAGCACGCTCGGCTGGACAGCCGACGCGGTGCTCGCGGCCGTGCTCGTCGAGGACGTGATGTGCGCGACCCCCCCCCGCGCCGCTGGCCATGCCGCCACAGCCTGCAACCGATAGCGCTGCCAGCAATGCGCCGGCGACCGGCCAGCAGGCGAGCGGACGCTCGCACCGGCGCGGTCGTTGGCGGCTCACCGGGGCCGGACCAGGCGGGCCGGTTGCCTTACGAAAGTCGATGATCTTCATGCTGCTCGGGCCTCCTCGAAGGGATTGAGATTCGCTTCGAAGGCGTTGTACGAAACGGCCGGTCGCAGGCACCTCCCAGAAACTGCGACCCGGCTGCGACGTTCGCGGGCCTAACATCGAGGCGTGGGCGATCAGCCCTGGAGAAGCCGATGCGCCTGCTACTGGTCGAGGATCACGAGTTTCTGGCCGACACGGTCGCCCGGCGGTCTGCGCCGTGAGGGCATCGCCGTCGACGTCGCCTACGACGGCCGCGACGCGCTCGCACGCTCCAGAGTCATCCCGTATGACGTGATCGTGCTTGACCGCGACCTGCCCGTGATGCACGGCGATG
The DNA here is from genome assembly GCA_049509055.1 of Solirubrobacteraceae bacterium. GTDB lineage: Bacteria > Actinomycetota > Thermoleophilia > Solirubrobacterales > Solirubrobacteraceae > Palsa-465. Next base: position 11,685 of record JBELAG010000113.1, read on the forward strand.
AGGTCTGCCGCGCGCTCGTGGCCGCAGGCTCCGCGAGTCGCGTGCTGATGCTGACTGCCGCCGACGGCATCGAGGACCGGATCGAAGGGCTCGGGCTCGGCGCCGATGACTACCTCCCCAAGCCGTTTGACTTCGGCGAGCTCGTCGCCCGCATCCGCGCGCTCGCCCGCCGCAGCGGCCCATCCGTGCCGCCAACCCTCCAACACGGCGATCTGAGTCTCGACCCCGCGCGACGAGTCGCGATCCGCAGCGGCCGGCGACTCATGCTGCGAACCAAGGAATTCGGTGTGCTCGAATGTCTCCTGTCTGCCCAGGGTCGGGTCGTCTCCGCCGAGGAGCTCTTGCAACGCGTGTGGGACGAGCACGCCGACCCCTTCAGTAGCGCGGTCAAGAACACCATCTCCCGGCTCCGGGCCGAACTCGGGACCCCGCCGCTGATCGACACCGTCCGCGACGCCGGCTACCGGATCCCATGACTCCACGTGCCGGTCAGCCGCCGCTCGCGCCCCGCTCGTGGCTGCGGCCCCCGCGCCGGACGGCGCGGCTCCGGCTCAGCCTGCTCTACGGCGCGCTGTTCCTGATATGTGGCGCCGGGCTCTTGGCGATCACCTACACGCTGGTGCGCGCGAACGTGCCCGCCACCATCGACGTTCTCGGCGCTCCAACCACAACCAGCGCTCTCCCTCGACATGCACGCGCGCACCTGGCGCCGCTCCCGCTCGGGCACCCGCACAACCGCCCAGCCGGAGCGAGTCCGTCTCCCGCTGCGCTGGTCGAGATCGCCGACAGGCAGAAACGGGTCGATCTCAACGGCGAGCTGCTCTGGTCGGCGGTCGCGCTCGCGATCATGACACTGGTCTCGTTCGGTCTCGGCTGGTATGTCGCCGGGCGGGTACTGCGACCCGTGCGAACAATTGCCCGTACCGCCCGGACGATCTCGGCCCACGACCTCGGCGAGCGCCTCGCGCTCGATGGCCCCGACGACGAGTTCCAAGAACTCGGCGACACCCTCGACGATCTGTTGGCTCGTCTCCAGGCAGCGTTCGACGCCCAACGACACTTCGTCGCCAACGCCTCGCACGAGCTCCGCACCCCGCTGACTGTCGAGCGCTCACTGCTCCAGCTCGCGCTCTCCGACCCCAACCCCACGATCGAGTCGCTGCTCACCACCTGCCAGAACGCCCTGCACAACAGCGAGCAACAACAACACTGCTCGACGGCCTGCTGACGCTCGCCCGGAGCGAGGCAGGACTCGACAACCGCGAACCATGCGACCTTGCGCAGATCACCGAACACGTCCTGCTGACCCCGCCCGGCGATGTCGACCGGCTTGGGATCACGTCCAACACGGTTCTGCAGCCCGCACCGGTCGAGGGAAACGCGCGCCTGCTCGAACGGCTCATCAGCAACCTCGTCGAGAACGCCATGCACCACAACACCCTCGGCGGACACATCGAGATCACCACCGGCACCCGCCACCAGCACGTCTTCCTCACCGTGACCAACAGCGCCCCGTGATCCCGCCCAACGAGATCCAGCGACTCTTCGAACCCTTCCAACGACTCGACGGCACCCGAACCCAACACAACAACGGACACGGCCTCGGGCTCTCCATCGTCCAAACCATCGCGACCGCGCACGACGCCATCATCACCACCACAGCCCAGCCGGACGGAGGTCTCGCGATACGGGTCAGCTTCCCGCGGTCCGAGAAGCCGCGCGAACGCCTTGGGCGGCAAATGCCTGCGCCGGCCTGAGCGCGGGGCTCGCGCTGAGCGATCCTACGGACCCACTCGGATAGGCCGGTTCGAGCCAGTCGCGGCGGGGAGCTGGTCAGGCGCCGCGGGCCTGGGAGCGCATCTCGGCGAGGATGCGCTCCAGCCGCGGCTCGGCCTCGTTGTCGATATGGGTCATCGCCGCGGCGACGGCGGGGTGGACGGCGGCGATCTGCGTGTGCATCTCGTGGGCGACGGCGCGATAGCTGGGATGCCCCTCGCGGCCGGAGCGCAGCTCGATCAGCGCCATCGCCTCGCGGGCGTTGAGATCGAGGATGAAGCGCAGCCGGTAGCCGAGGCACACGGCGTAGGCGGCCGCGCCGCCGTGGCCGGCCGCCAGCAGCCGGTCGTACTCCCGGGCGGAGAGCTCCAGCGCGCGCGTGTACGCGTCGCCCACCCCGGCCAGCGTCACCTGCTCGGGCACGTCGGCGCCGAGATCCGGCGTCAGCGACTGCCATTGGACGGTGAGCATCCGATGGCGCTGCAGGTCCCGGAACGCACCGTAGTCGGCGACGATCTCGAAGCGGTAGCGCAGCGCCTCGAAGCCGCGTCCCGGGCGGTGGCGGCGGTTGGCGCGAGCGCCGATCAGGTCCGACAGCAGCTCGGCCCGCTCGGCGGGGCCCAGCAGCGCGACGGCGCCGCCGACGTCGCGCTCCGACGCGTTGGCGGATTCGATCAGGAGCGCGGACAGCAACTCGTCCTCGCTGCCCTCGACGCGGAGCAGGCGGACCGACGGGCCGTCGCCGTCGCTCCGGGCCACGGTGTCGGACAGGCCCAGGCGCTGCGCCCAGCGCCGGCCGGCATCGGCGCGCGATTGCAGATAGGCGATCCACTCACCGCCGCGGTCGGGTCGCGCGACGCGCGCGACGAAGCTCGGCATCACGATCCGGACCTCGTCAAGGATCATCTCGCCGTACCGGCGGGCCTCCGGCAGCGGGTGCGCGAGCAGATGCAGGATCAGCTGCTCGTAGGTCTGCCCGCTGGCGTAGATGCCCATGTGCGACAGCGAGGCGGCGGGCAGCAGCCCGCGCAGGAGATCCAGCGCCTTGGCCTTGACCGCCCGCGCGTGGGCGGCCGGAGGCTCGTCACCCGCGCGGGGGAACGCCTCCCGCGCCCAGTCGGTCACCCGCGGGAGCGACGCCGCGTAGATGCCGAACAGCTGATCCATCGCCACGACGTACGCGGAGCCGAGCGCGGGGTCCCGGTAGTACCGGTAGCCGCCGGGCGGGTCGGGGATCGGCGCGTCGTAGGCGATGTACCGCGTCGACTGCTCGAGGTAGGCCGCCAGCCGCGGTCGCTGCAGCACCTTGGTGAGCACGTTGGAGACCCACTCGCAGGCGACGTGCGCGCCGCCGAGCTGGGCGACCGAGTCATCGCCGTAGCCGAGGAAGATCCGCTCGTAGAGCTGCTCGGCCCGGCTGGGCGCGCCGGCCGCGCGCTCGTCATCGCCGGCGGCCACGGTGGCCGGCAGGTCCGCCGCGAACTCGTCGAGCAGCAGCCGCCGCAGTGTGCCCGGGTAGCGCGAGTACCGCGCGAACAGGGCGCCCTTGACCGTCTCGGGCAGGTTGACGAGCGCGAACACCGGGCGGTCGAGATTCGTGCAGTGGGCGCTCAGGATCGCGCGCTCGTCGTCGGTGAAGCTCTCCTCCGGGTAGTCCACGGGGGGCCGATCGTAGCGGTGCCTGCGGCGGCGCCGCGCGCGGCGCGCCTACCAGCGATCGCGGTGCACGACCTCATCGAACGCACGCCGGTCGGGGCGCGCGATCGGCGCCAGCGGCCGTCCCGCCGGGTAGCCGAAGTCGATCAGGAAGGCGCAGGTCCGATCCTCAGGGAAGCCGAGCAGCTGCCGCGCGAGGGCCTCGTCGCCGACGGCGGAATGGCCCGAGCCGATCCCGAGGTCGGCGGCGGCGATCATCATCTGCATCGCCGCCTGCCCGATGTCGAACCGCGCGCGCTCGCGCAGCGCCGGGTCGTCGGTCGCCGCGACGATGAACGCGACGGTCGCCGCCGACGCGGCGATGTGGCCGCCTCCCCGCCAGACCTTCGACAGCTCGGTGAGCCGGTCGCGATCGGTGACGACGACGAAGTCCCAGGGCTGCCAGTTGCGCGAGGACGGGGCACGGCGGCCGGCTTCCAGGATCCGGTCGAGGTCCGCGCCGCTCAGGGGCCGGTCGGCGAACTCGCGAACGTTGCGGCGGCTGCTGATCGCATCCCAAGTCTCCATCACGGCTCCTTCGTGGTCGAGGTGTGCATCAGACTGTAGGCCGCGACCCGCACCTCTTGATACGCGCGCGTACCATCGGCTAAGCTCCCGCGATACGCATGCGTACCGCGATCGCCGAACACCGCGACGTGCTGATCGTCGGCGCCGGCCTGTCGGGCATCGGCGCCGCCTGCCATCTCGTGCGCGACTGTCCCGACCGCAGCTACGCGATCCTCGAGGCGCGCGACGAGATCGGCGGCACGTGGGACCTGTTCCG
>JBELAG010000114.1:0-15845 GCA_049509055.1 Solirubrobacteraceae bacterium
AGCCCGGCGGTGAACGCCATGATCGAGCCCGTGACGATGCCGGCGGCGCTGTCGGCGACGAGCTCGTCGCAATAGCGGCTCCCGCCCGCCAGCCCGGTGAGGTCCGCGCTGACCGGCGTCTGCGGCTCGCCGTCGATCGCGTCGACGGCCTCGGCTGGCGTCTGGGCCGGGGTGCCCTGCAGCCCGCCCGACGTGCACCACGGATCGCTGCTGAGCGCGTAGTCGAACCGATCGGTGGTCGGCAGGCCGCCGGTCTCGACCACGCCGCCGAGCACCGCGTCCTGGGCTCCGGTGATCGTGGCGGCGCCGGTCACGGCCGACGTCTGCGGCGCCGGCGCGGTCGCGAACGACACCTGCGAGCTGCTGGTGGAGCCTGACGCGTTGGTCGCGATCACGTCGGCGCAGTACGGCGTGTGCGGGCTGAGCGCGGCAAGCGCCACCGAGACGTTGTGCAGGTTGTCATCGCTCGCCCCGAGCGCCACGGCCACGGTCGGCGGGTCGGTCGTGCCGCTGGAGCCGCCGTCCTGACACCACGGCGAGCTCGCGGGCGCGTATTGCGCGTCATAGGTGGTCGCCTGGCCGGCGGGGTCGATCTGGGCGTCGACCGTGGCGGTCGTCGGCCCGGTCGCGTCGGCGTCGGTGGCATCGGCGCTCGGCGCGCCGGCGGTGAATGTCTCGACCGACCCCGAGTCGACCGTGCCGGCCGCGTTGGTGGCGGCGACCTCGGTGCAGTACGACGTGCCCGGGGTGAGCCCGGCGATCATCACCGACACGGTGTGCGGCTGGCTGTCGGCGACCCCCAGCGAGACCGGCGCCGTCACCGCCGGCGGTGATCCGCCGGCGCCGTTGCTCTCACACCACGGCGAGCCCGCCGGGCCGTACTCGGCGGCGTAGGTGGTCGACGCTCCGGCGGGGTCGACGTCGCCGAGGACCTCGGCGGTGCTCGGGCCGGTATCGGCGGCGCCGGCGGTGAACGTCGACGCCACGCCCTCGCTGAGCGACACCGGCGGGCCGACCGAGGTGCCCGACGCGTTGTCGGCCTCGAGCGCCGCGCAGTAGGTGTCGCCCGGGCTCAGCCCGGTCACGGTCAGCGTGACCGGATGGTCGGTGGCGTCGGCGGCGTTGAGCGTCTGGGCGGGCGTCCGGTCGGCGGGGGCGCCCGACAGCCCACCCGACGCGCACCACGGCGAGCTCGCCGCGTCGTAGTCGACCTCGATCGTCGTCGACTGGCCGGAGGGATCGATCTCGCCGTCGACGGTCGCCGTGCCGCCGGCGCCCGGGTTGGCGTCGAGCGTGTCGGCGCCCGGGGACCCCGCGGTGAACGACACCGTCCCCCCGTCGCCGGTCCCCTCCGGATTGGAGGCCACCAGCTGATCGCAGTAGCCGGCGCCCGCGGTGAGGCCGCCGACCTGTGCGCTGACCACATCGCCGTACGCGTTCGGGCTGGCGGCAAGGACGGCGCCCGCGGTGGTCGACGCGGGCGTGCCCACCGACCCGCCGGACTGACACCACACCGAGTCCGCGCCGGCGTACTGAAACGCGTATGTCGTCCGGTCGCCGCCGGTCACGACCTGGCCGTTGAGGATCACCGTCCGGGGCCCGGTGACGGTTGCGCTGTCGGTGCTCGCCGTCGGTGTTGTCTGCGCGAGCGCCCCGGCGGGCGCGGCCAGCGCTACGGTGAGCGTTGCCACCAGCACCGCGGTCGTGTTGACGTCACGGGTTGCCGACCGGATCGCCCGGCGCAGGCACAACAACGCTCTGATGGTTGCCCCTTTCATCGTCCGGCCGGATTCCCTCCGAGACACACACGGGCCACCCCGCCCGGTACGCCGCGACGTTAACACCCATCACGTCGCCCGGCAGCCGGGTGCGCGGTTTGCAGCACTCCGGCTGTCACTGCGTCAAGTTTTGCTCGCCAAGCTCTCGCCGCGGCCCGGTTCTCGGCCCTCCCGATCGCCGGCGGCGGTCAGGAGGGCCCGCCGCCGCCGGCGTCGCGGCGCTGCTGGGTGTGCGTCTACGCCGCGGCGGTGACCGCCGACGGCTCCAGCGCGACCGCCAGCACTTCGTCGATCGTCATCGCCAGGTGGAACGTCATCTGCCGGCGGACCTCCTCGGGCACGTCGTCGAGGTCGCCGCGGTTGCGCTCGGGGAGCACGACGTCGGTCAACCCGGCGGCGTGCGCGGCCAGCACCTTCTGCTTGACCCCGCCGATCGGCAGGACCCGGCCCTGGAGCGTCACCTCGCCGGTCATCCCGACGGTGTGCTTGACGGGCCGACCGGTCAACAGCGAGGTGAGCGCGGTCACCATCGTCACGCCGGCGCTCGGGCCGTCCTTGGGGATCGCCCCCGCGGGCACGTGCACGTGGAACGAGCGCTCGTCGAAGTGCGGCGACTCGATGCCCAGCTCGGAGGCGTGGCCGCGGACGTAGGACAGCGCGATCTGCGCCGACTCCTTCATCACGTCGCCCAGCTGTCCGGTGAGCGTCAGCCCGGGCTTGCCGGGCATCGCCGTTGCCTCGATGAACAGCACGTCGCCGCCCGCGCCGGTCACCGCCAGACCGGTGGCCACCCCGGGGACCGCGGTCCGGATCGCCGACTCCTGGAAGTGGCGCTGGCGTCCGAGCGCGTCGCGGATCTGCTCGAGGTCGATCACGACCGGGGGAGCGACCTTGGCGGAGGCGATCTGCGTGGCGGTCTTGCGCAACAGCGTCCCGAGGTCGCGCTCCAGCTGGCGGACGCCGGCCTCACGCGTGTACTCGGTGGTCACGGTGGTGAGCATCTCGTCGGAGATCTCGACCTCCTCGGCCCGCAGTCCGTTGCGCTCCAGCTGACGTGGCCACAGGTAGCCGCGGGCGATCGCCACCTTCTCCGAGGTGGTGTATCCGTCGAAGCGGATCACCTCCATGCGGTCCAGCAGCGGCCCGGGGATCGTGTCGGCGACGTTGGCGGTGGCGATGAACATCACCCCGCTGAGGTCGAGCTCGAGGTCGAGGTAATGGTCGCGGAACGAGTGGTTCTGCGCCGGGTCCAGGACCTCCAGCAGCGCCGCCGACGGATCGCCGCGCCAGTCCGCGCCGACCTTGTCGACCTCGTCGAGCATGATCACCGGGTTCATCGTCCCGGCGTCGCGCAGGGCCCGGACCAGCCGCCCCGGCAGCGCGCCGATGTAGGTCCGGCGGTGACCGCGGATCTCGGCCTCGTCCCGCACCCCGCCCAGCGACATCCGCACGAACTTGCGCCCGGTCGCGCGGGCGATCGACTCGCCGATGCTCGTCTTGCCGGTGCCGGGCGGTCCGATCAGCGTGAGGATCGCGCCGGAGCGCTTGTCCTCGGTGATCCCGCGCTCGACGCGCAGCTTCTTGACCGCGATGTACTCGACGATCCGGTCCTTGACGTCATCCAGGCCGGCGTGGTCCTCGTCGAGGACCGTGCGGGCGTCGGCGGGGTCGAGCTTCTCCTCGGACTTGCCGCTCCACGGCACCGCGATCAGCCAGTCCAGGTAGGTGCGGATCACGCTGGACTCCGCCGACTGCTCGCCCATCCGCTCCAGGCGGCCGAGCTCCTTGACGGCCTGCTCCTTGGCGTGCTCCGGCATGCCGGCGTCCTCGATCTTCGTCCGGTACTCCTCGACGATCGAGGCGTCGTCCTCGTCGAGCTCCTTGCGGATCGACTCCATCTGCTTGCGCAGGAAGTACTCGCGCTGCTGCTTCTCCGCCCCGGACTCGACGTCCTCGCGGATCCGCTTGCGCACCTGCAGCTCGGCGAGGCGCTCGCGCTGGTAGCCGAGTGCCGTCTCCAGCCGCTCGGTGACGTCCAGCGTCTGCAGCAGCCCGACCTTCTGGTCGTAGTTGAGGTCCGGGCTGTAGCCGCTGGTGTCGGCCAGCGTGCCCGGCTCCGAGATGCTGCGCAGGAACGCCGAGATGCGCCCGTCGTCGCCGCGGACCTCGAGGATCTCCTCGACCACGGCGCGGTACTCGCGCTCCAGGTTGCGCGTCCTGCCGTCGACGGGGACCGGGTCGGGGCGCTCCTCGACCTCCACGAACAGACGCCCGTCGGGCATCGTCTGGGCGGCCCCGGCGACGCCGCGGTGCAGCCCCTGCAGCGCGAACGCGCGCCCTCCGCCGGGCAGCCTCACCCGGTCGGTCACTTCGGCGACCGTGCCCACGGCCGCGAACTCCTGCCCGTGACGGGGCACGAGCAGTACACGCTCCTCGTCGCCGGCCTCGATGGCCAGCGTGAGCGACATGCCCGGGAAGACGACGACGTCGTCCAGCGGGACGAGAAGAAGGCGGCTCATCAAGTCTTCACTTTCAGTAGTTGCTTACGCATAATAAGTTCTTTGAGAATACCACGCAGCGGGGCGGGGTCGCTGTAGATCTCAGTCTGGAGCACTGAGATTATCAGGGTGGCCTCGTGTGTCAGGCGGGCGGGCGTCGCTCACCGGGCGCCACGGGCGGGCGCCACCGGCCGGCGGCATTTGCGATCATCCGGCCTGCGATGGCCGGCCATCTCAGCGACGCCGAGCGCGCCCACGACATCCTCGCGGCGGAGGAGTTCGGCGTGCCCGCCCCCGATCCGGCCCTGCACCGCGAGCCCGCGCACGACGTGCTCGCCGCCGAAGAGTTCGGCATGCCCGCGCCCGATCCCGCCCTGCACCGCCGCCCGGTGACGCTGCCCGACGATCCCACCGGCATCGCCGAGGCCCACGACGTCCTCGCCGCCGAGGAGTTCGCCCTGCCCGCGCCGCCGCTCGGCGCCGCCGCGGCCGCCGCGGCCGCCGCGGCCGCCGCGGCCCCCGGCGCCCCCGGCGCCCCCGGCGCCGCCGGCGCCGCCGGCGCCCGCAGCGCCGCCGGCCGCGTGCGCCGCCGCGCGCCGCTCCGAGCCGCCGCGGCCGCGTTCGCGCTGGGTTGCGCGTTTTTGTTGCGCAAACGTCGCACATAAAACACACGCCGACACCCACGCGTCACGCCCGGCCTGTCAGCCTGTGGGGTGGTGCAAGTTAAGGCTGAATATCAGCCCTCAGACGACACACGTCTGGCTGAGCTGGCCGCCCGGCAGCACGGGGTGGTCTCGACGGCGCAGCTGCGCGGGCTCGGGTACTCGCCGCAGGCGATCAAGACCCGCGCCACGACCGGCCGCCTGCACCGCATCCACCGCGGCGTCTACGCGGTCGGCCACCCCACGCTCACGCTGCGCGGCCGGTGGATGGCCGCGGTGCTGACGTGCGGCGACGGCGCGGTCCTCTCCCACCGCTCCGCCGCGGCCCTCCATGACCTGATCCCGGTGCCGAGCGGGCCGATCGACGTGACCGCGCCCGGCCGCCACCAGATCGACGGCATCCGCTGCCACCTCGCTCGCGGCGGCCTCGATCCCCGTGACATCACCACCGTCGACGGCATCCCGGTGACGACGGTCAGCCGCGCGCTGCTCGACCTCGCCGAGACGCGCCTGCGCCCCCAGCGCCTGCGCTCGATCCTGGAGGGCGCCCAGCGCGCCGGCACCCTCGACGTCGCCGACCTGCGCGACCTGCTCGCCCGCAGCCCGGGCCGCCGGGGGCGCAAGCCGCTCGCCGATGCGGTCAGCGCGCTCCACGACGAGGCGCCATGGATCCAGTCCCCGCGCGAGCGTGACCTGCTGGAGCTGATCCGCGACGCGGGCCTGCCCGAGCCGCGCACCAATGTGCTGGTCGGCGGCGAGCTGGTCGACGCCTTCTGGCCCGAGCACAACCTCGTCGTGGAGGTCGACAGCTGGACCTTCCACAAGGACCGCCGGTCATTCGAGAACGACCGCCGGCGGGACGCCAAGCTCGCCCTCCTGGGCCACCGGGCGATCCGGCTCACCCCCGCGCGGATTGCCGGCGACGCCGTCGCCGTCACCGACGACCTCCGTCGCCTGCTCGCGGCGTAGACCGCGCTAGGAGCGCCCGCGCCGTGCCCGGGCCGCCTTGGCGACGGCGGGGGCGATCAGATCGGTGATCGTCTCGTCGGCGAGCTCGGCGGCGAACGCCACCGTCTCCGAGAGCGTCGGGTGCGGATGGACGGTCAGGCCCACGTCCTGCGCGTCGGCGCCCATCTCCAGCGCCAGCACGGTCTCGGCGATCAGGTCGCCGGCGTTGACCCCGACGATCCCGCAGCCCAGCACCCGCCGCGTCCCCGGCTCGACGAGCAGCTTGGTCAGGCCCTCCTCGCGGCCGAGGGCGAGCGCGCGCCCGGAGGCCGCCCACGGGAACGACGCCTTCTCGTACTCCACGCCGCCGGCCTTGGCCTCGGTCTCGGTCAGCCCCATCCACGCCACCTCGGGGTCGGTGTAGGCCACCGACGGGATCGTCTTGGCGTCGAACGCGATGTCGTGTCCGGCGATCACCTCGGCGGCGACCTTGCCCTCATGGGTGGCCTTGTGGGCGAGCATCGGCCCGCCGACGATGTCGCCGATCGCGTAGATGCCGGGCACGCCGGTGCGCATCTGCGAATCGACGGCGATGAAGCCGCGCTCGTCGACGGCGACGCCGGCCGCGGCGGCGTCGATCGCCAGGCCGTTGGGGATCCGTCCGACCGCCACCAGCACTCGGTCGAACATTCGTGACCCGGCGCCGCCGATCTCGACCTTCAACCCGTTCTTCTGGGCCTTGACTCCCTCGACGCGCGTCCCGAGCAGCACGTCCTCGTAGCGCGCCCCGATCCGCTTGGCCAGCGGCCGCACGAGGTCGGGGTCGGCGCCGGGGATCAGCTGGTCGAGCATCTCGACGACCGTCACCTTGGAGCCGAGCGCGTCGTACACGCAGGCCATCTCCAGGCCGATGATCCCTCCGCCGACCACCAGCAGCCGGTCGGGGATCGCGTCCGGCGACAGCGCGCCGGTGGAGTCGATCACGCGCGGGTCGTCGGGCAGTCCGGGGATCATCGCCGACCGCGAGCCGGCGGCGATGATGCAGTTGTCGAAGGTGATCTCGCGCTCGCCGACGCGCAGCGCCGACGGGCCGGTGAACCGGGCCTCGCCGTGGACGACCTCGACGCCGCGCTGCTTGGCCAGCCCGGAGAGGCCGGTGGTGAGCCGCTCGACGACCCCCGCCTTCCAGGCGATCAGCTTCTCGACGTCCACCGAGACGGGGCCGAACGAGATCCCATGCGCAGCCATCTCCTCGGTCTCGGCGATCACCCGCGCCGCGTGCAGCAGCGCCTTGGAGGGGATGCAGCCGACGTTGAGGCAGACGCCGCCCAGCCGCTCGTGGCGCTCGACGAGCGCGACCCTCAAACCCAGGTCGGCGGCCCGGAACGCCGCCGTGTAGCCGCCCGGACCGGCGCCCAGCACGACCACCTGGAAGTCCCGATCGCCGGCGGGCGCGGGCACAGGCTCCGACGAGACGGAGGCGACCGCGGCGTGGGCGTGCGTCACCTCCTCGATCGGGATCCCGCCGCCGGCCTCCAGGGTCATCAGCACGCTGCCCTCCGACACGCGGTCGCCGATCGCCACCGCCAGCTGCGCGACCGTCCCCGCCACCGGCGCGGGCACGTCCATCGTCGCCTTGTCGGACTCGAGCGTGACCAGCGGGTCCTCGACCGCGACCTGGTCGCCGACCGCCACGAGGATCTCGATCACCGGCACGTCGGTGAAGTCCCCGATGTCGGGGACGCGGACCTCCGTCGGGCTCACAGCAGGACCCGCCGCAGGTCCGACAGCACGCGGGCGAGGTCGGCGACGAACCGGGCGGCGGCGGCGCCGTCGATCACCCGGTGGTCGTAGGACAGAGACAGCGGCACCATCAGGCGCGGCACGAACTCCGACCCGTTCCACACCGGCTTGGTCGCCGAGCGGGTGACGCCGAGGATCGCGACCTCGGGGGCGTTGACGATCGGCGTGAAGCTCGTGCCGCCGATCCCGCCCAGCGACGAGATCGTGAACGTCGCGCCGCTCATGTCGGCCGGTCCGAGCTTGCCGTCGCGCGCCTTGCCCGACAGCGTCGTCAGATCCTGGGCGATCTCCCGCAGCCCCTTGCGGTCGGCGCCCTTGATCACCGGGACGACGAGGCCGCCGGGGGTGTCGGCGGCGAAGCCGATGTTGTAGTACCGCTTGAGCACGAGCTCCTCGCCGTCGAGCGACGAGTTGACCACCGGGTGCTCCTTGAGCACCGCGACGCAGGCGGCGACGAGGAAGGTGACCATCGTGAACTTGACCCCGGCGCGCTCGTGCTCTGTGTTGAGCTGCTTGCGCCACGCCTCGAGGTCGGTGATGTCGGCCTCGTCGTTGTGGGTGACGTGGGGGATCATCACCCAGTTGCGCGCCAGGTTGGGCGCCGAGATCTTCTGGATCCGCGATCGCGCGACCCGCTCCACCGGCCCGTGCTTCTCGAAGTCGACGGTCGGCCACGGCAGCAGGTCGAGGCCGGCGCCGGTCGCGGGCGCGGCGGGCGGCGGAGCCTCCGACAGGCGGCGCACGTCGTCCTTGGTGATCCGGCCCTTGCGCCCGCTGCCGGTCACGCCGCCGAGCTCGACGCCGAGCTCGCGCGCCAGTCGCCGTGCGGACGGGCTGGCGTAGATCGGGCCGCCGCCGTTGGAGCGAGCGGGTGGGGGTGGGGGAGCCTCAGAGGTTCGGGCCGTGGCCGGCTCCGACGCCGCCGGCTCCGGCGCGGGGCGCGGGGCGGCGGTCTCCTGCGACGGGGCCGTCGCCTCGATCGTCATCAGCACGCTGCCCTGCGACACCGTGTCGCCGACCGCGACGCTGATCTCGCGCACGACCCCGCCGAGCGGGGCGGGGACGTCCATCGTCGCCTTGTCGGACTCGAGCGTGACGAGCGGGTCCTCGGCGGCGACGGTGTCGCCGACGGCGACGAGGATCTCGATGATCGGGACGTTGTCGAAGTCGCCGATGTCGGGGACTTCGACCGTGGAGACGGTTGCGCTCATACCGACAGCGGCAGCGGCGCGTCGGGATCGATCTCGTACTTCTCGATCGCCTGCGCGACGACGGCGCGGTCGACGGCGCCCTGGTCGGCGAGCTCGGTGAGCGCCGCGACCGCGACGTAGTGGCGGTCGACCTCGAAGAAGCGCCGCAGCGCGCGGCGGTAGTCGCTGCGCCCGTAGCCGTCGGTGCCGAGCGTGCGGTAGGGCCCCGGGATCCACTGACGGATCTGATCGGGAACCGCGCGAATGTAGTCGGTGGAGGCGATCACCGGGCCGCGGCCCGTGCCGAGCTGCCGGCTGACGTAGGACGCGCGCGGCTTGGCCAGCGGGTGCAGCATGTTCCAGCGCTCGGCCTCGATCCCGTCGCGGCGCAGCTCGCTGAACGAGGTGACGCTCCACACGTCCGCCAGCACCCCGAAGTCCTGCGCCAGCAGGTCGGCGGCGGCGATCACCTCGCGCAGGATCGTGCCCGAACCGAGCAGTGTGACGACCGGCTTGCGCGTGCGCTTGGCCGCCTCGCGCAGGCGATACATGCCGCGCAGGATCCCCTCCCGCGCGCCGTCGGGCATCGCCGGATGGCGATAGTTCTCGTTCATCAGCGTGACGTAGTAGAAGATGTCCTCCTGCTCGGCGAGCATCCGCCGCAGGCCGTCGGCGATGATCACCGCCAGCTCATAACCGAACGCGGGGTCATAGGAGCGGCAGTTGGGGACGACCGAGAACAGCAGGTGGCTGTGGCCGTCCTCGTGCTGCAGCCCCTCGCCGTTGAGCGTCGTGCGCCCGGCGGTCCCGCCGAGCAGGAACCCGCGCGTGCGGCTGTCGCCGGCCGCCCACACGAGGTCGCCGACCCGCTGGTAGCCGAACATCGAGTAGTAGATGTAGAACGGCACCATCGGCACGCCGTGGGTGCTGTAGGCGGTGCCCGCGGCGATGAACGAGGAGATCGACCCGGCCTCGGTGATGCCCTCCTCGAGGATCTGACCCGACGCGTCCTCCTTGTAGAACATCAGCTGCTCGGAGTCCTGGGGCTGGTAGAGCTGGCCGACGGGGGAGTAGATGCCGACCTGGCGGAACAGTCCCTCCATCCCGAACGTCCGCGACTCATCGGGGACGATCGGCACGATGTGGCGCCCCAGGCCCTTGTCGCGCAGCAGCGCGGCGAGGATCCGCACGAACGCCATCGTCGTCGAGATCTCGCGCTCGCCGGTGCCGTCCAGCTGGGACTGAAAGAGCTCGAGCGCGGGCACCGGCAGCGGGTCCGCGGTTCGCCGCCGGGCGGGCAGCGGGCCGCCCAGCGCGGCGCGGCGCTCGCGCAGCAGCGCCATCTCCGGGGCGTCGTCGGGCGGGCGGTAGTACTCGGCGTCGAGCACCTGCTGATCGGTGAGCGGCAGCTCGAACCGGTCACGGAAGGCCAGCAGCGCCGCCTCGGTCATCTTCTTGGCCTGGTGGGTGATCATCTGGCCCTCGCCCGACACGCCCATGCCGTAGCCCTTGATCGTCTTGGCGAGGATCACCGTCGGCTGGCCGGTGTGGCGGACGGCCGCGTGAAAGGCCGCGTAGACCTTCTTCTTGTCGTGCCCACCGCGGTTGAGCAGCCAGATCTCGTCGTCGGACATGTGGGCGACGCGCTCCAGGCAGCGGGGGTCGCGCCCGAAGAAGTGCTCGCGCACGTACGCGCCGTTGCGCGACTTGAACGTCTGGTAATCGCCGTCGACGCAGTCCTCCATCACCTGCACGAGCGCGCCGTCGACATCGGCCTCCAGGAGCGGATCCCAGCGGCTGCCCCAGATGACCTTGATCACGTTCCAGCCGGCGCCGCGGAAGTCGGCCTCCAGCTCCTGGATGATCTTGCCGTTGCCGCGCACCGGGCCGTCGAGCCGCTGCAGGTTGCAGTTGACCACCCAGATGAGGTTGTCGAGGCGCTCGCGGCCGGCCAGCCCGATCGCGCCCAGCGACTCCGGCTCGTCCATCTCGCCGTCGCCGAGGAACGCCCACACCTTGCGCCCCTCGGCGTCGGCCAGACCGCGCGCGTGCATGTACTTCATGAATCGCGACTGATAGATCGAGGTGATCGGCCCGATCCCCAGCGAGACGGTGGGGAACTGCCAGAAGTCGGGCATCAGCCAGGGGTGGGGATAGGACGAGAGCCCGTCGCCGGCGACCTCCTGGCGGAAGTTGTCGAGCTGGGCCTCGGTGAGCCGGCCCTCGAGGAACGCGCGCGCGTAGTTCCCCGGCGACGAGTGGCCCTGGAAGTAGACGAGGTCCCCGCCGTGATCGGCGGACGGCGCGTGCCAGAAGTGGTTGAAGCCGATCTCCATCATCGTCGCCAGCGACTGGAAGGTGGCGATATGGCCGCCGAGCTCGGAGGAGGCCTTGTTGGCGCGCACGACCATCGCGATCGCGTTCCAGCGCACGATCGACTTGAGCTTGCGCTCGAGCGCGGGATCACCGGGGAAGGGGGGCTCGAGCGCCTTCGGGATCGTGTTGACGTACGGCGTGTTGAGGCTGGCGATCGGACCGGTGCCGGCGTGCTGGGCGCGCTCGATGACCCGCGTCAGCAGGTCCCGCGCGCGCTCGGGCCCGTCCTGCGCGACGACGGCGTCGAGCGCCTCGAGCCACTCGGTGGTCTCGACCGCGTCCGGATCGGCGCCGGCGCCGTTGGTGCTCGTGTTCGGCGTGGGGAGGCTGGCTCGATCAGTCATCTTGCGGTGAACCACGGACGACTATACCCGCGTAACCCCGGTCAGAACCGGCGTGACCCTGCGGATCGCTTTGTTCTAGCGTGCAGCCATGAGCTTGGAGGAGGCAGACGGGCCGCTCGGGCCGCCCTGGCAGCGTCCGCTGAGCGGCGCGCTCGACCGCCTGGTCGTGCAATCCGAGGTGCTGGAGGGAAACCCGCTCGACGATCCGACCCGCCGGCCGTTGTACGTGTACCGCTCGCCGGGCGCGGTGGCGGGGACCGCGCCTGTCCCGTCGGTCTATGTCATCCAGGGTTACTCGGGCCAGGTCGACATGTGGCTGGCGCGCAGCGCGTTCAGCCCCACGTTCGTGGAGCGCCTCGATGCGATGTTCGCCGTCGGCGACTGTCCCGACGCGATCGTCGTGCTCGTCGACGCGTGGACCTCGCTGGGCGGCTCGCAGTTCCTCAACTCGGCCGGCACCGGGCGCTACCTCGACCACCTCTGCGACGAGATCGTCCCGTTCGTCGACGAGCGCTACCGCACCCTGGCCGGGCGCGAGCACCGCGGGATCGCGGGCAAGTCGTCGGGCGGCTACGGCGCGATGGTCGTGCCGATGCTGCGCCCCGACGTCTTCTCGGCGCTCGCCTCCCACGCCGGCGACGCGCTGTTCGAGTGCTGCTACCAGCGTGACTTCCCGGTGATCGCGCGGCGGCTGCGCGACGACTTCGAGGGCTCCTACGACGAGCTCTGGCGGCGCCTGGACGCCGAGCCGGGCTTCGACTGGGGCCGCTACGGCGACGCGATCTCGATGTACGCCTACGCGTGCGCGTACAGCCCGGATCCCGAGCGGCCCGGCAAGCCGCTGCTGCCGTTCGAGGTCGCGACCGGTCGCCTGAAGCCGGAGATCTGGGAGCGCTGGCTGGAGCTCGATCCGGTGCGGATGGCCGAGCCCCACGCCGATGCGCTGCGCAGCATGCGCCGGATCTACCTCGATGCCGGCAAGCAGGACGAGTTCTTCCTCGACCTCGGCGCCCAGGCGTTCTCACGGGAGCTCACCCGGCTCGGGATCGAGCACACGCTCGAGCTGTTCGAGGGCCACCACGGCGGGATCGCGCACCGGTACCCCGGCGCGATCCGCGAGCTCGTGCTCGCTCTGGGGGAGCGGTGACCGCCACCGCCGACGGGGATCTCGCGTTCGCCGGACCGGCGGCGCTCGCCGCGATGGTCCGCGCCCGCGAGGCGAGCGCGCGGGAGCTCGTCGAGCACTTCCTGGCGCGCACCGAGCGGCTCGATCCTCGCCTCAACGCCTTCCGGGTGACGCTGCCCGAGCAGGCGCTGGCGGCCGCGGACGCGATCGATCGCGCCGGCCCGGCCGCCCCGCCCGGCCCGCTCGCCGGGGTGCCGATCGCCGTCAAGGACGACGTGCCGCTGGCCGGCCAGTCGACCACGCGCGGGACGCGGAGCTACGGCCCGCCGGCGACCGCCGACGCGGAGGTGCTGCGCCGGCTGCGGGCCGCGGGCGCGATCCCGATCGGGGTCACCAACGTCCCCGAGCTGACGATCTTCCCGTGGACCGTGAGCGACGCCAACGGCGTCACCCGCAACCCGTGGAACCCCGCGCGGACCCCGGGCGGATCCTCCGGCGGCTCGGCCGCGGCGGTGGCGGCCGGGATGGCGGCGGCGGCCACCGGCTCCGACGGCGGCGGCTCGATCCGGATCCCCGCCGCGTGCTGCGGCCTGGTCGGGATGAAGCCGACCCGGGGGCGCGTCTCGTCGCAGCCGCGCGGCCCGGGGTGGCTGGGCCTGTCGGTCTCCGGCGCGCTGGCGCGGACGGTGCTCGACAGCGCGCTGCTGCTCGACGTGATCCACGGCTCGCTCCCGGCCGACGTCGAGCGGGCGCCGCTGTTCACCGGCAGCTACGCCGAGGCGGCGTCGGGTGCGATCGCCCCCGGGCGGCTGCGGATCGCGATCTCACGCAAGCTGCCGCCCGGTCTGATCGGACGGCTGTCGGCCGACCAGCGCGAAGCCTGGTCGCGTACGGCGTCGCTGTTGAGCGGTCTTGGCCACCACGTGTCCGAACGCGACCCGGCCTACGGACTGGCGCAGATCGAGTTCCTGCAGACCTGGATGCGGGGGATCTATGAGGAGACGCTGACGCTCGGCGCGCACCCGGCGCTGGAGCGCAGCACCCGGCAGATGGCGGCCGGCGGGCGCTACCTCGTGCCCCCCGCGCGCCGGCGGCGGCTGCTGGCCGGGCGCCCGGCGACGAGCGCCCGGATCATGGCCCTGTGGGACGAGTTCGACGTGCTGATGACGCCGGCGCTCGCCCGGACCGCGATTCCGGCCGACGGCGGGCACGGGCGCTCGGCGCCGGCGGCGGTCGACCTCGCCGGGCGCTTCACGCCGTACACGCCGGTGTTCAACCTCACCGGTCAGCCGGCGGTCGCGCTGCCGGCCGGGATCGGCCCCGACGGACTGCCGCTTGCCGTCCAGCTCGTCGGTAGGCTGGGCGGAGAGGACGTGCTGTACGCCCTGGCCGCGCAGATCGAGGCGGCGGCGCCGTGGGCACAGCTGCGGCCACCAGTGTCATGACCCGTCCACGCTCCCCTCGCCGACCCGCGCCGCCGCCGCTCGCGCTGCTGGCGTCGCTGGTGGTGCTCGCCGCGCTCGCCGCCGGTGCGGGCAGCGCCACCGCGCGCGTCGTGTGGCTGTGCCGGCCGGGGCTGTCGCCCAACCCGTGCAGCGTCAACCTCGCCACGACCGTCTACACCCCGGCGCTGACGGCGACCGGGGTCGTGCATCCGCGCCGCGCCGAGCCGCCGCCGATCGACTGCTTCTACGTCTACCCGACGGTGTCTGATCAGAAGACGACCAACGCCAACCTGCAGATCGACCCCGAAGAGCGATCGATCGCTCTCTACCAGGCGGCGCGGTACTCGCAGTACTGCCGGGTGTTCGCCCCGATGTACCGCCAGATCACCGTGCCCGCCCTGCAGTCGGGCAACAAGGAGTCGCCCGCGCAGCTGGCGCTGCCGGTCAGCGATGTGCGCGCCGCCTTCGCCGCCTATCTGCGCGACGACAATCATGGTCGCGGCTTCGTGCTGATCGGGCACTCCCAGGGCTCGTTCGTGCTCGAGCAGCTGATCGCCAAGGACATCGACCCCAAGCCCGCCGTCCGGCGCCGGCTGCTGTCGGCGATCCTCCTGGGCGGCAACGTGCTGGTCAAGCGCGGCGGTGCCGTCGGCGGCACCTTCGAGCACATCCCGGCGTGCCGCTCGGCCGTCCAGCTGCACTGCGTGATCGCGTTCTCGACGTTCGACGCGCCCCCGCCCGCGGCCAGCCTGTTCGGGCGCACCACCGTCCGCGGCGACCAGGTGCTGTGCACCAACCCGGCCGCGCTGGCGGGCGGCAGCGCGCTCGCCGACCCGATCTTCCCGTCCGCCCCGTTCGCGCCGGGCACGCTGATCGCGGCGGGCATCTCGCTGCTCAAGCTCGCCCAGCCGCACCCGCCGACGAGCTGGATCGAGGAGCCCGGCGCCTACAGCGCCCGCTGCGAGGACAGCCACGGCGCCGGCGTGCTGATGATCACCGCGCGCGACGGCGCCCAGACGCCGACGCCGAGCCCGGACCCGACCTGGGGCCTGCACCTGATCGACGCCAACATCGAGCTCGGCAACCTGCTCGCCGTCGTCCGCTCCGAGACCGCCGCGTTCACCCGCGGCGCGGCGTCCTAGGGCTGCCGCCGGCGAATCCGCGGGGCCGCTTGCCAACATCCGCCGCGGCGGGTACAGTCTCGTACCGTGAGCGCCACGACCGACACCAGGACCGCCGCGGCGCCGGTCGCCGACGGCGGTTTCCAGGCGCCGATCGCGCCGTCGGGCGGGGTGCCGACCTCGCCCGCCGGGCCGGTGCACGACCGGTCCGCGGTGCGGCTGGCGCCGAGCCTGGAGCTGCCGCCGCTCGTGCAGGCGATCCGCTTCGGGGCGCGGCCGGTCGCGTTCGCGCTCGGCGGCCATCGCCGCTTCGGCGACGTCTGGACGTTGCGCCTTCCGGCCGCGCGGGGCGGATTCACGATCACCTGCCATCCCGATCACCTGCGCTCGCTGCTGGTGGCCAAGCCCGGCGACGCGCCGTCGCTGACCGGTGAGTCGCCGCTGCGCCCGATCCTCGGCCCGAACTCGATCCTCACCTCGGTCGGCGAGCGCCACATGCGCCAGCGCAAGCTGCTGCTGCCGCCGTTTCACGGCGAGGCGGTCGCGCGCTACGC
>JBELAG010000115.1:0-15793 GCA_049509055.1 Solirubrobacteraceae bacterium
AGGTTGACGACGATCGGACCGGACTCGGCCGACGGGATGAAGCGCGTGATCCCGATCCCGATCGTGGTGA
The DNA here is from genome assembly GCA_049509055.1 of Solirubrobacteraceae bacterium. Classification (GTDB taxonomy): domain Bacteria; phylum Actinomycetota; class Thermoleophilia; order Solirubrobacterales; family Solirubrobacteraceae; genus Palsa-465. Next base: position 71 of record JBELAG010000115.1, read on the forward strand.
ACGCCGCGGTGCCGAGCAGCAGCGTGACGATCAGCCCGGGCAGCGCCGCGGCGCGGAACTGCAGACCCCAGACGCCGGCGCCGAGCGCGAGCACGACGACGGTCATGGCGAACATCACGGCGCTCGCCGAGACGATCCGCGCGGTCACGTACGCCCAGCGCGGCAGCGGCGTGCCCTGCATGCGCTTGAGCACGCCCTCATCACGCAGGATCGCCGTGCTGATCGCCAGATTGACGAACGTGGTGGCGATCACGCCGTAGGCGAGGATCCCCGGCACGAAGAAGTCGTCATAGGGGATCCCGCCGCGCGAGGAGATGCGCGCGCCCTTGTCGATGCTGGCGAAGATGACCAGGAACATGATCGGGAACGCGAACGTGAACACGCCGCGGCCGCGGTTGCGCCAGTAGGCGCGCTGCTCGTAGCGGATCTGCCAGCCGACCAGACCGAGGTCGCGCTGCAACGTGGACTGCCGGACGGTGCTCATACGCTCGCCTCCTTCGATGCAGATGCAGATGCGGATGCGGATGCGGATGCGGATACAGGCGCAGGCTCGACATCGCCCGCCCCGGTCAGCTCCAGGTAGATGTCCTCGAGCGACGGCTGGCTGACCGAGAAGCCGCCGAGCTCGACGTCGTGGTCCAGCGCCCACGAGGTGAGCGTGTGCGTGGCCCGGACCGGCTCGCGGGTGACCACCAGCACGCGGTCGCCCTCGACGGTGCGCCGCTCGTCGGCCATCGGGGGCACGTCGCCCAGCGACCACTGCGGCGGCAGCGAGAAACGGATCTCCGCCGGGCGCACGTCGCGGCCCCCGAGCTCGTCGGGTCGGCCCGCAGCGATGATCTGGCCGGCGTTCATGATCGCCACCCGGTCGGCGAGGTGCTGGGCCTCGTCCATGAAGTGCGTGGTCAGGAAGACCGTCTTGCCGAGCTCGCACAGCGAGCGGATCGTCGACCACGCCTGACGGCGGGCCGCGGGGTCAAAGCCGGTCGTCGGCTCGTCGAGGAAGATGAGGTCGGGGTCGCCGACCAGCGCGATCGCGAGATCGAGGCGCCGGCGCTGCCCGCCGGAGAGCTTCTTGGCCCGCACGTCGCGCTTCTCGGCGAGCCCGACGAGCTCGATCACCTCGTCGACCGGGCGGCTGCTGACGTGGTAGCGCCCGTACATCTCCACCAGCTCGAGGACTGACAGGTCGCTCTGGACGCCGCACTGCTGCAGGACGATCCCGACCCGCTCGCGCAGCTCGCGGTCGCCGGAGGCGGGATCGATCCCCAGCACGCGCGCCTCGCCGCCGGTCCGCGTCCGGTATCCCTCCAGGATCTCGACGATCGAGGTCTTGCCGGCGCCGTTGGGGCCCAGCAGGCAGAAGACCTCCCCGCGCGCGACGTCGAAGCTGACCTCGCGGACTGCGTCCACGGTTCCATACGACTTCGACAGCTCGCGCGCCTCGATGGCCGGGGCTTCGGTGTGCATCGGTGGTGAACTCATGCCCAGCAGCGTAGGACCGGATCAGCGCCCGCGTAAGTGGCGGACGACCGATTTACACCATGACAGCTGTCACGTGTTCCAGCGCTCGATCACGGCGGTGTCGCGCTCGTGACCGAGGACGGCGACCGAGCCGGCCTCCAGCAGGAACCGGGCGCCGGCGGCGACCTCCATCTCCAGCCAGCGCGCGGTCAGCACCCGCAGCACGTGCCCGTGGGCGAACAGCAGCACGTCGCCGTCGATCCCCGCCAGGCGGGCGAGCACGGTGTCGACGCGGGCGCCGATCTCAGCCGGCCGCTCGCCGTCCGGGCAGCCGTCGCGCCACAGCCACCAGTTGGGGTCGCGCTCGCGAATCTGGGGCGTGGTCAGGCCCTCGTAGTCGCCGTAGCGCCATTCGATCAGGTCGTCGCAGCGCTCCGCGGCCGCGCCGAAGCCCGCCAGCTCGCACGTCTCTCGCGCGCGCCGCAGCGGGCTGCACAGCACGAGCGCGAACGCGCAGTCCGACAGCTTTCCCGGCAATCCCGACGCCTGCTCGCGCCCGTGCGCGGTGAGCGGCAGGTCGGTGACGCTCGTGTGCTGGCCCGACTTGCTCCACTCCGTCTCGCCGTGGCGAACGATGAAGATGCGCTGCGCCACCGCGTGGTCAGGCGTCGGGCCCGAACGTCACGTCGCCACCGGTGCGCTCGATCTCGTCCACCTTGGCGCGGCGGCGCACATGACGCTCCTCGTAGGACACCGTCGCGGCCAGGAACGCGGCGACGATCTCCGCCGCCACCTCGACGCCGATCACGCGGCCCCCGAGGCACAGGACGTTGACCGCGTCGTGCTCGACGCCCTGATGGGCGGTGTAGGTGTCGTGGATCGTCGCCGCCCGCACGCCCCTGATCTTGCATGCCGCGACCGACACCCCCGCGCCCGAGCCGCAGACGATGATGCCGCGCTCGGCGCGGCCGGAGGCCACGGCGTGCCCGACCTCGAGCGCCTTGTCGGGATAGTCGACCGGGTCCGGACGGTCGGTGCCGAAGTCCAGGACCTGATGGCCGGCCGCCGCGATCTCCCCGAGCAGCCGGTCGCGCAGCACGTAGCCGGCGTGATCGAAGCCGCAGGCGACGATCACGTCCGCACCTCGCTGCGCGCCGGCGCCGCCGTCCGGGCCAGCTCGTGGTCGGCGAGCAGCGCGGCGCCGAGCACGCCGGCGCCGACGCCGTGACGCGCCAGTCGGATCGTCGTGCGCGTGCCGAGCCCGGGCAGGACATATCCCGCCGCCGTCGCCCGCGCCGGCCCGAGCATCAGCTCGCCCGCGCGGGCCGCCCCGCCGCCGATCACCACCTCCTCGGGATCGAACGTGTTGATCGCGTTGGCGATCCCGATCCCGAGGTGCTCGCCCCACACCCGCACGAGCGCCAGCGCGTCGGCGTCGCCCTGCTCGGCGGCCGCGACGGCGTCGACCCCGGTGACCGGATGGCCCGAGGCGGCGAGCGTGCCGAGCGCCGAGCCGGGGTGGTCGTGCGCGGATGCGCGCGCGAGCGCGTCGAGCGCGTGCCCGGCGGCGGCATGCTCCAGCGATCCGGCCTGCGGGAACGCTCCCGGCGCGGGGACGCCGGCGCGCAGGTCGGCGCCGATCAGCGTGTGTCCCAGCTCGCCGGCGCCGCCGGTCGCGCCACGGTAGATACGGCCACCGAGCACCAGGCCGCCACCGACGCCGGTGCCGATCGTGATCATCACCAGGTCGTGCGCCACCATCTCCAGGTCCTCGTCGTGGGCTTCGGCGAGCGCGGCGACGGTCGCGTCGTTGTCGACGAACACCGGCACGCCGGTGCGCTCGCCGAGCACGCGGCGCAGCGGCACGTCGGCGAGCGGGATGTTGACCGAGGAGACGACGCGCCCGGTGTCGAACTCGACGATCGACGGAACGCCGACGCCGACGCCGTCGAGCCGGTCGCCGCGGCAGGCGTCGATCATCCTGGCCAGCTGCGCGACCAGCGCGTCCGAGCTCGAGTGCACGGTCGGCTCGATCATCGGCTCGGCAAGGTCGCGGCCGCACAGCCGGGCCACCGCGACCTTGGTGCCGCCCAGGTCGACGCCGATCACGTCGCTCACGCCGCGCCTCCGGAGGGCCCCGCCAGGCCGGCCGCGGCGGCGGCATCGAGCAGCAGCGTGACCGAACCGGCCACCGGCGCCAGCAGCGAGGACGGCACCGCCGGGTCCGGGCGGGCGCCGGGCCCGAATGCGCGTGCGATCGCGTCGGCCTTGCCGGGGCCCTCGGCGAGAAAGACGATGCGCCGGGCGGCGGCCAGCGCGGTGAAGGTGAGCGACACCCGCGCGACGAACGGCTCGAGCCCGGCCTCGGGCACGCCGACGACGAGGCGCGTGCGCTCAGCCAGCGTGTCCTGACCGGGGAACAGCGAGGCCATGTGCCCGTCGGATCCGATCCCGAGCAGCACGAGGTCGAACGGCGGTGGCCCGAGATAGCGCAGCGTCCGCTCGTAGTCGGCGGCGCCCCGCTCGGGGCCTAGCTCCCCGTGGATGCGGTGCATGACCGGGCCGGTCGATCCGGCGAGCGGATCGAGCATCGACTCCTTGATCATCCGGTAGTTGGCGCGGTCATCGCCGGGATCGACGCACCGCTCGTCGCCGAGCCAGAACGTCGTGTGGGAGAGGTCGAGCCCGACCGCCTTCGCCTCGGCGGCGAACCCCTGATAGGCGGCCCGCGGCGTCGAGCCGCCGGTGAGGACGATCTCTCCCCCGCCGATCGCTGCGCTCAGCATCATCGCGCTGCAGGCGCGCGCCGGATCGCCGACGACCTCGACCGAGATGGTCACGCCGGGCACAGCTCCCGGGCGGCGTCGAGCGCGGGCAGGTAGGTCGGGTCGCGCAGCAGCGCCTGGCGCACGCCCTCGCCGAGGATGCCGCCCTCCCCGCGCGAGGCCCCGAGGATCTTCCAGGCTCGCTCCTCGCCGTTGACCATCCGCTCGGCGGCGTCGAGGCCGCCGGCGCCACGCTGCAGCGACAGCGACGAACCGCCGGCGCAGCAGACCGTCACGCCGGCGAGACCGGGCGCCTCCTGGATGATCGTGTGCAGCGAGAGCTTGACCTCGCCGTCGGGGCGTCGCGCGGTCCCGTGCAGAAGCCCGGCGGATTGGTCGCGCAGGGGGCTGCGCTCCCACCCCAGCCGCGACGCCAGCCAACCGGCGAGCAGCAGCGCGCTCGCGCACGAACTCTCCCGATGGCGCACCTCGAGCTCGGCGAGGTGCCACAGGGAGGACAACCGCTCGGGAAGATCGAAGCTCGACGCCAGGCGCTCCCGCCACGGCGTGGTGCGCAGCCAGGCCAGGTCGACCACGTACGCGTGCTCGCGCACGGCCAGCGCGCGCTCGAAGCCGTCGGCCGGATCGCTCGTGTCGTCGGAGTCGAGCAGCATCACGTCGATCAGCGGCAGCAGCGCGCGCACCGCGTCGTCGTGGCCGTGAGGCGACCAGGCGACGGTCGGCATCTCCGAGACGAGCACCGGGTCGACGATCGTCTGCAGCGCCGCCAGGTGCTGGGGGCCGAGGTCGATCTCGACCTGCTCGCGGATCACGCCGAGCGAACCCTCCTCGGGCTCGTCGAAGCTGACCGTGGCGACCGCGTCGAGCGTCTCGCGGCCGGGCTGCACCGCGCACAACACCGTGCGCGAGGCGTGGTAGCGCCCGGCGCGCTCGAGCCGGTTGGCGATCTCACCCTTCCACTCGCGGTCGACGATCACCACCAGGTTGAGCACGCGGGCCGGGGCGAGCGACTCGTTGGCGGCGTGGCGCTCGCGCAGCATCTCGCGCAGCGCGGCCTCGATCGCGTCGGGGTTGGTGTCCTGCTCGGCCCAGACGTCCTCGCTCACAGCCGCCGCCAGACCCGGTTGTCGTCGAGCAGCGCGTCGGCCTCGACCGGACCGGCGGAGCCCGACACGTATTGCGCGATCGGGGTGGTCGTGTCCTGCTCCCAGGCGTCGAGGATCGGATCGATGATCCCCCACAGCGCCTCGATCTCGTCGTTGCGGGTGAACAGCGTCGCGTCGCCGCGCATCGCGTCGAGGATCAGGCGCTCGTAGGCCTCCGGTGACTCCGACAGGAACGAGGTCCCGTAACGGAACTCCATGTTGACCGGGCGGATCCGCATCCGCGACCCCGGGATCTTGGCGCCGATCGAGACCGCCACCCCCTCGTCGGGCTGCAGCGTGAAGACGATCTGGTTGGCCTGGATGCCGACCGACCCCGAGCTCTGAAAGGCGATGTGCGGGACCGGCTTGAGGATCACCGCGATCTCGGTCAGCTTGCGCGCCAGGCGCTTGCCGGTGCGCAGGTAGAACGGGACCCCCGCCCAGCGCCAGTTGGAGACGTGCAGGCGCAGCGCCGAGTACGTCGCGGTGCGCGAATCGGCGGCCACGCCCTCCTCCTGGAGGTAGCCCGGCACGTGGACGCCCCCGACGACGCCGGGCGCGTACTGCGCGCGCAGCGCCATGCCGGCGACCTCATCGACGCTGGGCGGGACGATCGCCTCCAGCACCTTGAGCTTCTCGTCGCGCAGGCGGTCGGCGTCGAACGCCGTCGGCGGCTCCATCGCCAGCAGCGCCAGCAGCTGGAGCATGTGGTTCTGGACGAGGTCGCGCAGCGAGCCGGAGCGCTCGTAATACCCCGCGCGCCCGCCGATGCCGATGTCCTCGGAGGCGGTGATCTGGACGTGGTCGACGTAGTTGCGATTCCAGACCGGCTCGAACAGCGCGTTGGCGAAGCGCATCGCCATCAGGTTCTGGACCGTCTCCTTGCCGAGGTAATGGTCGATGCGGAAGATCTGCGTCTCGTCGAAGACCTCGAGCAGCTGCGCGTTGAGCAGCCGCGCCGAGCTGAGGTCGTAGCCGAACGGCTTCTCGATCACGATCCGCGTCTTGGCGTTCGGCACCCGGTTGAGACCGGCCGCGCCGAGCTTGCCGGCGATCAGCGGGAAGAACTCCGGCGCCGTCGAGAGGTAGAAGACGCGGTCCAGCGGCCGCCCGGCCTGCTCGTCGAACTCCAGCAGGGTGCGCGCCAGCTCGGCGTAGACCTCGTCGTCGTCGAAGGACCCCTGCACGTAGCGCATGTCGTCGAGCAGCGAGGTGAGCACGTTCTGGTCGGGCTTGCGCCGCGAGAAGCGCGCGATCGAATCCTGGGCGGCGTCGCGGAAGTCCTCGTGCTCCTGGTCGCGGCGGCCGACGCCGATCATCTCGAAGCGCTCGGGAAGCTGTCCCTCGTGGGCGAGGTTGTAGAGCGCCGGCAGCAGCTTGCGATGGGCGAGATCGCCGGTGGCGCCGAAGATGACCAGCGAGGTGGGGTGAACGGGGAGCCGCTCGAGCCCCGCCACCAGCGGGTTCTCGACATCGACGCCGACGCTGATCGTTGACGCCATTGCTAGACCTTCGGCGCTGTCTGCATCAATAGTTCCTCCGCGAGGTCATGGCGCGCTTGACGAGCGAGGATAGCCTCGCTCGTCAGCGCAGTCACGTGGGGGATCAGCTCGCGATGCCCTGGCGGCGCTTCTCGATGCCGGCCAGCAGCCGGTTCATCGCGTCCTCGAACAGCTTGACGCCGTCGACCAGCAGCTCCGCGGTGACCTCGTCGAGGTCGACGCCGGCGCTCGACAGCGCTGCGAGCTCGGCGGCCGGATCGTGCGTCGCGGTCGGGCCGGACACGTGCCCGTGGTCGGCGACGGCGTTGAGGGTGTCCAGCGGCATCGTATTGACGGTGTGGGCGGCGACGAGATCGTCGACGTACATCGTGTCCGGATACCGCGGGTTCTTGACGCCGGTCGACGCCCACAGCGGCCGCTGGACGTGGCCCCCGGCGTGATGCAGGGGCTCCCAGCGGGGGCCCGAGAAGAGCTGCTCGAACGTCCGGTAGGCGAGCCGGGCGTTGGCGATCGCGGCCTTGCCGTAGAGCTCCTCGTGGCCGCCGGCCTCGAGTCGCTTGTCGACCGCGGTGTCCACGCGGGAGACGAAGAAGCTGGCGACCGAAGCGACATCGAGCGACTTGCCGTCGGCGAGACGGCGCTCGAGGCCGCGGATATAGGCGTCGGCGACGCGCTCATAGGCCGACACCGCGAACAGCAGGGTCACGTTGACGTTGATCCCCTCGTAGATCGCCTGCTCGATCGCGCCGACGCCCTCGGGCGTGCCCGGGATCTTGATCATCACGTTGGGGCGCGACACCCGCTTCCAGAAGTCGCGGGCGGCCACGAGCGACTTGTGCTCGTCATGGGCGATGTCGGGGGCGACCTCCAGCGAGACGAAGCCGTCCTGATGGTGATGGGATTCCCACACCTCGCGCAGGACATCGCAGGCGTTCTGGACGTCGCGGATCGCCAGATGCTCGTAGATCTGCTGGGCGTCGAGACCGTCTCGCGCGAGCCGCTCGAGCTCCTCGTCGTAGTCGTCGGAGTCGAGGATCGCCTTCTCGAAGATCGACGGGTTGGCGGTGACGCCCTTCAGTGAATCCTCGGCGACCAGGCGCGCCAGCTCGCCGCCCTCCACCATCGAGCGGCGCAGGAGATCGAGCCAGGGACTCGTGCCGGCCTCGGCCAGGGCGTGGAGATTGGGGTTGACTCCGGTTGCTGCGGTCGTCGTGCTCATCGTCGCGAGACTCCATTGGCTTGGGGGACAAGCTGCCAGCGCCATCTGCGCGCCACCGTGACCTCGCGGGGCCACTATTGGCAGCATAGACCGATCGCGCCGCCGTCAAACGACGTTTTCGTGAATTGCGCCCCGACGGCGGGTGCGCGCGCGAAACGCTCAGCCGAACAGGCAGCCGTAGCGCTCGTACTCGGCGATCGGCACGGTGCGCAGGCTGGCGACCGCATCCGACAGCTTGACGAGCTTGATCTCGGTGCCCTGCAGGGACGTCATCATCCCCCACTGATCGTGATGGACGGCGTCGATCGCCGCCAGCCCGAGCCGCGTGGCGAGCACGCGGTCAAATGCGGTCGGGGTCCCGCCGCGTTGGACGTGGCCGAGCACCGTCGTGCGCGTCTCGAAGCCGGTCCGCTCCTCGATCTCGCGCTCCACCGCCTGGCCAATGCCGCCCAGTCGCGGATGGCCGAACTCGTCGAGCAGGCCGGTGGCGACGCTCATCGTCCCCTCCTTGGGGAGGGCGCCCTCGGCGACGACGATGATCGCGAAGTAGCGGCCGCGCTCGTGGCGGCGGTTGATCAGCCGGCAGACCTCCTCGATGTCGAACGGGATCTCCGGGATGAGGATCACGTCGGCGCCGCCGGCGACGCCGGAATGCAGGGCGATCCAGCCGGCGTGGCGGCCCATCACCTCCACCACGAGGTTGCGGTGATGGCTCTCGGCGGTGGTGTGGAGGCGGTCGATCGCCTCGGTGGCGATCTGCAGCGCGGTGTCGAACCCGAACGTCACGTCGGTGGCACCGAGGTCGTTGTCGATCGTCTTGGGGACGCCGACGACGTGGATCCCTTCCGCGTTGAGGCGGTGCGCGGCGCCGAGGGTGTCCTCTCCGCCGATCGCGATCAGCCCGTCGAGCCGGTTGCGCTCCAGCGTCGCGCGAACCAGCGCGACGCCGTCCTCGCGCTTGAAGACGTTCGTCCGCGAGCTGCCCAGGATCGTCCCGCCGCGGGGCAGGATTCCCCGCACCGACTCGATCGTCAACGGGTCATAGACGTCCTCCAGCACGCCCCGCCAGCCGTCGCGGAAGCCGATGATCTCGTCGCTGTGCTCGTCGACGCCCTTGCGGACGACGGCGCGGATCACCGCATTGAGCCCGGGACAGTCGCCGCCGCCGGTTAGCATGCCAAGCCGCACGCCCGGCATAGTACGACCTGCGAGGCGCGATGTGCGGTCTGACCCCGAGAACCCGCGTTTTTCCCTGATCCCCCCCGCCGACCGCCGGCGGCGCGTCGGGCCGCGGACGCTCGCCATCGGCGCCGCCGGCGCGGCGCTCGGCGCCGCCGTCGCGGCCCAGCGCCGCCACCTGCGCGCGATCGCGCGCGACCCTGACTATGTGCGCTTGACGGCGCCGCTGGCCGGTCGGGCGCTCGAGGTGGCGTCGGCCGACGGAACCGTCCTGCACGCCGAGGTGTTCGGCGCGGCGGAGGGACCGACGGTGATCCTCGCCCACGGCTGGACCGAGCAGCTGAGCTTCTGGGGGCCGGTGATCACGCGCCTGGCGCGCCGGGGCCTGCGGCTGGTCGCCTATGACCTGCGCGGCCATGGCGCCAGCGCGCCGGGCGCCGGCGGCGACTATTCCCTGGCGCGGTTCGGAGAGGACCTCGCGGCGGTGCTGGCCGCCGCGCTGGACGACGGCGAGCGGGCGACGGTCGTCGGGCATTCGCTCGGCGCGATGTCGATCGCCGCCTGGGCAGAGCGCCACGACATCGGCGCTCGAGCGAGCGCGGCGGCGCTCGTCAACACCGGGCTCGGCGACCTGATGACCGGCCACCTGCTGTTCGGCGAGGTCGCCAAGCGACTGAACCCGCGGTGGGCGGGCCGCGCGGTCCTCGGCTCGCGGGCGCGGCTCCCGCCGTTCTCCACGCCGCTCTCGCAGGCGATGGTCCGCTACACCGCCTTCGGTCCCACCGCGACCGCCGGCGAGGTCGCCTTCTATGAGCGGATGCTGATCGCGACCCCGGCCGACGTCCGGTCCGCCGTCGGGGTGGCGCTGTCGCAGATGGACCTGTGGCACGCCGTCGCCCGGCTGACCGTCCCGACGCTCGTGATCGCCGGCGCCTCGGACCGACTGACGCCGCCCGCCCACGCTCGCCGGATCGCCGCCGAGCTGCCGTTTCTCACCGAGCTGATCGAGCTCCCGCAGACCGGGCACATGTCGCCGCTGGAGCGGCCTGACGAGGTCGCCGAGGCGGTGTGGCGGCTCGTCGATGCGGTCGCCGCGGCCGCGCGCGACCCGCGGGACCCGCGGGACCCGGTCCCGGCGACGCCGGTCTGAGCCGGCCGGCACGCAGGGCCCGGCAGGCCCCGCCGGCGTCCGCAAGGGGACCGGCCCGTGACGAGCGGCGCGTCTGACACAGTGGGAGTGGTGACCCGCGGGAGCCACCCGGCCACGGCCATGTGCCATGTCCTGCTGGAGGATCCAGAGCTCGCCGAGGCGATCGAGCCCGAGCGCCGCGCCCGGGCGGTCGAGACGCTCGTCGCCCGCGAGCTGACGATCCCGGCCGGAGCCTGGCGCGGCACGCCGGTCGCGGTCAACGGGGGCATCGGACTGCTCGTGCTCGACGGGATCGTCATCTGCCGGACCGGGGTGGACGCCCGCTTCGGCGCCGAGCTGCTCGGCGAGGGCGACGTGCTGCGCGCCGTGCGCGAGCAGGCCGCCCCGGCCACACTGCCATTGGCGGTCGACTGGATGATCCTCGAGCCGCTGCGCCTGGCCGTCCTCGACGAGCGCTTCGCCCGGCGGCTGATGCTGTTCCCGCAGCTCGCCGGGCGTCTGCTCGAGCGCTCCGTCCTGCGCACGCGCCAGCTCGCGGTCAACATGGCGATCATCCACCAGGCGCGCGTCGACGTCCGCCTGCGACTGCTGTTGTGGCACCTCGCCGGCCGCTGGGGACGGGTGCGCAGCGACGGGATCGTCGTGCCGCTCAAGCTCACCCACACCGTCCTCGCCGACCTCGTGGCAGCGCGCCGACCCACCGTGACCAGCGCCCTGTCGGAGCTGAGCCGCAGCGGAGCGGTGCGCGCCGTCGACGAGGGCTGGCTACTCTCGGGCGAGCCGCCGGGCGACCGACCGGGAGATCCGCCGGCCGGCGCGAGCACCGCGCGCGAACACGAAACGAGCGCACCATCCACATCGATCCCTACATCGTCCTCGGCAGCGCGATCGTCGGACTGCTCGTCGGCATGACGGGCGCCGGCGGGGGCGCGCTGATGACCCCGATGCTGATCCTGCTGTTCTCGGTCACGCCGGCGACGGCGATCTCCTCGGACCTGGTCGCGGCCGTCGTGATGCGGCCGTTCGGCGCTGCCGTCCATCTCCGGGCCGGCACGGTCAACCTGAGGCTCGTGAAATGGATGGTGCTCGGTTCTGTCCCGGCGGCCTTCCTCGGCTCCTACCTGCTGCACGAGATGGGCAACACGAAGTCGGCCCAGGTCCAGATCGAGACCTACCTCGGCGCCGCGCTGCTGATCGGCGCGGCGGCGATGGCGCTGCGGTTCGGGATCGACCGCCGCAGCGGAGGGGCGCGTGACGCGTTCGTCAGCGAGGTCGAGCCGCGGCCGCTGCTGACGCTCGCGATCGGCGTGATCGGCGGCGTGATCGTCGGCATGACGTCGGTCGGCTCGGGCTCGCTGATGATCGTCGCGCTGCTGTTCGTCTACCCCCGGCTGGGCGCCAACCAGCTCGTCGGCACCGACCTCACCCAGGCCGTCCCGCTGACGCTCGCCGCGGCGCTCGGCGCGCTGGCCTTCGGCCACGTCGAGTTCTCGGTCACCGGCTCGCTGATCCTCGGCAGCGTGCCGGCGGTGCTGGTCGGATCGCTGCTGTCCGCCAGCGTGCCCGACCGCTACGTGCGCCCGGCGATCGCGTTCGTGATCTTCGCCTCCGGGCTGAAGTACGTCGGCCTGGCGACGACCGCACTGGGCTGGACGCTGTGCGCGACGCTGCTGGTCGCCGCCGCCGTGTGGCTCTGGGTGGCCAGGCCGTGGACGGTGTCGGCGCCGCCGCCGACGGTCGCACCGACGGACTCGCCGTGAGCGCCGCGCGAACCGACGTCGAGGTCGCCGGCGGGCGGCTGGCCACCTTCGCGATGGGCGCGCAGCGGGCCGGCGCACCGCTGGTGCTCGCGATCCACGGCATCACCTCCAGCAGCGCGAGCTGGCCGCCCACGGCGCGGGCGCTCGGCGACCGGGCGACGCTGATCGCCGTCGACCTGCGCGGCCGGGCGGCGAGCAACGCCCTCCCGGCGCCGTTCGGGATCGACGTCGACGTCCGCGACATGCTCGCGGTGCTCGACCACTTCGGACTGGGGCGCGCGGTGATCGCGGGGCACTCGCTCGGCGCCTACGTCGCCGCCCGGCTGGCCGCGCAGCATCCCGATCGCGTCGCCGGCCTCGTGCTCGTCGACGGCGGCCTGTCGACCCCGCTGCCCGACGGCGTCGACCGCCAGGCGCTGCTGGAGGACTTCCTCGGGCCGACGCTCGCGCGGCTGGCGATGACGTTTCCCGACGTGGCCGCCTACCGCGACTGGTGGGCGCAGCATCCGGCGATCGCCGCGGGCGGCGTTGCGCGCGACGACCTCGAGGCCTACGCCGCCCACGACCTCGTCGGCGACCCGCCGGCGCTGCGGTCATCCGTCAACCCGGAGGTCGTGCGCGCCGACGGTCTCGGCGTGCTCGAGCTTCCCGACGCCCACGCGATCGCCGTCCCGGCGGTGCTGTTGTGCGCGGCGCGCGGGATGATCGACAACCCCGAACCGGTGCAGCCGCCCGCGCTCGCGCACGCCTGGGCCGCCGCCGACCCCGCGCGCCGCCGCGTGGTCCAGGTGCCCGACGTCAACCATTACACGATCGCGCTGGGTGCCGCCGGGGCCTCGGCGATCGCCGAGGAGATCGCCCGGGCGGTCTGAGCGCCCGGCGTTTCAGCGCACGCCCAGCAGCACCTCGACGACGATCTGATCGAGCGCCTCGTTGTGATAGCCGCGCTGCGCGAGACGGTCGAGGTCATCGGACTCGGCCTTGAGCACGTCGGCCTCCCCGGCGCCGTCGCACGAGGCCACGCCGAGCTCCGCCACCGACGCCGCCTCCAGCGCCGCCTGCACCTCCGGCAGCGAGTCGAAGTGGCGCGCCTTCTCGGCCAGCGCGGTGTAGGTGCGGATGCACCCGCGCGCGAAGTCCCACACCCCCTCCTCGTTCTCGTTGCGGTACGGATGGGCGTCGAAGTGGCGGGGGCCGGCATAGCCGGAGCGCTCCAGCAGCCGGACGAGGTGGAAGGCCTCCTTGAGATCCTCGGCGCCGAACCGGAAGTCCTGGTCATAGCGGCCGATCCGCTGGCCGTTGAGATCGATGTGGAACAGCTTGCCGGCCCACAGCGCCTGCCCGACGCCGTGCATGAACGACAGGCCGGCCATCGTCTCGTGGGCGACCTCCGGATTGACGCCGACCATCTCGGCCCGGTCGAGCGTCGTGATGAAGTGCAGCGCGTGGCCGACGGTCGGCAGGAAGATGTCCCCGCGCGGCTCGTTGGGCTTGGGCTCGATCGCGAAGCGCAGGTCATACCCGTGGCCGACGCTGTAGTCGGCGAGGACGTTGATCGCCTCGCGGTAGCGCTCGAGCGCGTCGCGCGGATCCTTGGCGACGCCGACCTCGGTGCCCTCGCGCCCGCCCCAGAACACGTACACCTCGGCGCCGAGCTCGGCGCCGAGATCGATCGAGCGCATCGCCTTGCCGATCGCCGCGCGCCGGACCCCGCGGTCGTTGGAGGTGAACGCGCCGTCCTTGAACGCCGGGTGACCGAACAGGTTCGTGGTCGCCATCCCGACGCCCAGGCCGCGCTCGTGCAGCGCGGCGGTGAAGCGGGCGACGATCGCGTCGCGCTCGGAGGCCGGCGTGCCCCACGGGATCAGGTCGTTGTCGTGCAGGCTCACCCCCCACGCCCCGGCGTCGGCCAGCTTGTGGACGCTGTCGACCGGATCACGCAGCGGGCGGGTCGGCTCGCCGAACGGGTCGCGGCCGGGATTGCCGACCGTCCACAGCCCGAAGGTGAAGCGGGGAGCCCCCGGTTGCTCTGCGGAAGGTGTCATTGCGGTGCTCCTTGAAGGATTCTGTCTACGATCAGGACTGCCATGGGCGAGCCGGACCGTACACCCCTGCCGGTCGCATCGTCGTGAGCGACGCGCGTCTGATCGGCCTCGACATCGGTACCTCGTCGCTGAAGGGCGTGGCGATCGACGAGACCGGGGCGATCATCGCCGAGACCCAGCGCGCCTACCCGGTGTCGATGCCCCACCCCGGCTGGTCGGAGCAGGATCCCGAGGACTGGGTCGCCGCCGCCCGCGACGTGCTCGTCGCGCTCGGCGGCGACCACGCCGACGGGATCGGGCTCAGCGGACAGATGCACGGTCTCGTCGCGCTCGGCGCCGACCGCCGCCCGCTGCGACCCGCGATCCTGTGGAACGACAGTCGCAGCCAGCCCCAGGCGACGCGGATCGAGCGCGAGCTCGGCGTCGAGCGGCTCGTGGCACTCAGCGGCAACCGCGCGCTGGCCGGCTTCACCGCCCCCAAGCTCGCCTGGATGGCCGACGAGGAGCCCGCACTGCGCGCCCGCATCGCCCACGTGCTGCTGCCCAAGGACTACGTGCGCCTCGCGCTCACCGGCGAGCTGGCCACCGACGTCTCGGATGCCTCGGGCACGCTGCTGCTCGACGTCGCCGCGCGCGCCTGGAGCCCCGAGCTGGCGCGCGCCTTCGACATCGATCCGGGCTGGCTGCCGGCGGTGCTCGAATCCCCCGCCATCAGCGGCCACACCGCGGCCGGGGTGCCGGTCGCCGCCGGCGCCGGCGATCAGGCCGCCGGCGCCCTCGGCGTCGGGGTCACCGACGGCGACGGCCCGGCGTCGCTGGCGCTCGGGACCTCGGGAGTGATCTTCGCGGCGCGCGACCGCTACGCCGAGGACCCGCAGGGCCGGCTGCACGCCTTCTGCCATGCGCTGCCCGACCGCTGGCACGTGATGGGCGTGATCCTCGCCGCCGCCGGCGCCCTCAGCTGGCTGGCCGACCTCGTCGGAGGTCAGGGCGACATCCCGGCGCTGCTCGACGAGGCCGCCGCCTGGGAGCCCGGCGCCGAGGGTCTGGTGTTCGCCCCGTACCTGTCGGGCGAGCGCACCCCCCACGCCGACGGCGATGTCCGCGGCGCGTTCGTCGGGCTCGACGTGCGCCACGACCGGGGCGCGCTGACGCGGGCGGTCCTGGAGGGCGTGGGCCATGCGCTGCGCGACGGCCTGGACCTGATCGCGGCGATCGGCCCCCGTCCCGCGGTGGCTCGCGTCTCGGGCGGCGGCGCGCGATCGCCGCTGTGGCTGTCGATCCTGGCGGCGATCCTCGACCTGCCGCTGCAGCGCACCGAGTCCGAGGCCGGCGCGGCGTACGGCGCCGCACTGCTCGGCGGGGTGAGCGCCGGCGTGTTCCCCGACGCGCGCACGGCCGCTCAGACCGCGGTCACGGTGACCGCCGAGATCGAGCCCGACCCCGACTGGGTGGAGCGCTACGCGCAGCAGC
>JBELAG010000116.1:0-15747 GCA_049509055.1 Solirubrobacteraceae bacterium
ACGACCTGGGCGCCGGCCCCCATTCCCTGGACCCAGACGACGGCGGCATCGCCGTTGGCGTCGCCCGCGGCGAACAGCCCGAGGCCGGCGTCGGTCGGTCCGAGCGCGGGGTTGGACACCACGTCCTCGGGGTCGAGGTCGGAGCCGTCGGGCGCGTAGCGCACGCGGATCTCCGGATAGCCCGCGAGGCCGGGCGTCTGCTGCCAGGCGATCAGCGTCGAGATCAGACCGGCGGTGGCGGGCACGGCATCGGGGGCAGCGCTGTTGGGGAGGCTATCGACGCGCAGCACGGCCGAAGGGCTGTCGTTGGAGCCCAACTCGGTGGCGAACAGCGCGTGAGTCGCGTCGTGCTCGGAGGTGACGAACCCCTCGCCGTACTCGGTGACCGCGACCGCGGGCTGATCGGCGCCCTCGGGGCCGCCGGTGGTCGCGCCGTCGGCCTCCACGACGCCGTCGTACTGCGAACCGTGCAGGCGATTGACGAGCACGCGGGACTGGCCCGCGCTCCCGTCGGTGATCTCCTCCTGGAAGGCGACCGACGCGTAGCTGGAGTCGCCGCCGGCGGCGATCACCGGATCGGAGGCTGAGACCTCGCTCCAGCCGTCGAGTGTCGGCACGTCGGCCTGCTCGTCGACGGTGCTCGGCGACGTGCCGACGATCCGCCGAGTGAAGATGTGACCGCTCTCGCCCCAGGCGACGATGCCGGTCCCGTCACCGGCGGCGACGACCTGTGGGCGACCGCCGCCGACCCCCGCGGCGTCGGCGGGGTTGGCATCCATCGGCGAGCTCTCGAGCGCCCACTGCCCCGCGTCGTAATAGGCGACCCGCACGTCGCCGCCGCCCGCGCCCGCGGTGGCGGTGAAGGCGAGGTACGCCTTGCCGAAGTTCGAGATCGACAGCGACGGGTTGGCGGCGCCGGCGAACAGCGCCGTGGGCGGGCCCTGCGCGGCGCCGGCGGCCGACCACGAGGCCACGTCGAGCTGTCCGGCATTGATGAACGCCACGATCAGCAGCCCGCCGTTGCCGGCGGCGATCACCGGCTGGGTGGACGCGCCGGCCAGCCCGACGTCGACCTGCACGGGGGTCTGGAAGGACCCGTTCAGCAGCCGCGAGACGAACACGTGGGCGACGCCGGCGACGGCCTTGCGGTAGACGAGTCCACCGGTGCCGTCCCGCGCGATCGACATCCCGTCGAGATCGAGGACGCCGGTGCCCGGACCGTCGATCACGGTGTTGGCGGGGGCGAGCGTCGGCGAGCGGGGAGCGGCCGCACGGGCCGGCGTGACGGCCGGCCCCAGCAGCGCCAGGACCGCGAGGATCGCCGTCAGGACGATCGCGGGCAGCGGCCCGCCGCGGGCGCGGCCGGCCGCGGCGCGCGCGGCGGCACGGCCGCGAACGGTCATCGCCGCCTCTCGTGCCCCGTTGCCATCGGCGGATGTGATCAAGGGTTTGACAGGTTCAACAACATCAGAACGCTTGGAAGGTTGCGCCGTTGCCCGGACGGTGACAGCGATCTGTCGTCCGCCGGCAGGCGTCCGGGGCGCCGCGGAGAATGTCTGGTCCAATGCTTGTTCTGGGTATCGATCCGGGAACCGCCAGCACCGGCTACGGCCTCGTGCGCAGCGTCGGCACCCGCCTTCACGCGGTCGCCGAGGGCGTCATCAGGACGCGCGCGGGCTCGCCCGCCGAGCGCCGGTTGGCCGATATCCATGCCCGGGTCGGCGAACTGATCGACGCCCATCGCCCGGCGGCGGTCGCGATCGAGGAGCTCTACTTCGGGGCCAACGTCCAGACCGCGTTCGCGGTCGGGCAGGCGCGCGGGGTGGTGCTGCTCGCCGCCGGTCAGCGCGGCGTGCCGTCGCGCTCCTACACGCCCCAGCAGGTCAAGGCGGCGGTGTGCGGCAACGGCCGGGCCGACAAGGAGCAGGTGGGGCGGATGGTGGCGAGGCTGTTGGGGCTCGGGGCCGTGCCGACCCCCGATCACGCCGCCGACGCGCTGGCGGTGGCGATCTGCGACCTCAACCGGGCGCCGCTGGCCCGCGCGGTGGCGGCGGTGCGGGCGTGATCGCGCTCATCTCCGGGACGGTCGCGGTCCGCCGCGGGGATCACGTCGTCGTCGACTGCGGCGGCGTCGGCTACCGCCTGGCGGTGTCGGCCGAGACGCTCAAGCACGTGCCCGCCGCCGGCCGCGAGGTCGCGCTGCACACCCACCTCGTCGTCCGCGACGACGCGCTGGCGCTGTACGGGTTCGCCACCGAGGAGGAGCGCGACCTGTTCCTGATGCTGCTCGGCGTGCAGTCGGTCGGGCCCAAGGTGGCGCTCGCGGTGCTGTCCGGGGCGCCGCCGCGCGAGCTGCTGACGATCGTCGCCGCCGGCGACATCGCGCGGCTGCAGGCCGCTCAGGGGGTCGGCAAGCGCACCGCCGAGCGGATCATCGTCGAGCTGCGCGAGAAGGTCGGGGCGGTGATCCCGGAGGCGGCGATCACCGTGACGCGCGGCGATGATCCGGTGATGCTCGCGCGCGACGCGCTGCTGGGGATGGGCTACAGCGTGGCCGAGATCGACCGTTACCTGCAGGACGCAGCGCCCGGCGACAGCCTCGAGGATCTGATCGCCCACGCGCTGCGGAGCGCCCGCCGGTGAGCAGCGCGGCGCAGCGGCTGCCCTCGCCCGAGGAGCTTCCCGGCGACGAGCTCGAGCTCGATCGGTCACTGCGGCCGCGCCGGCTGGCGGACTTCGTCGGCCAGGAGACGATCCGCGACCAGCTGGCGGTCTCGATCGCCGCCGCCGCCAGCCGCGGCGATGCGCTGGACCATGTCCTGCTCGCCGGGCCGCCCGGCCTCGGCAAGACCTCGCTGGCCCAGATCCTCGCCGCCGAGCTCGGAGTGCCGTTCGTGCAGACGGCCGGGCCGGCGCTGGAGCGCAAGGGCGACATCGCCTCGTTTCTCACCGCGCTCGAGCCGCGGGCGGTGTTCTTCGTCGATGAGATCCACCGCCTGCCGCGGGCGCTGGAGGAGACCTTCTATCCGGCGATGGAGGACGGCGAGCTGCCGATCACCGTCGGCCAGGGCGCCGGCGCGCGGATCGTCACCCTGCCGCTGCCCCCGTTCACGCTGATCGGAGCCACCACGCGCACGGGGCTCCTGACCACGCCGCTGCGCGATCGCTTCGGCATCCAGCACCGGCTCGAGCACTACGGTCCCGAGGATCTGGCCCGGATCGTGATCCGCTCCGCGCGGCTGCTCGGCGTCTCGATCGAGGAAGGCGGGGCGGTGGCGATCGCGCGCCGCAGCCGCGGGACCCCGCGGGTGGCCAACCGGCTGCTGCGCCGCGTGCGCGACTACGCCGAGGTCCGCCACGGCGGCATCGTCACCGAGTCGGTGGCGGCCTCCGCGCTGGACCTCCTGGAGGTCGACGAGGCCGGGCTCGACCGGCTTGACCGCGACATCCTGCGCGCGATCTGCGCGACGTTCGGCGGCGGCCCCGTCGGGCTCTCGACGCTCGCCGCGGCCGTCGGGGAGGAGCAGGACACGATCGAGGACGTCTATGAGCCCTACCTGCTCCAGCGCGGGTTGATCGAGCGCACCCCGCGCGGCCGCGCGGCCACCCGGCGGGCGTTCGCGCATCTCGGCCTCGAGCCGCCCGGCCAGCGCAGCCTGATCTGACGCGCGCCCCGCGTGGCCGGTCCCTCTATCCTCAGGCGGCGTGAGCCGAGAGCACTACTTCATCTGCCCGCATTGCGGCAACCGGTCGATGGGCACCGACCGCACCGCAGGCTTCCGCCGCGAGGCGCGCGGCTGTGACCGGTGCGGCTTCGCCTACCTGTTCGAGCTGCTCGACGACTACTACCCCGCCCCCAACGCGGCGTTCTTCGCCTGCGACGCCGACGGGAGGATCGTCGACTGCGGCCGCGGCTCGTTCGAGCTCACCGGGCTCAAGACCGAGCAGGCGATCGGGCGGCCCGTTCGCGACGCGCTCGGGCTGCGCTTCGAGGACGGTGTCGACCACGTGGGCACGGCGCTGGAATGGGAGGTGCGCGTGCAGGGCAAGCCGGTGCAGGTGCACGCCGAGGCGGACATGCCGGCCAAGGCGGTTGCCGACATCTTCCCGGCCTACGACGACGAAGAAGGGGGCGTGCTGGTCGTGCTCACCCCCGCCAACCATCACTGACGGTGGCCCGGCGGCCACCACCGTCCGCTGCGCGGCGGACGGCATCGAGCACTAGCATCCTGTCCAGCTGATGTCAGACCGCCAGCGTCACGGCTTTGTCCTGCTCATCGTCGCGGGCCTGATCGCCGCCTCGGTGTTCGTGATCACGTCCCAGCGGACGATCCTCGGTCTCGACCTCAAGGGTGGGGTTCAGCTCGTCTATCAGGGCCAGGCGACGCCGCAGAGCCCGGTCAACCAGACCTCGCTCAACCGCGCGGTCGACATCATGCGCTCCCGCGTCGACCAGCTCGGCGTCTCCGAGCCGGAAATCCAGACCTCGGGCGGCAACGAGATCTCGGTCGGCCTGCCGGACGTGCGTGATATCGCCCGCGCCGAGGCGGAGGTGGGGCAGACCGCCGAACTGTACTTCTACGACTGGGAGGCCACCGCGCTGACGCCCAACGGCAAGACCGTGGCCAGTCAGCTGCAGATCCAGGATCCGACCGCGCTGGAGATCAGCCAGGGAGCCGGCTCCGGGCCCGGGGTGCAGGGCGCCGGCGGGCTGCCGCTCTATCAGGCGGTCAAGCTGGCCTCCACGCAACCCGCCGCGGCGTTCTCCACGTCGCTGTCGCGCAAGGGGCCGCAGTACTACCTGTTCGGCGCGGCGGGCAGCGCGGCGTGCACGGCGTCCGGCAAGTTCTACGGGTTCACGCCGGTCCAGGGAGAGCGCTGCTATCTGTCTGGCCCCGACACCACGGTCCAGGATCTCGACTCCGGCCTCCCGCCCGGCGTGACCGTGTCCGAGGCCCAGCAGCTCACCGTGCCGCAGGGGACGGTGGTGCTCCAGGCCGCCAACCTGACCGCCTCGGATCAGGTGAAGTTCACGAACCCGTCGGCGCAGTTCTTCGTGCTCAAGGACGACGTCTCGCTGTTCGGCAAGGACATCACCAACCCGACCCAGAGCACTGACTCGGGCGGCAATCCCGACGTCGAGTTCGGCTTCACCTCGGCCGGGCAGAACGAGTTCCAGAAGATCACCGGCGAGATCGCCCACCGCGGCAACCTCGTCAGCACGCTCGGGCGCACCTATGACCAGCATTTCGCCGTCGCCCTGGACAACCAGCTCGTCACGGTGCCGTCGATCGACTTCAAGCAGTACCCCGACGGGATCATCGGCGGCGGCGGCGCGGACATCACCGGCGGCTTCACGACCACCTCGGCCCAGGATCTCGCCACGCAGCTGCGCCTCGGAGCGCTGCCGATCACGCTGAAGCTGATCTCGGAGTCCGAGGTCTCGGCGACGCTCGGCCAGCAGGCGCTGCACCAGGGGCTGATCGCCGGCGCCGTCGGCCTGCTCGTGGTGGCGCTGTTCCTGATCTTCTACTACCGCGCGCTCGGCGTGATCGCCACCGCCGCCCTGGCGGTGTACGCCCTCTACTTCTACGCGCTGATCAAGCTGATCCCGATCACGCTGACGCTCCCCGGGATCGCCGGACTGATCCTCACGATCGGGGTCGCCGCCGACGCGAACATCGTCATCTTCGAGCGCGTCAAGGAGGAGATCCGCGCCGGACGCTCGATCCGGGCGGGCATCGCCACCGGCTACCGCAAGGGCCTGACGGCGATCATCGACGCCAACGTGGTCACGATCATGACCGCGTTCATCCTGTTCGTGCTGGCCACCGCCGAGGTCCAGGGCTTCGCGTTCACGCTCGGGATCGGCACGATCGTCTCGCTGTTCACCGCCGTGCTGGCGACCCAGGCGATCCTGATGACCGCCGGCGACTCCAAGACGCTCGCCCGGCCCTCGGCGCTCGGCGTCCGGGAGAACCGCCGGGCGTGGACGTTCGACTTCATGGGCGCCTCGCGCTACTTCTTCTCGATGTCGGGCGTGATCCTGCTGATCGGCGCGCTGGCGATCGGCGGGCGCGGCCTGAACCTCGGCATCGACTTCACGTCCGGGACGCGGATCACCGTCAATCTCGAGCATCCCGCCACGACGGCGAAGGTCACGTCGCTCGTCGCCAAGGCCGGCGCCAACACCCCGATCGTCCAGAAGCTCGGCACCAAGAGCGAGGAGTTCCAGATCTCCTCCAAGCAGCTGGCGCCGGCGGGGATCACCAACGTGCGCAGCGCGTTGCAATCCAAGTACGGTCTGCGGACGTTCGACGACACGTCGGTCGGCCCGACGTTCGGCAAGACCGTCGCCAACAGCGCGGTGGTCGCGATCATCGCGTCGCTGCTGGTGATCTCGGCCTACGTCGCGCTGCGGTTCGAGTGGAAGTTCGCGGTGCCCGTGCTGATCGCCCTGATGCACGACCTGCTGATCACCAGCGGCGTGTACGCGCTGACCGGGAGGGAGGTGACGGTCGACACGGTCGCGGCGCTCCTGACCATCCTCGGATACTCGATGTACGACACGATCATCGTCTTCGACCGGGTGCGGGAGAACATCCCGCGGATGCCGCGCGCCGCGTTCTCGCAGATCGTCAACCGCTCGATGTCCGAGGTGCTGACGCGATCGATCGCCACCACCTCGTGCACGCTGCTGCCGATCGTCGCGCTGCTGCTGTTCGGCGGCTCGACCCTGCAGGACTTCGCGTTCGCCCTGCTGATCGGCGTCGCCTCCGGCGCCTACTCGTCGATCTTCATCGCCTCCCCGGTGCTCACCCACTGGAAGGAGCGCGAGTCCACCTACCGTCACCGTCGCCAGCGGATCGAAGCCGAGTTCGGCAGCGTCTCCCCGTACGCGCTGGCCGGCGCCGACGTCGAGCCCGCGCGCGAGGCGATGCGCCGGCGCGCCGGCCGGCTCACCGAGCCGTCGCCGGAGGGCGTGTCGGCGGCCGAGTTCGAGCAGATGAAGCGCGACCTCGACATCGAGAGCGGGCCGGCCCGGCACACCTCGGCGCTCACCAAGCGCCTCGCCCGCACCGCCGATCCCGATCTGACATCGCCGGCCTCGCCGGCCTCGCCGCCCGTCGGCAGCCCGTCCGGGGGCGCGTCCGGCCGGAGGGCCGGTCGCGGAGCCGGTCGCGGGGCCGGGCGCCCGTCGGGTCGCGCGCCGGGTGCTGCGTCGCCCGGCTCCGGCCCCGGGTCTGCGCCGCCCGGCTCTGCGTCGCCCGGCTCCGTCCCCGGGTCAGCGCCGGGGACCGCGCCCCCTGCGCCCGGGCCTGCGCCGGCTGTCCCGGAGTCCACGCCGGGCCCGGGCCGGTCCAAGGCCCGCCGGGGCGCGCCCGCGGCGCCGGGCGCGGCGCCGGTCACGCCGGCCGCGGGCGACCAGGCCAACGGCGAGCCGCCGTCCGGGATCCCCGCGCCCGACGAACGTGCCGCGCCCACTCCGGGCGGCGACTTCGAGCGCGCGCCCGACGTGGCCGAGAACGACGGCGTCGCCCGCTCCGACAAGCCGCCCCGCTCCGCCAAGCAGCGCAACCGCCGCCACGGGAGACGCCGCTGATGGCCATGCTCGCGTGGGTGATGATGGGCCTGGCGCTGTGGCACTTCACGATCTGGCTGCCCGACCGTTATTGGGGAGGGATCGTCGGCGCCTTCATCGGCGCTCTGATCGGCGCGGCGGCGTTCGGCTTCATCGTCAACGGGTTCGACATCCCCGGCCGCCACGCCACCCACCTCACCACCTCTCTGGAGGCGATCCCCGGCGCCCTGATCGGGATGGCGATCGTCTACTTCGAGGGCGCCCGGCGCGAGCGCGCCGGGCAAGCCGGCTCGATCGGCCTGTAGCACGCCCGGCGTCGTGCGACGGTTGCATGTGCCGGCGCTTTGACCGGCAGTTCGTGGCAAATCCGCCGCGGGGATTGGGATTTGGCGCTGATTGCCGGTCCGAGCGCGCGCTTGGTGGCAAATCTCAGACGGCTGGGGGCGCCGCCGCCGTTCGCCCCGGTTCGCCGCCCACGATCCGTCTGGACCGGCTCTTACGCTGGCCCGCATGGTCGTTCAGGCGACATACCCCGCCGGGCCGGAGCTCGGGACCGCGGAGCCGGAGCGCGGGACCGAGCCGGGAGCCGGCGGCGAAACCGCGACGACGACCCTTCCCGGGGCGCCGCCGCCGGCACCCACCCCAGTCCTGCACACACTCCCAAACGCCGGCCCGAACGCCGGCCCGAACGCCGGCCCGAACGCCGGCCAAAACGCCGGCCCCAACGCCGCCCCGGGCACCGCCGGCGCTCCGCGCCTCGATGTGCCCGCCTACCCGCACCGCGAGGCGCTCGCCCTCGAGCGTGAGCTGGGGATCGGTCACGTGCTCGCGCAGATCCTGGTCCGCCGCGGCCTGCGCGATCCCGACCAGGTGCGGGCCTTCCTCGCCGCCGACGAAACATACCCCGCGACCGCGTTCTCCGGGATCGCGGCGGCGCTGGCGTCGATCGAGCGTCACATCGAGGCCGGCGGGCGGATCGTCGTGCACGGCGACTACGACGTCGACGGCGTCTGCGCCACCGCGATCATGCTCCGCGCGCTGCGCTCGCGCGGCGCCGACGCCGGCTGGTTCTTGCCCAGCCGGCTGGAGGATGGCTACGGGATCGCGATCGCCACCGTGCGGCGACTGGCGGCGCGCGGGACGAGCCTGATCGTGGCCGTCGACTGCGGGATCACCGCGGTCGCGGAGGTCGCGGCGGCTCGGGCGGCCGGCGTCGACGTCGTCATCTGCGACCACCACGCCCCGCGGGCCGACGGCGTGCTGCCCGACTGCCCGATCGTGCACCCGTCGGTCGGCGGCTACCCCTGCCCGCACCTGTGCGGGGCGGCGGTCGCCCACAAGGTCGCCGAGGCGCTCGGGGCGCCGACCGCCGCCGAGGACATCGAGCTCGTGGCGCTGGCCACCGTCGCCGACCTGGTGCCGCTGGTCGGCGAGAACCGCCGCCTCGTCCGCGAGGGCCTGAGCGCGATGGCCGCCACCGGCCGGCTCGGGCTGCGAGAGCTGATGGCGGTGGCGCGCGCCGACCCCGGCGCGCTGGATGCCGGCGCCCTCGGCTTTCGCCTGGCCCCGCGGATCAACGCCGCCGGCCGCCTGCGCCGCGCCGACGCCGGACTCGAGCTGCTGCTGTGCGAGGACCCGGATCGCGCCCGGGCGATCGCCGTCGAGCTCGACGCCGTCAACGCCGAGCGGCGCGCCGTCGAGCAGCGCACGGTCTGGGAGGCCGAGGCCCAGGTCGCCGAGCTGGGCCCGCGCAGCGCATACGTGCTGGCCGCCGAGGATTGGCATCCGGGGGTGATCGGGATCGTGGCGTCGCGGATCGTCGAGAACCATCACCGCCCGGCCGTGCTGATCGCGCTCGACGGCGACGCGGGAACCGGATCGGGCCGCAGCATCCCGGGCTTTGACCTGCTCGGCGGGCTGCAGGCCACCGCCTCGCTGCTGCAGCGCTACGGCGGCCACCGGGCGGCCGCCGGCCTGACGATCGAGCGCGCGCAGGTGGAGGCGTTCCGGGAGGCGTTCGAGCGCCACGCCGAGGCCGTGCTGACACCCGAGCTGCTGGAGCCGGTGGAGCGCGTCGACGCGGTCGTCTCGGGCACCGAGCTCGGGCTCGAACTGGCCGAGGAGCTCGAGGCGCTGGCGCCGTGCGGGATGGGCAACCCCGCGCCCCGGCTGCTCGTCCCCGGCTGCCGCTTTGACGACATCAAGCCGATGGGCGAGGGACGCCACGCGCGCTTCAGCGTGATCTCGGGCGGCGTGCGGGCGCGCGCGGTCGCGTTCGGCTGCGACGGGCGCGTCGGTCATGGTCCGGGCCGGGCGCTCGACGCGACCTTCAAGCTCGAGCGCAACGTCTGGAAGGGCGCCGTCGAGCCGCGCCTCGTGCTGCGACACGCCCAGCCGTGCGCGCCCGCCCCGATCCGGCTGCTCGACGACCGCGCCGACGACGACCCCGCCGACTACATCTCGCGCGCGCTCGCCGAGCTCGACACGCTGCTGGAGCCGTCCCCGGACGGCGCCCCCGGCGCGGTCTGGTCACGGACGGTGATCGACCGCCGCGGCCAGAGCCCGGTCGCGGTGCTGACCGACGCCGTGGCGGCCGGGCAGCCGGTCCTGGCGATCTGCGCCGATGTCGCGCGCCGGCTCGACGGCCTGCGCGCGCGGGCCGGCGGCTTCACGCTCGCCGGCTACGCCGAGCTCGAGCGGTCGCCGGCCGCCACGGCGGGCTTCGCCCAGCTCGTCGCGCTCGATCCGCCCTCCGGCCCCGGGGCCGAACGGGTGCTGACGGCCGGCGCCGGGATGACCGTACTGGCATGGGGCGCACCTGAGCTACGCTTTGCAGAGCAGATGCACGAGCTGGAGTACGGACTGCGTACTTCGCTTGTCGCCCTCTACCGGTCCCTGCGGGAGCGCGAACGGGCGACCGGCGAGGAGCTTGAGCGACTGCTCCGCGGCGACGGACCGCACGGCCGATCGGCAGCACTGGCCGGCCGGCTGATCCGGGTGCTGACGGAGCTCGAGCTCGTCAGCCTCGACCGGGATCTGCCGGCCCTCGCGATCGCGAGCCGGGCGCCGACGGCGCTCGAGCGCTCGCCCGCGTTCCGGGTCTACCGCCAGCGATATGAGGACGGAAAGCAATTCCTGAGCCGCGCAAACCCCCCGCCAGACGGCTGAGCCGAGCAATCGGCCGCGGCGACGCGGGCGCGGCCAGGTCGGCCAAGGAGCCGGTCGTGCCGGGCGCCGACGCGTCCGGGACCGTCCTCGCCGGCACCCGGCCGCCCGTCGACGGCGTCGCCGTCGGACAGCCGGAGGCTCGCGTCGAGCGGGCCGACCTGTCGGAGTCCGAGCAGCGCCTGCTCGGCGATCTGTTCGCGATCGTCGAGGAGCACGCCGACCAGGCCGCGTTGCCGATCGACCGCGGCCGCGTCGAGGCGGCGTTCGTCTACGCCTGCGTGGCCCACGCCGACCAGCGCCGGCTGTCGGGCGAGGAGTTCATCATCCATCCGGTCGGCGTCGCGAAGATCTGCGCCGGGCTGCGCCTCGACACCGAGACCCTGTGCGCCGCGCTGCTGCACGACACCGTCGAGGACACCACGGCGTCGCTGGAGGAGGTTTCGGCGGCGTTCGGCGAGGAGATCGCCGGACTCGTCGACGGCGTCACCAAGCTCACCGGCCTCACCTTCCAGTCCCGTGACGAGGCGCAGGCCGAGAACTACCGCAAGATGGTGGTGGCGATGGCCACCGACATCCGGGTCATCCTCATCAAGCTCGCCGACCGGCTGCACAACATGCGCACGATCGGCGCGATGACCAAGCAGAAGCAGATCGAGAAGTCCCGTGAGACGCTCGACATCTACGCGCCGATCGCCCACCGGCTCGGCATCCACGCGATCAAGTGGGAGCTCGAGGATCTCGCCTTCCAGACGCTGCACCCGCGCAAGTACAACGAGATCAAGGGGCTCGTCGCCCAGCAGCGCGGCGAGCGCGAGCGCTATGTCAACGAGGCCGGCGACATCGTGCGTCGGGAGCTCGCCGGGCTCGGCATCGAGGCCGACATCTCCGGACGGGCCAAGCACTTCTACTCGATCTACGCGAAGATGACCAAGAAGGGGCGCGAGTTCAACGAGATCTACGACCTCACCGCGATGCGGGTGATCGTCGACTCGGTGAAGGACACCTACGGCGCGGTCGGAGTGATCCACTCGCTGTGGAAGCCGCTGCCGGGGCGCTTCAAGGACTTCATCGCGATGCCGAAGTTCAACCTCTACCAGTCGCTGCACACGACGGTGATCGGTCCTGAGGGTCGCCCGCTGGAGATCCAGATCCGCACCCGGGAGATGCACGACCTGGCCGAGTTCGGGATCGCTGCGCACTGGATGTACAAGGAGAACGGTCCCGGCCCGGAGGCGGGCTCGGAGACGCGCAGCACCGACCCCAAGCTCAAGTGGCTGCGCTCGCTCGCGGACTGGCAGAAGGACATGGCCGACCCGCGCGAGTTCATGGAGAACCTCAAGGTCGACCTGTTCGAGGACGAGGTCTTCGTGTTCACCCCCAAGGGCGAGGTGAAGTCGCTGGCCGCCGGGGCGACGCCGCTCGACTTCGCCTACGAGATCCACACCGACGTCGGCCATCGCTGCGTGGGGGCGAAGGTCAACGGCAAGATCGTGCCGCTCTCCTACCAGCTGCGCTCCGGCGACATCGTCGAGGTGCTCACCTCCAAGCGCGAGCGCGGGCCCTCGCGGGACTGGCTGGCACTCGTCAAGACGACCCGCGCGCGCAACAAGATCAAGGCGTGGTTCAAGGCCGAGTCGCGCCGGGACACCGAGCACAGCGGGCGCGAGCTGCTCCAGGACCATCTGCGCAAGCAGGGCCTGCCGGCGCAGAAGATCGTCGGCTCGCCGCTGCTGGCCGACGTCATCCGGGAGATGGGCTTCCGCAAGGGCGACGATTTCTACATCGCGCTCGGCGGGGCCAAGATCTCGGCCAAGGTCGTCGTCAACAAGATCATGCAGCGCCTCAAGCAGGGCGAGGCGGCCGAGTCCGAGCCGACGGCCGCCGACGATCTGCTGCAGACCAACCGACGGCGGTCGCGCCCGACGACATCGTCGTCGAAGTTCGGCATCCAGGTGGAGGGCATCGACGAGGTGATGCTGCGCCTCGCCAAATGCTGCCGCCCGGTGCCGGGCGATCCGATCTGTGGCTACATCTCGCTGGGGCGGGGGATCACCATCCACCGCGAGGACTGCCCCAACGTGGCGGTGCTCAAGAAGGATCCGGAGCGCTTCACGCCGGTGTCGTGGGACGGGGACGCCGAGACGGCCTTCCGCGTCGAGATCCAGGTCGACGGCTGGGATCGCCACCGCCTGCTCGAGGACATCATCCGCACGTTCTCCGAGGCCGGCATCAACATCCTCAACGCGGATTGCAAGGTCAACCATCCGATGATCAAGGACCGGTTCGTCGTCGAGGTGGGGGACACCCGCACGCTGGATCACGCGATCAATCGCCTGCGCAACATCGACGCCGTGTTCGACGCCTACCGCGTCACGCCGGGCGCCGGCTGATCGCGCCCGCGCGCACCGCCGCCGCGCGCACCGCCGTCGCGGCCGTCGCGGGCGTCGCGGCCGTCGCGCGGCGGGGGGCGGACCTGCACGCGGGATACCTGCGCGCTCGGGGTCTTGGTCAGCACGACGGCGTGGCCGGTCCGGAGCGTCTTGATCTCGTTGGGATCGACGATGAATCGCTCCACCTGGCGCCGCGTCCCTCGGCTGGCGCCGGGCGCGCCGAGCGGGCTGCGGACCTGCTCGGTCCGCTCCCAGACGCGCTCGGTGCCCGCCATCGACGCGATCGTGTGAGCGGACGACGGGACGTCCTGGCGGTGGGCGATCTTGACCGCGGTGATGCCGAGCACCTGGTCGCGGAAGCCGGGCGCCGCCCGCTCCAGGTCTGACAGCTCCTGGGTCGCCAGCAACACGCTGACCCCGGCCTCGCGGCCGCGGGCGAGCAGCGCCAGCAGGTTGTCGGCACCGAGCGCCGAGAACTCGTCGATCGCCACCGTGGCCTGCACCGCCGGGCGCCCGGGATCGCGCTCGCGCGCGAGCCGGTGTCCCGCCGCGCTGACGAGGTCCTGGATCGCCAGCGCCCCCAGTTGCGCGGCGAGCTTGCCGTACACGCTGGAGTTGACGCTGAACAGCACCACGTCGCCGCCCTCCAGCGCCGCGCCGAGGTCGATGCTCCCCGGCCCGCCGGCCAGGTAGCGACCGGCGCTGGACTCGCTGAGCAGCGCGAGCCGGGTGCCGAGCCCGCGCACCGCGCTGACCTGGTCATGGGTGAGGCCCGCGAGGTAGTCTTGCACCCGCTCGGCCAGCGCCGGCGGCACGTCGCGCAGCAGCCCGGCCATTCGGCGGGGCTCCAGCAGCGCCACGACCTCGTCGAGCTCGGCCGCGCGGTCGGGGTGCGCGGCGTGGAGGACCTGCAGCGCCGTCTGCACGTAGCGCTCGGCGGCGCGCTGGTAGTGCGGCTCGCTGAAGCGCTCGGTCGAGATCAGCTTGTCCTTGAGCGCGGTCGCGTTGCCGTGGGCCAGCGGATTCCAGCGCGCGGGCCCGTCCGGGGTCCAGACCCGCAGCTCGCGCCCGGCGGCGAGGGCGGCCTCGCGCAGCCGCGCCTGAAACGCGGGCGACCCCTTCATGTCGATCACCACCACCGGCGCGCCGCGTCCGATCTGGTCGGCGACGATCCCGAGCATCGTCGTCGACTTCCCGGCGCCGCTGGCTCCGACGATCAGCGCGTGCGCGGCGAGCTGGCGGTCGCTGACGCGCACCGCGTGCCCGGACGGCGAGACCCCGAGCACGACCGCCGCACCTGGCGCGGCCATGCTCGCCGCCCTCCGGGCGCGGCGGACCCGCCCGATGGCGAGCCGCGCCGCCGCCGCCGCGACGAAACCGACCACGAGCGCCGGCACCAGTCCGGCCGCCCACGCCGCCGGCATCGCCAGCAGCGCGGCGAACAGCGCCAGTGACAGGTACCGGACCGCGTGGCCGCCGGACGGCTCGGGGGTCATCGCTCGCGCTCCGCGCGCGGCGCCGGAGCGCCGCGGCTCACAGCGCGCGCCCCGGCCGAGGGCCTTGGGCCCGTCCAGTCGACGCGCTGCACCGAGACGAGGTCGTCCACTCCCAGGCGCGCCGCCGATCGTCTGAGGGCACGGCCGACGGCCGCGCGGTCGACGAGGTAGACGACCGCGCCGACGCGCCGGTCCGCCGCGTAGCCGGCGAGGATGCGCTCGCGCCGGGCCCGGTCCTTGGAGGTCAGCTCGAGCTCGAGCGCGACGCGGTGGCCGGACGCGGTGATCAGCAGGAGGTCGGGGTAGTGCAGCCGTGGACGCCCGCCCGGCCCCGTGCCTCCCAGGCGCACGCCGAGCGGCGCCGCCCGGCCCGCGGCGCGCGCGTCCTGCGAGCGCATCCGGCGCTCGGAGAACCCCGCGCGCAGCGGGCCGAAGCGCCCGGCGCCGGCCAGCAGCGCGAGCCAGACGAGCCCGGTGTCGTGGTCGTAGGTGTCGGCATCCAGGCCACGCGGCGGGCGCAGCTCGGTGCCCGCTGCCCGCCCGCCGGCGGCGGTGATCTGATACGCCGTCGGCCGGCGGTGCAGCGTGTGGTCGGCGTGCAGGTAACCGGCACGTGCCAGCGCGCGCAGGCGCCGCGACGCCGTCTCGGCGCTCACCCGCAGCAGCGCGCCGGCGTGGGCGGGCAGCACGAAGCGGTGCTCGGCGGTGAACGCCAGCAGGGACCGGTCACGGTCGGTCAGCGCCACGCTCGGGCCGCGGACCAGCGTCGGGCCGGGAGCGATGGCGACGGGAGGCATACCGGTCCATAGCCGCCGGGGCCTCGATTCCCACCCCCTCGCCGAGGGACGAGCGGGCGCTCGGGCGCGACTGAGCTCAGGACACGACGAGGATGCCGCGCGGGCGCACCGCGAAGCGCGCCTCGCGGACCTCCCCGATGTAATCGCCGTCGACCTGCAGCGGCAGCGCGCGCTCGTCGCCGGAGGCGATGTGCAGCTCGGTCAGGCCGCTGAACCCGTGCACGCGACGATGGCGCACCAGCCGCGCCCGGCGCGACAGCGCCCGCCAGGTGATCGTCGCGGCCGCGAGCGGCGTCGCGCGGCGCAGGACGACG
>JBELAG010000117.1:0-16276 GCA_049509055.1 Solirubrobacteraceae bacterium
TCCGCACGATAAGGAGAGGACGATGGCACAGGATCATGTCTCGTACTTGGCGGTGGATCACATCCCGGTCATCGCCGTGCTAGAAGACGATAGGAACGAGAAGATGCAGGCGGACGTCCGGTCCGGCATCGAGCAGGGTCAGCCCCGCGAGGATCCGCGGCCTGCCGCGGTGACGTTTGCGACGACCGAGCACTTCACGCTTCAGGGCGCTCGGGCGGCGACGATCGCCGAGTCGACCGGCCGAGCGACGATCTTCCTTGGCGCCGTGTCCGGCGGCCTCGTCGCTCTCGGATTGATCGCGACCGCGAGCCGGGTTGGCACCGCTTTCTACACGTTCGGTCTCGTCCTGCTGCCGACCCTTGCGTTTGTCGGCCTGGTGACGTTCGAGCGGGTCCTGCAGTCCGGAATCGAGGATCTTGGCTACGCGCGTCGCATCGCACTGCTGCGCGGCTACTACTTCCACGAGGCACCAGAACTGACTCCATACCTGATGAGCGTCCCCGAGCCGCAGCGGCTCAACGTACTCGGATTGTGGGCCGGCCGCCGGCAGTACTTCCGAACGGTGGCGGGCATGGTCGCGGTGATCACGGCCGTGCTCGCGGGTTCGGGCACGGGGCTGCTCGCCGCTGTCACGTCCGACCACTCACTGACCGCGGCGCTCATTGCTGGCGGCGCGGCAGCCGTCGCAGCCCTGAGCGCCATGATGCGCTACCAACAGTCGGGCTGGGAGCGAGCCGCGGCCGTGCCGTTGAGTGACGCCTAGACCACAGAGCCGCCACGACCCTAGCGCCCAGGTCCTGCGTTCTGACGGATCGGCCCAGATCGGAGAAGCGCCATCATCCGCGCAAAATCCAACGTCACTGTCATCGTTCGGGCTGGCGGCGGGGGTCACGCCGGGACACCGACTTGTGGCGCATCTTTGATTGCGGGCGATCACGACTATTTTCCTTATGGAGACGCGCGTAGTGAAACCTGCCTCCTGGCCGACGATGATGAGCTCGCGGCGCGCCGTTCGGCTACCAATATCGATCGTCTGGGCGCCGACCGCGCTGGGCCTATCACCCAACCCGCTCTCGCCATCTCACCCCCGGGGTACTTGGCGGGCGCCCGCCGAGCTGCGTCGCGCCGGGTTACCGAGCGCGCTCGGCAACCCCCCGGAGCACGAGCTTGCATCCGTCGCCGATTACGACGCTCGCCGCTCCGCGCGCACCGGCCAGCGCAACGAAGCCGCCTTGGCGACACAGACCCGCGAGCTCGCGGAGCTGCTCGGCGTCATCATCGCCGACGCGCATTGGCCGCTTGTCGTCGGTGGTGACTGCAGCCTGCTGATCGCTGCTGGCCTGGCGATGCGCCGTCGAGGTCGAACAGGCCTCGTATTCGTTGATGGTCACCTTGACTTCCGCCATCCGGGAAACAGTGAGCGACTCAGCGCTGCTGCAGGGGAGGACCTCGCGGCCGTCACGGGCCGTGGCCTACCCTCCTACACAGACGTCGACGGTCTAGCTCCCTACTTCCGCGACGAGGATGTGATCGCGCTCGGTGAACGCGACGGCCATCCCGACGCGGCCGACATCGAACAGACCGCGATCACCGTGCGCGACCTCGAAACGCTCCGGGCGAGGGGACTCGCGTTTGGGGTCGAGGAGGTCCTCGCTCACTTCAATCGCCGCGAGGTAGAGCGCTTCTGGCTTCATCTCGACCTTGACGTGCTCGATTCGTCCGAGATGCCCGCCGTCGATTCGCCCCAACCGGACGGTCTCACCTTCACAGAGCTCCCACGACTTATCGCGCCGCTCGCCACGCACCCAGGCTGCGTCGGCGCTGACGTCACGATCTTCGACCCTGAGCTCGCGCCGCCGGGACTCTCCGAGCGGCTGGTAGGTCTGATCGCGCGCTGCGTGAGCAGTTAGCCGGACCGCTGAGCGTTGGCGCTGGGCCGTACCGGGCCTTGAGATTCCAGTAGTAACGGCGCGATTACCATCTGAACCTCTACCCGATTGCAGGCAGCCTGAGGACCGTAACAGCGTCTCGAGATGCCACGCTCGGCGAGGCCCACGTCACCCGAGCGGTAGCTCGTAGTAGTCCTCGGTGGTGACGCGGGTGAATCCGAGCGATGTGTACAGGCCGAGCGCGTGGTCGTTGTCGACCGCGACCTCGAGGCCGACGCTCTGGATCCCCTCCTCGCGCAGCTTGTGGCAGACCCGGCGCAGGACATCGCGGCCGATTCCGCGTCAGTGGAGAAGACTGCGTCCAACAAGACAAGCCGGGGGATCGACGGCGAACCCATAGATCCGGCCGACATCGTTCTCGCGCGCGAGGCTCACGGTGGCGACGACGGCGCCGTGGCGCTCGACGACGATCGTGCGCGCCGTGTCCTCGGCAAGCCGGGCGGCCATATCCGTCGCCGGCCAGCCGAACGCCGCGGTGAGCACCCGTGTGAGCTCAGCGGCGTCGGCCACTGTCGCTGGGCGGAGATGCAGTTCCGGATCGGCCGGCCCGTCGCCCGGCGATCCGTCGAGCACCAGCGCGTGCTCTGAATGCTCAAGCGCGGCCCCGCGTCCGAGCGCGAACGCCCGCCCGCCCGCCGACGCGTGCGGGGTCACGAGCAGCGCCCGGTCATACGCCCGCTCGACGCAGAGCGGTAATGCAGCGTCGAGCAGCGCGCTAGCGATCGCGCCCGCGGGGCCTCCGGATCGACCATCCCGGCGATCTCGACCGTCGGTGCACCAAACGCGTACAGACCCAGGAAGCCGAGGCAGCGCTCACCGTCCCACCGGACTGCTGACCCTCATCCCAAGCATCACGGCCACACACGCGCTCCCGACAAGAGGTGTCCGACCTGGTGGCACTGGAGGAAGCTGCGGAGCACCCACGAAGACGCCGCAGCAGCCTAACCCAGTTTTCGGAACGCAACTTCTCGGGCCCCCGAGTTCGACGACCGCCACAGCGCGGCCAGCACGCTGAGCCAGCTCGGAATCCTCCTCACTAAGGTCGGCCGCCTAACTGAGGCGGTCCCGTTCTCCTTCGACGCTCTATTCGCCCGACGGCAAATCACCAACCAGTGGTCGCGCCTCGATCTGCAATGGCTAAAACGCCAGCGCAGACTCATTGGGGACAACACCTTCGCCACCGCGGCGGCGGCTCATTCGCACGGAGACGCCTTCACTGAGCTGGTCGCGCTGCTCGACGACGTCGACGAACCAATCTAGCGGGGATGCTCCACGAGCGTAGCCGACCCGGAGGAGCCTTCTAGCGGCCTCCATACCACGCTCGATAATAAGTATTATGTAGACTTACCTGCAAATCGGCAGGTTTTATGAGCGCACGGTGGCCGCCTTCTTTCCCGGTGGGGCGTTATTCCCGGGCGGGGGCTCCGTCACGCGTGCGCGTTCCCGATCGTGGCGTTTCGAGCATCCGTGGAGCGTACGATGTGCCCGGAAATGGGGGCGGGCGATCAGGTCGTGGATGGATCGATCACGGTCCGGCTGATCGGCGGGCTGGTGCTCGAGCGGGCGGGTGAGCGGCTGCCGCCGCCCGGCCCGGCCGGCGGGCATGCCGAGCTGGTGGTCGCCCGGCTCGCGATCGACGCGGGGCAGACGGTCCCCCAGCTGGCCCTGGCGGAGGCGATCTGGGACGAGCCACCGCGATCGTGGAAGTCGGCGCTGCGCAACGTGATCGCTGCCCTGCGGCGCTGGCTGGCCAGGGAGGGTGCACGTCTGGCGGTGGTGGTGGTGACCGTCGGGGATGGGTATCGCCTGGTCCTGCCGCCCGGCTCGGTCGTCGACGTGTCGGTGCTCGGGACGGCGGTGCGCGAGGCCGAACGGCTGCATCGTGAGGGCGAACCGGCCGCCGCGCTGGCGCAGGCCGAGCGGGCGCGTGCGGCGGCCGAACCTGAGGTCCTGCCGGGCGCCTACGGTGAGTGGGTCGAGCAGCTCCGCGGGCGGCTCGACGACATGCGGCTGCGGCTGGAGCGCGTGATCGGCGCGGCCGCGCTCGCCACCGGCGACGCGCCGCGGGCCGAGCAGGCCGCCCGGCGGCTGGTGAGCGCGGAGCCGCTGCGCGAGGAAGGTCATCGCCTGCTGATGCTCGCGCTGCGAAACGCCGGCAACGGGGCCGAGGCGCTGGTCGCGTATGACCGCTGTCGCCGGACACTTGCCGAGGCGCTCGGCGCGATGCCCTCGCCGGCGACCGAGTCGCTGTTCCTGGAGATCCTCGCCGACGAGCGGGCCGATGGGGCGCCCCTTACGGGCGGCGGGCAGCGGACGCCGGTCGCCGGATCGCTGCTCCGGGCCCGGCGCCCGTCGGCGTTCGTCGGGCGGACCGGGATCCTCGAGCGGCTGACGGCGCGGCTGCGGGCTGCGGTCGCCGCCGGACCGGTGCTGGTCACGGTGACCGGCGAAGCGGGTCTGGGCAAGACGTCGCTCGCCGCCGAACTGGGCGCACGAGCGCGGGCGGATGGCGTCGCCGTGCTCTATGGCCAGGCAAACGATCGGATCGACGTTCCCTACGGCGCGCTCCTGGAGGCGCTCGAGGGAGGGCTGGCATCGGTTCCGGCGGCCGAGGTCATCCGAGGGCTCGGGGAGCACGCGCAACTGATGGGTCGTCTGCTGCCATCGCTGTTCTCCGCGGGCGAGGTGCCGGAGCCCCACGGGCTGGGCGAGCTCGATCGATGGCGGATCGGGCAGGCGATCATCGCCGCGCTCCGTCTGCTCACCGCGGGCCACGGCGCCCTGCTCGTGCTCGATGACATGCACTGGGCGTCGCGTCTCGATCTCGACGTGGTGGCGGCGATCGCCCGCGAGGAACGGCTGGCGCTGCTCCTGCTGCTCCTGGAGCGGGCCGAGCCGGACGCCGGCCCGAGGGGCGATGGGTCGCTGGGCGGATCGCGCCGGCCCGGCCAGGAGACGATGGCGCTGGAGCCCCTCGGCGCGGCCGAACTCGCGGAGCTGGCGCGGGCCGGCGGTGTGCGCGACGACGCGGAGTATCCGGGCGCCGTGGGAGCCAGCGTGTTGCAGATGACCGGCGGCAACCCGCTGCTGGCGAGCGAGTTGATTCGATCGTGGCCGGACGGGCGCGCTGCCGACCGTCCCGTGCGAATCGACGTGCTCGTCCGCGAACGCCTGGCGGTGCTGACGCCCCGATCCGAGGAGATCCTCCGAGCGGCCGCCGTGGCGGGAGTGGAATTCGATCCCCGCGTGGTGGCGGACGCCTGCGAGGTCACCCAGCGCGAGGTCGACCTCGCGCTGGCGCAGGCTCGACGGGCCGGCCTGCTCGTCGCGGCGACGCGGAGCCCGCGCTGGCTGGCGTTCCGGCACGCGTTGGTCCGCACGGCGCTGCTCGACCGCCTCGAGGCGCCGGTGCGCTCGCGCCTGCACCAGCGGCTCGGGGCGGCGCTCGAGTCCGACGCCGAGCGCGACCGGTCGGCGTTCGTCAGCGCGGCGCACCACTTTGGTGCCGCGACCGCGATGGGCGAGTGGCGGCGCGCGGTCCGGTACGGGCTACCGGTGGCGCGAGCGGCGTTCGCCGCCGGGATCTACGAGGATGTCGGCACGGTCGCCCGACGCGCGCTGCGGGCCTTGGCCGAAGCCGATGATCCGGATCCCGGGGTGCGGCTCGATCTGGAGATCCTGCTCGGCGGTGCCCAGCGCGCGCTCGGCGAGCCCGCCGGCTACCCGGCGCTGCTGCGGGCCTTCGCCGACGCGCGTGAACGCGGTGACGCGGTGCGCATGGCCGACGCGGCGCTCGCGTTCACGTTCGCGGGCGCGGCCAGCGAGGAGGCCTACATCGACGACGGCCTGCGGGCCGTCTACGAGCAGGCGCTGGGGGCGCTGGGCGATGCCGATCCCCGGCGCCGGGCGCTGCTGCTCGGCCATCTGGCCAGTGCCCTGGCCTGGCGGCGCAGCGGCGCCGCGGGCGTCCGCGCCGCGGACGAGGCGCTGGCGCTCGCCCACCGCGATCGCGATCGGGCCACGCGCGCGCGGGTGCTGACCACGACGCGCCGGTCGCTCACCGGTCTCGGCATGCTCGATCGCCAGGAGCTGATGGAGGACGAACTGTCCGCGCTCGCCGACCACTTCGACGATCCCGGGTTACGCGTCCGAACGGCCTTGTGGCGGTTCGAGACGATGGTGGCTCGCGGGAACGGCGATGGGCTGGAGTCGCAGATGACGACGGCGGCCATCCACGTGGCGGAGCTGAGAGGCGGGAACTATCACCACTCGGTGGCCTACGGCACGGCTTCGCTCGCGCTGCTGCGCGGCGAACTGGACGACGCGGACCGGCTCGTGGCCCGTGCGGCCGAGATCGGCCTCGCCCGGGGTCTCGATCCCGTCGTGGTCCAGGGGATCCAGCTGATCCAGCTCGTCTGGCTCCGCTACGAGCAGCACCGCCTCGGCGATCTGCGCGACCAGCTGAACGAGTTCGCTGCCGTGTCGGCCATCCCATCGTGGTTCGCGGTGGGAGCGTTCATCGAGGCCGCGCTCGGGGGCGAGCCGCGCGACGTGGCCGAGCAGATCGATCAACTGCTCGCGATCCAGGGTGACCGCGGACCGACGATGGTGGTCCCGATCGGCCTGATGGCGCAGACGGCCACCGCCGTGGCCGGCCTCGACGAGCCTGCCCGCGCCAAGCGCGTCTACGAGGCGATCGCCGGCTACTCGGGACAAGGAGGGTACGTCGCGGCGTTCGCCGGCCCGATCGACTACCACCTCGGCCTGCTGGCGCGCTCGCTCGGCCGTCCGCACGACGCCCGCTCCCATCTCCAGGCGGCGGTGACGTTCAGCGACCGGCTCGGCGCGCCGCGCTGGTCCGAGCGCTGCCGCGCCGCGCTCGGCGACCTGCCGACCGCCGCGCCGGCCGCGAGCGGGCCGCCGTGACCAGCCCTGGTGCCTGGCCGGCCCGGCCGGGCTAGGCGCTCGGGTGGGTGTGGATGTGCCGGGCTCGGTCGCGCAGGCGGCGGAGCAGCGCGCTGGGGCTCAGGCGCTCGCCGTGCCGCGTGGTGAGGCCCTGGCGGTCGGCGGCCCGCCTCAGCGCCCCCGCGGCCGCAGGCGCCGGAGCGATCGTGAGGGGATCGGTGACCGTGTTGTTGTGCAGGTTCGGGTCCGCGGTGCTCAGGCAGACCACGACGGCCTGGAGCAGCGGGTTGCCGGCGGCGCTCTTCTGGCTGTCGAGCTCCACCGTGTAGGTGACCTTCTGCCCCACGGTGAGGCTCGAGCGCGTCCACACAACGAGCTCACTACCGGTGGCCGGGGGCAGACCGGGGGCCACGACGTACACGCCGCGGGGGATCAGCAGGCCGGTGGCGACGTTGGTGGCCGCCTGAGGCCCGTTGTCGGTGATGGCCACGGTCACCGAAAAGGCGATCCCGGCCTTGACCTGGCTCGGGGCGCTCAGGCTGACGGCCAGGTCGGCGCCGTGCCCGGCGGCGGCGACCGTCTCGGTCTCCGCCCCGCAGGCGCTGCTCGACGGTTGGTTGGCCGGGTCGCCGCTGTAGCTCGCCCGCCAGTAGTAGGTCCCGGAGGTGCTGAGCGTGACCGGCGCCGAGGCGGGGAGTTTGCCGGGCGTGGTGATCGTCTGCGTGGTCCCGCCGGCGACCGGGGTGGTGCACGCGCTGGTGGCGTAGACGGTGTAGGTGATCGTGCCCGTCGCCGCGCTCGCGTCGCTGCCCGACACTGTCGCGGAATCGCTGACCGCGGTTCCCGGCGTGACGGTGAGGCTCGCACCGGTGCTTCCGCCGCCGGTCAGCGCGGTGGCCAGCGATGTGGCCGGCGCGAGCACGGTGAGCTCCGGGCACGAGGTGTCGGCCGAAGGCTGGAACGTGAACCCGGCGCCGGTCTGACCGCCGTAGCCGCCCTTGATCCAGTAGTTGCCCGCCGCCACGCCGGCCCCGCTGAACGACGCCGATCCCGCGGCGCTGACCGGCGCCGTGGTGATCGTCGGGCTGTGCGTGCTCGTCAGACCGGTGCAATCGCTCTGCGAGGCGTAGAGCGAGAACGTCGCCGAGCCCGCGAGCGATGCCGACCCCGTCAACGCCGCATCGACACCGGACGCGGCGGTGCTGAGCGAGCACCAGCTGCCGCTCTGCCCCAGCGGCACGGACGCGAGGCATGACAGTCGGCTGCGCGTCATGCCCTGCAGCTCGAACGCACCCGCATCGCAGGACCCCGAACCGTTCCCCGGCCGGGCCAAGCCGCGCTCATCGCTCGCCCCGCCCGCACACAGCTGCGCCGTCTCGTCGGTGGTCGACGTCGTGGTGGCCGGACCCAGCGTCACCTGCGTGTTCGCCGGAACGATCCCGACCGCCGCGCTCGACGGCTCCAGCGCGATCGTCTCCGGCGGGCCCGACGGTGCGCCGTTCGCGGCCAGCCCGGCGCCGGCCAAGCCAACGCCGGCCGGATCCTGATCGCCGGTCCCGAGCGAACCGCCCAGACACGACAGATCGCCCGAGGCGACGACGTTGTCGCCCACGTCGTACCACGCCCCTTTACCGCCGTGCAGCTGGCTCGTGCATCCCCCCGCGAACACGTCGCCGGCCACCCACACGCTCGCGCCAAACGAATCGCGATCAGCGTTGTCGATATTCCCGCCGTCCCCGGTCGTCGTATTGCCGGAGAACGTCGAGTCCCACACCGACAGCGACCCACCGCCCTCGTCGCCGTTCATGATCGCCCCACCACCATCTCCGGTCGCCGTGTCATCGGTGAAGGTGGAGTCCGAGACGAGCAGCGTCCCGATCCCGTCGGGCGTGCCGTTCTCGATCGCCCCGCCGGCGAAGGACTGATCGCCGCTGAACGTGGAGTCAGACACGGTCGCCGACCCGGATCCGTCTTCGGCGTTGAGGATCGCTCCCCCGGCGTCACCGGACTGATCGTCGGTGAACGTGGAGCCGGACACCGCCAGCGAACCGGACGGCTCGTTGTCGGCGTTGCTGATCGCCCCGCCATATTCTCCCGCCGCGTCGTCGGAAAACGTCGAGTCGGACACCGTCAGCGCCCCCGGCGTCGACGCACCCGAAACCATCCCGCTGGTATCGATCGCCCCGCCCTCGCCGCTGGCCTGGTCGTTGCTGAAGGTGGCGTCGGTGACCTGCACGGTCCCGCCGGCATCGTTCTGCAACCCGCCGCCGCCGCCGCCGCCGGGGGTGTCATCGGCGTTCTGGATCGTGAGATCCTCGATCGTGTAGGACCCCGCATCGAAGACCGTGAGCACCGGCCCATCGCACGAGCCGGTCTCGCAGGTCCCGGTGACCGTGCCATGATCGCCGTCGAGGGTCTGGCCGTTGCCGTTGAGCGTGATCGAGTTCGTCGTGGCGCCCTGGAGCGTCCAGTTGCCGTAGAACACCTGCGGACCGGACGCGCTCGGCGCCGGCTCGAGCGTCACGGTCACCGTCGAGGCACCGGCGTCCTGGTCGGCCTCGGCGAGCGCCGCGGAGAGCGAGCAATCCGACGCGGTCGCCTCGCAGTCGCTCTGACCAGCGCCGGCCGGATAGGCGTACAGGGTCACCGAAGCGGCCGCCGCGGCGCTCGCGCCACCCAAACCGAACGCCACCAGCCCGGCCACCACAAAGGCGCGGAACCTGCCCGGCCCGCCAGCCATGACCCTGATCACCAGATTCTCCCTTGCTCGGCACGGCGCGTGTCGAGGCGCCGCGGCAATCGCACAACCGGCGCCGTTCATACCAGGGCAGTTGCAACATGCGCGCAACGTTGCGCTGTCGTTGCACGCGCTGTGCGAGGATCCGGTCGTTCGTGTCCGAGCATGGTCGCCCGGGCGTTCGTGTGTGATTCCGACGAGGGGGACGCGGTGGTGGGCTCTAGAGGCGGTGCTTGGATTGGTGCTGCGGTGGCGCGGTTGGGGAGCGGCTGGGATCCGAGCCGGTGGACGCGGGTTGGGGTGCTGGCCGGGTTGGTGGTGGCCGGGGTGTTGGGGTGCTCGGGGTCGGCGTGGGCGGCGACCTATACGGTGACGAATCTGAACGATTCGGGGCCGGGGTCGTTGCGGGCGGCGATCGGGGCGGCGGTACCGGGAGATACGGTCGACGCGACCGGAGTGAGCGGGACGATCACCCTGACCTCGGGCGCGATCTCGTTCCCGGTCGTGATCGGCGAACTGGGTAACCGCTCCGCGCTGTCGATCATCGGGCCCGGGCCGGGCAAGCTGGCGATCAGCGGCGCCGGCCAGAGCCAGATCTTCTCCATGCCCCAATTCGCGACCGTCTCGATCTCCGGCTTGGCGTTTGAGAACGGCTACGGCGCGGATGGCGGTGCGATCTCCGACAGTGAGGACGACCTCAGCGGGTACCTCACCCTGACGCTCACCAACGACGCGTTCACCGACAACACGGCGGCCTCACCCGGCGGGGTGGGGCTGGGCGGCGCTGTCTATTTCGAGGCCGACGGCGTGGACCTCAACACACAACTGACGATCATCAACAGCACGTTCACGGCCAACAGCGCCGGAGGCGCCGGCGGCGACGCGGCCGGGGGCAGCAGGGGAGACGGGAGCGGCGAGGGCGTCGGCGGGGCGGTGTACAGCGGAGACGGCATCATGCTGGTGTCAGGAAGCACATTCGCCGACAACACCGCGGGCGGCGCGGGAGGGGTCGGCGCCTACAGCGGTTATGGCCAAGGCGGCGCGGTCGCCGACATGGCCACAGTCAGCAACGATATCGGCTTGAGCGTGACGAACAGCACATTCGTGGGGAATGTCGCCGGCGGCGTCGCGGGCGCCGGCACCGACAGCGGAGTGGGTCAGGGTGGTGCGCTGTACGCGCTGCAGGCGACCCCGAGCCTGTCGAGCGACACGATCGATGCCAACAGCGTCGGGTCGGCTTCCGGCGGCTCGGGCAGCGGTGTCTGGTGGTCCGGACCGATGATCGCGCAGGGCACGATCGTCGCTGACAACACCGGGGCAGCGAACTGCGACTCGCACGTTGGATCGGGGTCGGCGTTCAACCTCGAGGATCCGGGCGGCGATGGCAGCTGCGGGTTCGACCTGCCCGCCGCCGATCCCCAGCTCGGCACGCTGCAGAGCAACGGCGGCCCGACCCAGACGCAGGCGCTGTCGGCGAGCAG
Source organism: Solirubrobacteraceae bacterium (assembly GCA_049509055.1). Lineage (GTDB taxonomy): Bacteria > Actinomycetota > Thermoleophilia > Solirubrobacterales > Solirubrobacteraceae > Palsa-465. The sequence continues at coordinate 11,073 of JBELAG010000117.1, forward strand.
CCCGGCGGTCGACGCGATCCCGGCCGCCGACTGCCCCACCCCGGACGCGGGAGTTGACCAGCGCGGTCTGCCGCGCCCTTCGACCGGGTCGTCGTTCTGCGACGTGGGCGCATTCGAGCTCCAGGACACGACGCAGACGACGCTCAGCTGCCCCTCAGTAGCGATCGCGCTGGGCGCCGGTTCGCCGGGGTGCACCGCGACGGTCGCCCCGACCGAGGGGTCGGGGGCCGGAACCCCGGCCGGGAAGGTCGTCTACACCGTGTACTCCGACGCGGCGTGCACGGTCCCATCGACCGGATCGGCGACGGTCACGCTCGGCGCCGGCGGGACCGTGCCGGGGTTCGCCGCGGCGGGCGTGCCCGCGGGCACGCGGTACGTCCAGGCGACGTTTGCCCCGGCGAGCAGTCCGGCCCCGTTCGGGTTGCAGGGATCGGCGAGCGCGTGCGTGCCGCTGACGGTCACCCAGGCGGCGGTGACGCTCTCGAGCGCGGTGAAGGACGCGAGCACCGGGACGGCGTGGGCGGCCGGCGGGGAGCCCGCGGGCGCCACGGCGCAGGACACCGTCACGCTCGGCGCGACGGTCGCGGGGTTCCCAGCGGGCGGGACGGTCACGTTCGCCCTGTATGACGACACGACGTGCACGGGGAGTACGGTCTCGGCCCAGACCGTGAACGTCGGCGGCGGAATGGTCCCGGCCTCGGCGGTCACCGGCGCGCTGAGCGCCGGCTCGTACGGCTATCTGGCGAGCTACTCCGGCGATGCGAACTACACCCCACCCGCCGGCGGGACGTGCGAGCCGTTCACGGTCAACGCGGTCAAGGTCCCCAACCTGGCCGACGTCAAGGTGGCGATCTCCGGCGGACCGGCCGGCGCGGCTGACGGCACGACGTTCACCGAGAACATCGTGGTGACGAACGCCGGGCCGGCCACCGCGAGCGACGTGGTGACCGCGCTGATCGTCCCGTCCGGCGTGACGGTCACCACCGCCGCCGGCGCGGCCACCCTGGGGCCGATCCTCGACTGGACGGCCAGCACGATCGCCGCGAACGCGACCAAGACCTACACGGTCACGTTCAAGGTTGGCCCGCACGCCGGCGGACCGGCCCTGTTCGGGGTCGCCGCCGCGTCGCTGCAGACCCCGGACCCCGCCTACGGGAACAACGCAGCCGCCGCCATCGTCCAACTCGGATCGGCCAAGGCCCCGGCCCGCCGTGCCGTGCACGAGCGTAACCCGCTCGCGCTCGGACACCGGCTCGTCCCCCGGCTGCGCCAGCTCACCCACCACACCCGCCACAACCACCGACGGTAGACCCGAAGGAACCCCCGGCGGGCTGGGCGCGCCCAGCCCGCCGGCCTTCGCAGTGCGCTCATCCCCGGTCGCGCAGGAGCGCGCGGCGCACCTTGCCGCTGGCCGTCTTGGGCAGCTCGTCGGCGAAGTCGATCACCCGCGGGTACTTGTACGGCGCGGTCTCGGCCTTGACGTGCTCCTGGAGCTCGCGGGCGAGCGCGTCGCCGGGCCGGAAGCCGTCGCGCAGCACGACCACCGCCCGGACCACGGCGCCCCGCTCCTCGTCGGGCGCCGACACCACCGCCGCCTCCGCGACCGCGGGGTGGGAGACGAGCGCCGACTCCACCTCGAACGGCCCGATCCGGTACCCCGCCGAGATGATCAGATCGTCGGCGCGCCCCTCGAAGTACAGGTAGCCGTCGGCGTCGGCGCGCACCCGGTCGCCGGTTCGCCACCCGTCCGTCTCGGGCGCGGGGTCGCCGCCGAGCCAGCCGACGAAGAAGGTAGGGTCGCTGCGCGGATCGGTGAGGACGAGCTCGCCGTCGAGGATCCCGAGCGCGATCCCGGGCAGGGGGCGCCCCATCGAGCCGGCCCGCACCTCGCCGCCGACCGGCATCCCGGTGAGCTGCCCGGTCTCCGTCTGGCCGTACCCGTCGCGGATCTCCAGGCCGGTCGCCTCGCGCCACGCGCGGAGGACCTCGGGGTTGAGCGCCTCGCCGGCCGCCACCAGACCCCGGAGCGCGGCCATCGGCCGCAGCGTCGCCCGCTTGGCGATCACCCGGTACTCGGTGGGGGCCATGCACAGCACGTTGACGTGCTCCCGCTCCAGGATCTCGAGGCGCTGCACCGGGTCGAACCGGGCGTCGTGCAGGAGCGCGGCGGCGCCGCGCAGCCACGGAGCGATGAACACGTTGCGGGCCGACTTCGACCAGCCGGACGCCGCGGTGCACCAACACCAGCTCGCCAGCGCCCGCCCCCAGCCAGTGCTCGGCCTGCAACCGCTGGCCGAGCAGGTAGCGCTGCCCGTGGACGATCCCCTTCGCCTCGCCGGTCGTGCCGCTCGTGAACGTGATCAGGCACGGGTCGCGCCCGTCGAGCTCGACCGCGGGTGCCGGAGGGCCGGTCCACAGGCCGGAGTCCGGAATCGTGAGCACCTCGCACTCCGGGCGGGCGGCGCCCAGCTCGCCGAGGTTGCGTTCGTCGGCGACGATCGCCCGCGGCCTTGCCTCGCGCAGCCGGAGCGCCAGGTCGTGGGCGCGCAGCTGCTCGTTGCACGGAAGGACGACCGCGCCGATGCGGAAGCAGGCGACCATCGTGAGTACCCACTCCGGCCGGTTGCCGATGAGCGTGATCACCACATCGCCGCGCCCCACCCCCAGCGCGGTCAGGCGAGCCGCCAGCGCTCCGGAGCCCGCCGACACCTCCCCGAAGGTCCACTCGCGCCGCCGGCCTTCGCGCGCGAGTTCCACGAGTGCGAGCCGCTCGGGCGGCGCGGCGTCGACGAGATCCCGGGCGAAGTTCATCTCGCGCCGAGTCTCGCAGGCTCGGCCCCGTCCACCCGCCTGGCGACGGTGCCCCGGAGCGAGCCCGAACGGCCGGTCAGCCCCCGCTGGCCGCGGCGGCGCTCTCCAGCTGCGAGCGCCAGCGCTCGAGCTGCGCCCGCTGGCACTCCGGGCACGCTCCGCGATGCCGGTCGTGGCCACACGCAGGCCGGTGCCCGGCGCCACCCGGCTCGGCTTCTCCCTCGCCCGTACGCTGGGCGGCATCCCTGACGCAGCTCACGCCGCGCGAGTATCCAGTCCTGGATCCTCAGGTGCAGATGCTCGACGTGACCGGGCAAGATGTCGAGGCCGTCGATCGGCGGTCACGCGCTCGCCTGAAAGAGCGGGAGCTGGTCGTCGTCGACGTCGACGTGGCCGTTGGTCGACATGCCCGGTTGGGGCTGGCGTCGGGAGGCGGTGGCTTGCATCGTGCGCAGCGCGGCGCCGGCGCCGGCGGTCTCGGCGAGGGTGCGACGGATGGCGTGGAAGGTGCCCATGCCGCCCTGCTGGGCCATCAGCGCGAGCGCGTCGATCACCGGCATGCCGTCGCGGGTGTGCATGTCGAGCAGGCCGGGCACGTTTTCCATGCAGAAGCTGTGGGGGTGGATCTCGCAGACGATCCGCATGAACTCGAACACGAGCTCGTTGCGCGGATCATCAGCCTGACGGCGGCCCGCTTTGGAGAACCCCTGGCACGGCGGCCCGCCGAACACGCACCCGATGTCGTCGGCGTGGAGGCCGAGCTCGGCGAGGATCCTCTCGCCGGTGAGCGCGCGAACGTCGCCGAAGAAGAACACCTCGCACGGCGCCACGCCGGTCTGCCCGGCGATCCAGCCCGACCCCGGCTCCAAGGGCGGTCGGTCGCCCTCGGCGTGGAAGCGCTCAAGGCGCGTGTGGCGGTTGGTCCAGCGCTGCTCGTCCTCGGGGGTGCAGAACACGATCCTCGTGTGCGGCGAGCCGAGGTTGCACAAATAGGTGTGGGCGGCGTCGACGTCGTTCTCGTTGGCGGCGATCACGTGCCAGCCGGCCTGGTGAAAGCCCAGGGAGAACCCGCCCGCGCCAGCGAACAGGTCGATCCCGATCGGCTGCCGCTCGGGGTTCTCGACGACGCTGCCGGGTCGTGCGTCGCCGAGGTCAGCCCAGTCGGGGACGTAGATGCCGCTGTCGGTCACGTCCCACCCGTCGCCGGTCCCGATCGTCCGTGTTGCCTGGAGCGTCATCGTGCCGCTCCGCGCGTGCGTTGGGCGCGGCAGATGGGGCAGCGGCGCGACGCGCCGCCTTGGCGTTTGAGCTGCCGCTCGCGGGTCCGCCCGCCGTCCCAGGTGCGCGCGAGCGTCCAGCCGATCCCGGCGTCGGTGATGACCTGCAGGAGGCGGGCGCCAGCGCCGGCGTGGTGGAGTTGCAGGCGGGCGTCGAGGTCGCGCGTCCAGCCGGTGTAGTGGCGGGCGTGCCTGTAGGGGACGTCAAAGTGGATGAGGTACACGACCCCGGCGTCGCCCACGTCCTGGACGGTCATCGCGTCATCTCGTGACGGATCGCGCCGGTCGCGTCTTCGCGGCGTCGGCGGACAGCGCGGTGATGAAGAACCACTCCCCGTCGACCACGGGCGGCTCGCTCGGCCGCCTGCTCGCCCAGCGCAGCATTTCGCCGAGCGTGAACTGGCCTTGCTGTGCGGCCTCGACGCGCTGTTGCGCGGTCATCTCCCACATCCGCTCGATCCGCTCGGGGTTGACCCGCAGGCTGGCGACGCCTGGGATCGGCTGACGGGTCTTGACCGCCGCTGGCTGTTGTGCTGTTTCCCCCATTGAAAACCTCCGTCGGTGGGTGGCTGAAACCTCCGTCGGTGGGTGGCTGAACATGGCCGAGGAGAAGGCGAAGGCGCCAGGGGGCTGTCAAGCGGAAAAACCGGACTCCCGCCTTACCGCCGGCGCGACCCACGGTCTCTCAGCGCAGCGCCTCGCGCACCTCGCGTGGCGTTCCTCGCCGGCGGGGATGTTTTCCGCTTGACAGCCCCCCAGCCAAGCCACACTCCGAAGGTCTGTTCATGCCGCCCACCGAGGGGAGGTACCCGGACGCGTCAGCGGCCGGACGGTGACCAGGTCGTTGACGTTCCCGGCCGTCGGCACGCCCGGCGATCATGTGAGGTGGATGCGACTGGAGCTCGACGGCCTAGAGGTGTGGGGTGATGAGTGGCGTGAGCGGTGCTCGACGACGATCCAGGCCGCTGGCGGATACGTGATCGTCGTCGAGACGGTTGTGCCCAGCCGCACCGTCGGGCTGAGCTCCTGCTATCTCGCAGACCTCAAAGGAACAACGGCGGTCTCCCACCTGCACCGCGCGCCAGGTTCGCCGCCGGTGTTCTCACAACGGGTGGT
>JBELAG010000118.1:0-15491 GCA_049509055.1 Solirubrobacteraceae bacterium
GGATCACCCCATCAACCATCATGTCGCCGACCCGGAGCCAACCCGGATCGTGGACCGAGATAAGGCTGGGCGCCCGCGCGCACACCGATCACCGCCCCGACCGCCCCCACGCACCACCCAACGAACCCCGCAGTCCAACCATCAAACCCAGAACCGCTCTTGACAGCCAACGGTTGCACAGACAAGGAGCCATCGGCGGTGCGCCGCCTTGAGCTTCCTGCGTCCGTGGGTCGGCGCTTCGCGGCGCGCTGGCCTCGCGAGACGGGCAGAGGGATCGATGGGGACCGCTGGGTCATGGTGTGGGCGACTCGCTAGCGCTAGCCTGCTCGGGGCGATGACGATCGTTGAGCTCGCCGACTGGATCGAAGACCGCGTGCGCGCCGCGCGCGAGGAGATCTCCCGCTTGCAGAGCGCCCGTGACGCGCTGACTGACACCAGAGGCGCGCCGCCACCCCACGCGATCATCACGGCTTCACCCCCACGGCGCCCCCGAGCGCGACGCACCCCGGCCGATGGACGCGGCCCGCGCGGGTCTGACCGCGGCCCCAAGCATGCGGCCGTGGTGGCGCTGGCGCGCGAACTGTCTGCGGCCGCGCCGAGGGGGCGCTGACGAATCCGGGCGCGCTGCCCATCCAAACGAGCGCGGTGTCTCCCGTGCTCCCGCAGCTCAGAGCCATCGCGGTCAGGACTCACATGTCGCCGTTGGAATGGGCCGGCTCCGTCGCGTTCCGGACCATTGCTCTCGCAGAAAGCGCTGGTCCGCGCCGGCCGTGCCAGCGCGGCTGGCGTCCTGCCCGCCTTCGTGGCCGCATTCGGCGGAGAGGGCGACCTGGGCCGCCGACACGAAACCGCTCCTGAAGCGGCAAAGGAGCGACGAGACTCCTCCGCTCGCGGGTGGCCTCTCCGTAGGAGACGCAGCGGCGCGCTTCGGCGGCTGGATCTTTCCGCAGGCAGCAGCCTGGTGAGCGAGTCGGGCGTTGCTCCTTCGTGTGTTGGGCGGGCGGCACGTCAGCTCGGCAGCGCGCGCCTGGTCGTCGTTTGTCGTGCAGGAGCGGCTCAGCGTCTCGGGGAATGACACGGCTGCCGTCGGTAACGAGGCGCTTGAGGTCGGACCTGTCTGGCCGTGGGGCGGTCTGGCGGCTCGGGCTGCAGATCGAGCTCACCGGCTGCCGAGGGGTGCGTGGAAGAATGCTGAGATGCGCGAGACCGAGGGCGGCGCTTTGGAGCGGGGCCGGGAGGCGTTCGAGCGGCGGGCATGGGGGCCCGCGTTCGACGAGCTGTGCTCCTCTGATGCAAACACCTCGCTCTCTCCCGAGGATCTGGAGCGCTTAGGCGAGGCCGCGCGCTGGTCGCGGCATTTCGATGAGATGCTCGACACGTTCGAGCGCGCCGCAGCCGCCTATGAGCGCGCCGGGGACCGTAGATCCGCGGCGCGGGTGGCGGTGAAGCTGACGATCGAGCACCATGCACGGCACGGAGACGCGCTCGCCGCGGGCTGGTTGGCGCGGGCAGGGCGGTTGCTGGAGGGCGAGCCGGCGTGTCGCGAGCGTGGCCTGGTGTTGATGTGCATGGCGCAGGGCATGTTCTTGGGGGGCAACGGATCGGCAGCGCTGCAAATCAGTCAGGAGATGGTCGAGCTCGGCCGCGAACTCGAGGATCATGACGTCGAGGCTTTGGGCCGCCTGGCCATGGGCCACGCTCGCCTGCTCGGCGGGGAAGTGAAAGAGGGCACGGCCCTGATCGACGAGGCGATGGCCGCCGCGCTGGGAGGGGAGCTCGAACTGTGGACGACCGGACAGATCTTCTGCTCGACTATCTTCGCCTGCCGGAATCGAGGCGACTGGGGCCGGGCCGGCGAGTGGAGCGTCGCGTCGCTGCGCTGGTGCGAGCGGCAGTCGCTGAGCGGATTCCCAGGACTTTGCCGGTTCCACCGGGCCGAGGTGATGCGCTTCCGCGGCGAACTCGATCGCGCCGAACGCGACGCGAGCGAGGCGGTCGACGAGCTACTGTTGGCGGCGCCCCGCTGGGCCGCCTGGGGGCTGCATGAGCTTGGCGAGATCCGCCGCCGACGCGGTGACCTGAACGGCGCGGTCGAGTCGTTTCGGCACTCCGCCGAGCTGGGCTTTGACCCCCAGCCCGGCCTGGCGCTCCTGCGCCTCGACGAGGGGAAGCCGACCGTCGCCCGGCGAGCGATATTGGAGGCTCTGGCAGACGAAACCGGATTGGCGCGCGAGGGCCGCTGGTTGGTTCTACCGGCAGCGGTCGAGGTTGCCATCGCCGCAGGTGACGCCGACCTCGCGCGTTCCGGGCTCGCGGACCTGGAAGAGCTCGCGGAGTCGCTTGATACGACTGCCGTGCACGCCGCAGCGATGGTGGCAAGCGCACGAGTCGCGCTGTTGGAGTCTCGGACCGACGACGCGGTCCGAGACCTTCGACGGGGGGCGCGCATGTGGTCTGAGATCGACGTTCCGTACGAGGCCGCGCAGGCGCGCGAGCTCTTGGCCGGCGCTTACCACGACCTGGGAGACCCGGATTCCGCCGAGCTTGAGCTGATGGCCGCCCGGGCGACCTTCGAGCGCATCGGGGCCCAGGGCGCCGTGCGGCGCCTCACATCGCGTCTCTCCAGATCTGGCAATGCCCTCCACACCGCTGTCAGGACATTCATGTTCACCGACATCGTCGACTCAACGCGCCTGGTCGAGACGCTCGGTGACGAGCAATGGGAGTCGCTCCTGGCATGGCACGACCGTACGCTCAGGGGATGCTTCCAGGCCAGCGCCGGTGAGGAGGTCAAGCACGAGGGCGACGGCTTCTTCGTCGCCTTTGCCGAGCCGGGAAGCGCCCTGGAGTGCGCATGCTCGATCCAGCGCTCGCTCCGCGATCACCGGCGCGATCACGGGTTCGCACCACCCGTTCGCATCGGTATCCATGCCGCCGAAGCGACCGATCGCGGCGGCGACTACGTCGGCCGCGGAGTGAACGCGACCGCGCGGATCGCGGCAGCGGCCGGCGCAGGCGAAATCCTCGCGAGCCGCGACACGCTCGTGACGGCGGGCAACGCCTTCGGTGTCCTCAACGAGCGATCCCTCAAGTTCAAGGGACTCGCCGAACCAGTCACGGTGGCCACCATCGACTGGTCGGAGGACTAGCGGGATGTCGGCCTTGGTCGCGGCCGTGCCCGAGGCGGAGGCGTACGAGGGTCTGGCGATCGCGCTACGTGGGGTGGGGCAGGTGGACGCGACGCTGGCGGCTCGCGAGATGGCGCACCGGCTGTATGCAGAGGGGGGTCGGGATGGGGCTGCGGCGAAACTCGCGCCCCTGATCGGTGCCGATCTGTGGGTGCTTCGCGGTGACGATACGGTCGCTCGTGCCTGGCTTGAGCGAGCTGAACGTCTGCTGGCGAGCTGCGAGGACAGCTGCGAGGCGGGCTGGGTCGGGATCCGCTCGCGTGAGGTGCTCGGATACGAGACCGAGCATGATCGTTTGGCTGGCGATCGCGCGATCAAGCTGGGGCGCCGCCATGGTGATCGCGACCTTGAGCTGATGGGCCGGGCGGTGCGGGGGTTGTGCGCGGTGAACCTCGGGATGTTGAGGTGGGCATGCGCGACCTTGAGGGGGTCGCGCTGGCGGCCGTCGCGGGCGAGATGCGTGCTGTCGGTGAGTGTGGGCGGGCTTGGTGTCTGTTGATCAAGGTGTGCGCGCGTGTGGGCGACGTGCCGCGGGCGTCGCAGTGGTGTGACACGGTGTTGCGGTTGGCTGAACGGATCCAGCATCCGCAGCTGCTCGCGTCGTGCCTCTCGCAGTATGCGAGTGTGCTCACGGCTCGGGGCGACTACGCGGGGGCTGAGGTGGAGCTTGAAAAGGCGGTGATGGTGTTCGCGGCCGGCGCGCCGGGCGTGGTGTTCGAGGCGGAGCTGGTGCTGGCGGAGCTGCGCCGCCGTCAGGGTCGTCTTGAAGAGTCTGTCGAGCTCGCAGAGGCGCATGCGTGGCATCCCTCCGCACAGCTGGTTCTGTCTGAGGTTGCGTGGGACCGCGGTGATGTCGCCGAGGCGCGCTCAATGCTTGACCGTCGTTCGCGGCGGACCGAGAGCGGTGCGGTGGATGATCCGGCTGCGCTGCTTCTCGCGGTGAGGCTTGCGGCCGCCGAGGGCAATGGGGCGGCTGCGACCGCTGCCGTTGGCGCGCTGCGCGCTTTCGCTGAGCGAGCGGAGACGGTCCCGCTGAAAGCGGCGGCGATCGCGGCCGAGGGATTTGCTGGGGCGTCGCCGCGTGCGTCGCTTCAGCATGCCGCGGACCTGTGGACGCTGGCGGGTATGGCCTACGAGGCTGCGCGCGCCGAGACCGCACTGGCCGTGCTGAGCGGTGATGATGCCCTGCGTGCTCGCGCCGTCCGTCGGCTCGCTTGCCTTGGCTGCAGCGGCGATGTCGGCCTGCTCGACTCGCAGCTAGCACCGGGCGCTTGTGGATCAGCGCGCGGCGAGCTGAGCCGGCTCGACCTGCAGGTCCTCAGATCCCGGTGTTGAATTTCGGGTGCCCGCGCGGGCGACGGTTCGCGTAGGGTCGAAGGCAGAGCCGAGGTCTGGCTCATCTCAGATCTTGACCCGAGAGGTGTCCTCTCTCTGAAGTGTCGGCCTCGGCTCATGCCTTCGAGGATCGGTCTGACTTGATAGGAGTGTTCGCCCTTTCGATGAGGCGCCTACCGGGATGTTGTCGGCCGATCCGCCACACCATTTTCGCGTGGAGGTCAAGTGATGAGAAGAGCCAGGAAGCGCGGGCCGGGTCCGTCGCATCTGCTGATTACGCCCGATTGCGCGGGCAACGTGGTCGGGATCGATCCGCACAAGCTGACGGTGACGGCGACGATCGCCGATCCCCGCGGCGGGGTCCTCGCCAGCGAGCACTTCCGCGTGTCCGGGGACGGGCATCGGTCGCATGAGGCGTGGGCGCTTGGGTTCGGTCCGGTCGCGCGCTGGGGGGTTGAGGGCGTTAAGCGAAGACGTGACGATCGTCGTTCCGCCCAATCCGCTGCGTGGACTGAGCGGCGGCGACGGCGAGTACCTCAAGGGTGTGATCGGTGAGATCGACGGGCCGGTCCTGCTCGTCGGTCATTCCTACGGCGGCTCGGTCATCACCGCGGCTGGCACGGCTGACAACGTGGTCGGCCTCGTCTACATCTCCGGGTTCGCTCCCGACGAGGGCGAGAACCTGACCGACCTGCAGTCCAAGTTCCCCGCCCCAGGAATCATCCCCTACATCGTCGAGCACCAACTCGCAGAGGGCGGCGCCGAATTCACGCTCGCGCCCGAGGGTTTCCACGAGTCCTTCTGCGCCGACATCCCCGCCGAGGATGCCGCGTTCTACGCCATCAGCCAACGACCCCTCGCCGGCGTCGCGCTCAGCGAAGCGGCGCCGACCCCGGCGTGGCGCTGCCGTCCGGTCTGGGCGGTCCTCCCGACTGCGGACAGGTGCATTGACCCCGGCGTGCATCACTTCAGCTACGAGCGCATGGGCGCGACGGTGACCGAGGTCGAAGGGGCGTCACACGTTGTCATGATCTCCCACTCCGAGGAGGTCGCTGCGGTCGTCATAACCGCCGTTCGCGCCGGTGCAGGGCAACCGGCCTGACCCGGGGGGCGAAAGGCGCTGACCGAGAAGCCGGACTGTCGCCTGCATCGAGGCCGCTGCGTCGGCCGCTGAGGTGCAGGGCGCCACGCCGGGAACGCGTCGTCGCGGCCCCCGGGCCGCGCCGATAGGCGCCCGCGGTGCGCCCGTCGGTCGCGACTCACGCCTGACGTCGTGGTGGCAGCGGGCCGCGAGCTGGACGCCGGCCTGCGCACCCGCATCTGAGCACGGGCAGGGCGCCGACGACGCGAGGAGGCCGGAGGTGAGCTACGGCTCTCCCAAGCCGGGGCGTCCTGAGGGTGTCAAACGACGATGGACGCGGGTGTCACGGCGATGGGTGTCGGGCGCGGCGCGCCTCCGCGACCTCCTCGAGGCCGGTCGTGACCTCGGCCAAGATACCCGAATACGCCGGCCCGACATCCGTAACGGGGGCATCGGCGGAGCGTTGCCTGGATCGGCGAAATACGCAGGCCACACGATCCCCATCGACTCGGGGACTTCCTCGGGCGTGCCCTTGCCGGCCATCGCGCGCGCATCGAGCTCGTGAGCGCGTTCGCGGCGGTCCTGTGGCGTGCGCGCGAGCATCTCGGCCTCAAACGCGGCCATGCCGCCATCGCCGACAACCCCGGGCGGATCGACTGCGAGCACGCCCAGCAGCCGCCGCGGGAGTGCCGCAACCAGCCGCAGCGCGAGGTGGCCACCCCAGGAGTGACCGACGATCAGTGCCCGCGACCAATTCAAAGCTCAGGCCGGGGCCCCCGTGCAACAGGAGCACCGGGACTCCGCATCCACTCACCCAGCCATCGAGCGTCCCAGCGACAACCTTCACCGTGATCGCCCTGCGCGCTTTCACGGTAGATCAGACTACGACACGGACGATCCCTGTCCAGAGCTGTTCGGGATCTGGACGATGGCGCTCAACAGCGTGAGCGTTTCTCGGCCGCGAGCCGTCGTGAGGAGCGCCTCTGCGACGCGGCGCCATTCGGCCGATGGCTGTCGCGACGTGTTACGGTTCCGCTGGATGGGTGTCGCTGATGAGCGGGGCGGCGCGTGATCGGAGGGTTGAGATGATGAGCGAGTCGGGTTGGGCGCTGTTTCATCTGGGTGCGCCCGCGCGCCGGCGGATCGTGGCTGTGATGGCGGCGACTTTTGTCGGCTTCTCGGGTTTGATGAGCGGCGTGCTCGCCGCGCCGGTCTCCAATCCGCCGGAGATTCTGCTGTCGGCGCCGGAGACCTTCAGCGCCGCAAGCGGTCCGACGGGGCTTGCGATTGGCGACGTCATCGGCACGACCGATCCCGACTTGCTCATCGCGAGCGCGACGGGCAACGATCTCGTTGTCGTGCCGGGCAATGGTGATGGCACATTTGGCTTGCCCCAGGCCGTCCCGCTCGGCTCCGGTGCCGACCCGCGGTCGGTCGTCGCCGCGGATTTCAACGGCGACGGGCTCGAGGATGCTGCCGTCCTCGGCGGGAGCGGCGACCTGTACGTGCTCCAGCAGCAACCCGGCCCGGCTCGCGGGCTCGCGCTCGTGCAGACGATTCCGGTCGGGGCCGGTGCGGAGGGACTCGCGGTGGGCGATATCAACGGCGACGGCGCGCCCGATCTCGTCATCGGACTGTCTGACGGCCGGTTTGAGATCTTCTACGGGCACGGCGACGGCACGTTCGCCACGCCCGGCACCACATACGCGTTCGCGTCTGCGGTCGACACCGAGCAGGTCGTCGGCGTCGCCGTTGGCGACCTCACCGGCACCGGCCGGCTCGACGTCGTCGGGATTACCCAGGACGGCGACCAGGACACGCTCGTCGATGTCGCGCTGCAGTCGGCGAGCGATTCGCCGGCCGCACCGCCATCGCCGGGCGCCGACATCACCAACCCGACCCCGGCGAGCTTTCCGCTGAGCGGCATGGCGACCTACACCGCGGCGGAGGGAACGACGCCCGGCTATGTCACGACGGCCGATCTCGATCGTAGCGGCGCCGACGCCGTGATCGTCACCGGCGACAACGAGGGCGACAGCGACCTGCGCCCCGACGTCGGGCCAGACAGCCCGGGCGAGGTGGCCGTCCTTCCGAACGAGGACAACGGCAGTGGCGTGCTTGAGCCCGCAGCGGTGTACAACGTCGGCGATGATGTTGGCAATCCGGTCGCCGTTGACCTCAACGGCGACGGATATCCCGACATCGCCGTCACCAGCGACACCGGTGGCGGCAGCGTTGACGTGCTCACCAACGACGCCGACGGCAGCTCGGGGTTCGACTCGCACGACGAGGCGGGTTACGCGAGTTTTTCGACTGGTGCCGGCTCTGAGCCGGTCGCGATCGCGGCCGGGGACGTCAACGATGACGGACGCCCGGACCTGGTCGGCGCCGATGACGGCTTGGCCGGTCAAGCGAGCGTGCTGCTCAACGATGGCACGTACGCGCCGAGGGTCCCGAGCGCTCGCACCGGAGCCGCGGTCGACATCGGCGCGACGACCGCGACGGTGCTCGGGGAGATCAACGGCGCCGGACAGGACGTCAGCTACGCGTTCCAGTACGGCGCCGGGGCGTCGGGGACCACGTATGCGAGCCAGACGACCCTCGCGGACGCCGTCGCCGAGGGCGGCGACACCCCGGAGGGCGCCACGCTCACCGGCCTTGACCCCAGCACCGCCTACCACTATCGGATCGTCGCGGAGACCAGCGCCGGCACGATCCAGGCGATCGGTGAGGACCGCAGCTTCACAACGACCGCGGCGGCGACCCCGGCCAGCGTGGTGACCGGGCCGCCGGGTGCGACCGGCGCGCCCGGCGCGACGGGCGCGACCGGCGCGACGGGGGCGGCGGGCGCGACCGGCCCTGAGGGGCCAGAGGGGCCGGCCGGAGCGAGCGCCAAAGGGGCGAGCCTCCCGGGCACGACCGTCGGCTATCTCACCCTGCAGCCGAACTCGATCGTCGGGACGAACCGGGTCGGGGACACGACCACGCCGATCGCGCTTGACGGTATCGATCTGCTCACCAACCACCTGGCGAGCGTCGCCGCTAGCGGCGCTGGCAAGGCCGAGTTCAAGCTCACCACCCAGGAGCCCTACGCCGATGCTCGGGACCTGCTGGACTCGTTCTTCGAGCACGCGCTGCTGCGCGACGCCACGTTGACGATCCTGCGCGCCGGAAAGGGCGCGGCGGACCGCGACGCGACCGATCTGACGATCAAGCTCGCCGACGCCGCGCCGACTGGGCTGGCGTTCTCGGCCAGCGCCGACGGCGTCGAGCTCGAAACGAGCTTCGCGCTCAGTGGCACGATCTCGGTCTCGGGCGGAACCTCCGCGACGAGCCGGGGGATCGGCTGGAGCGTCGTCACGAACAAGTCCGACACGCTTCTCTCCGGGCCGGTGCCGTTCAAGCGCCGGCTCACTCCGTCGGTGGCGGCGCGGCTCGTCCGCCGCGCCGTCCGGGCCCGCCTGGCCGGAACCCGCGCCGGCGCCGTCAAGCCGGCCGGGAATGCGGCCGACAGGCGATCGCTCGAGCTCGCGTTGCTGGCCTCGCCGTCGGCATCCATCGACCCGACGAGCGTCGTTCCACTCACCGCAGCGACGTTCGCGCTCCAAAACCCCAACCCGGCCGGAGCGAGCGCCGGAGCCGGAGCCGGCAAGATCACCTTCAACCCACTCACCCTCGCATTCCCAGAGATCACGAAGGTGTCGCAGACGATCGCCCAGGACGAGCACGTTGGCCAGGAGCCGACGATCGCGCTGCTTCTGCCCGGACCAGACGGATCGCAAGGCTCAGAGGTCGAGTTCAGCGTGTGGGCAGTCGCGACCGACGAGCTCGTCGCGCCGGCCGAAACGATCACCGTCAACTTTGGCTCAGTGCGCTTCACCGCCGGCACGAAAGTGACAAGCACGCCGACCCCGATCAGCTGGAGCGTCGTCCGAAACCAGCCCGCAGGCTGAGTCCAGCGCCCGATGACGCCCTGCCGGCGGCGTTCAAGCGGATCTCAAAGCTGGCACCGTCGGGTCCAGCGATGGTCAAGCGGCACGGTGAATAGCTGGGATGACGACGAGGGCTGGGGAGTGCTCACGTCGACAGAAGTCCTCGGTGAGGTCTTCGTGCATTTCAGGCACGATCGCTGACGCAGATCTCTCATGCGGCCAATGCCGCCGAACATTCATCCAAGATCGAGCGCACGTCGAGTTCGCGTCGCTGACGCCGGTCCGGTGGCCGCGCGCGCGGCGCCGAGAGCGAGGCGGACGCGACTAGGCGCAAAGGGCCCGTGGCGGACGCGAGCGCGGCCGCTGCAACGCCGAGCCCGCAGAGCAGCGGTAACACAAGTCTGCCGATCAAAGGCGAAGGCCGACTCCCTGGCGATCTGAGACTTGCCTTTCGGAGCCGGGCATACACTCTGCGCGTGGCCGAGCGGCTGGAGCGGCGCCGTCGAACCTGGCGCGGGGGCAGGCCGAGAGCGCCTGGGGTCCGTGCGGGAGGGAGGGCACTGCTGGTCGTCGGGGTGGCGGTCGGCGTGGCGGTGCTGCTGCTGTTCCCAATCATCGCGCGTCTGTGGGCCGGCGCGCTGCCGGTGGCGCCGGCGACCGGACCGGCGTTGCCGGCGCTTGTCGGCGGTCGCTCCGGGCAGGTCCATGACCTGCCCGAGTTCGTGACGATGACGCCGGATCAGGTATCGAGGATTGTCGGCGGGGGCGTGAGAGCCGAAGCGCGGGAGATCGGCCGGCTGGCGAGGGCCTCGTTCGGGTTGCGTGGCGAGCGTCTGATCGCGCGGGCGGTCGCGGTTTCGGTCGGCTCGCCGCTCGCGCGGCTGCCGTTCGTGGCGGCGTCCCGGCTCGGGGATGAGAACGACCTGGCGGCACTGCTGATCGAGGCCGCGGCGATCTCTGAGCCGACCGGCGCCCAGCTCAACCGCTCAGATCGATACGCCGACGCGGGGCCGGTCGCGCTTGCGTTGCTGCGGGACGCCGGCCGGGACGAGTCCTGCGCGCCGCAGCTGAACGAGGCGTTCCTGCTGGCGAGCGCGTCGCCTTATGCCGAGCCGAACCTGACCCAGCGCGCGTACCGGCGGGCGGTGGCGGCCTGCCCGGATGACCCGACCGCGCTGTGGGCGCTCGGTCAGTACGAGTCCGTGCAGATCGACCCGTCGGCCGCGGCTGCGACGTTCGCGACGCTCGTGCGCCGCTTCCCCCCCGTCAGCGCGGGGTGGTCGGGCTATGGCGACAACGTGATGCGTATCGGCTACAGCCTTCAGGACAACGGCGAGCCGTTCGCGGCGCGCCGCCAGTACGCGCTCGCACTCGCGCTGTACCGGCGCGCCGACGCGCTCGCGCCCGGGTCTGGCCCCCGCTCGGGTATCGGCCGCGCACTCGCTGCGCTCGACCAGCCGGGGGCGGCCGTCGCCGTGCAGCGGCGGGCGCTCGCGGGGCGGACTGACTCCGCCGATCTGGAGGCGAGGCTGCTCGACTACCTCCAGCGCGCGCACGAGTTCACGGCTGCCGTGGCCGTCGCGACGCGGATGGAGACCCTCGCCCGGTTCCCGGCCGGCCCGGCGCTGTTCGCCGAGCCGCCGACGCCGGACGGTTACTCGACGACCGTCCTTGGGTCAGAGGACGCCAACGAGCCGATGTCGACCGGCGCGGGCACGATGGCGCCGGTCGAGGTGACTCTGGAACAGGTGCACGCGTTGGTCTCGCCGAGTGTGTCCTCCTACCTCTCCTACCTGCCGCTGTATCTGCCGATGGGGGGGATCGGCGGCCTCGCGCGCTGGTGTCCGGAGTTCTCGCGCTTGACCGATCTGCTGCTGTCCGGCCACCCGGCCACACTGCTCGCCAACCTCTCGGGGGCGGGTAACGACTTGCGAGGGACGCGATCGAACGACTGTGGGACGGAGCCTCCCGACGATTATGACCAGATGCTCGGGAGCGTCGACGTTCAGGAGCTGGCGGGGGTGGCCGAGCTGGAGCTGGGCAACGTGGCGAAGGCCCGCGCGTTCGGCAAGGCCGACGCATCCCCGTCGGGCCCGTCGTCGCTGTCGTATCTAGAGGAGCTGCGACAGAACCTGTGGCGCTATGCGGGGAACTACACCCACGCGGCGCTGGCCGCCGCGCAATGGGCGACACAGCTTCCCGGCGACCGGCAGGCCGTCATCGAGGAAGGTCAGATCGCCTTTCTGCGCCACCGCTACGACGAGGCGGCAACCGATTTTGCGGTGGCGGACAACGACGCCCAGTACGCGTCGGCTGCCGCCAGCGACGGCCAGGCGCTCGCGCTGCTCGACGAGGGAACCGCGCTCGAGTACGCCGGGCATCGTGCCGAGGCGCTCACCACGCTCACGTCCGCGGGCGACACCGGCATCCGTTCGTATGTTGCGAGCGGCGGCGCAAACGGCACGAGCAACGGGGCGGCGTATGCCACTTTCGCCCAGGAGCAGTCAGCCGACCTTCTGCTCAACAGCAACGATCTGGTCGATGCGGCCAGGGGCTACGCGACGGCGGCCAGCTCGATGCAGCGGGCGAATCTCAGCGGGCCGGGGACCTATCCGGCCGGCAGCGGCATGGTCGGACCGTCCGTGCTCGACAACAACTACGCGATCGCCGAGCTGGCGGTCGGTGACCCGGCGATGGCCGCGACGCTGGCGCGGAGCTCGATCGGCGACGATCCCGGTGACGCGATCTTCTGGTGGACCGAGGGCGATGCCCAACGCGAGCTGGGCCACCGGGACCGCGCGATCGCCGACTACCGGGCGGCGGTCCAACGCGACCCGACCGAGTTCCCCGCCGCGAACAATCTCGGGGTGCTGCTACTGGACGCCGGCCAGACCGGCGCCGCCGTCTCGGCCCTGCGCCGCTCGGTCGGAGCCGCTCCCGGCTACGCGACCGGCTGGTTTAACCTCGGGATCGCGCTCGGTCGCCAAGGCCCGCTACACCTGCTCGCCTCCGAAGGCAGCCTCGCCCGGGCCGACCAGCTCAACCCAGCGTTGGCCAAGCGCGCGCCCAACCCGTTCTTCGACAACTCCGTCTACATCTCACACCTCGACCTGTCAAAGCCACTACCGGCCAAATGGACATTCGCCAACTCCCAGATACAGTCACCGCTCGCAGCCGCCGGACTGTCCACGATCCTGGTGATGGCCCTCACCCTCGCCCGCTCGCTCGCCGCCCGCGGCGGCCAAAGCAACGCCCAGAAATGGCTGAGCACGTTCGAGCGCTACGAACGCAAGCTCGAGCGCACAGTGCCGGGCGGGCCTCTGCTCGCGCTCGTGGCCACGGTCGTGCTCCTGCTGTGGCCGCTCCACAGCGGGCCTGAGGCGGGCTGGGCGTTCGGGACCCCCTACGCGATCGGCCTCACGATTCTGGTCATGATCGTGCTCGGAGTGCGGCGGCTTGCCGCGGCCGGCACGCACACGGCGATGCGCGAGGAGACGTGGCTGCCGGGCGTTGCGCTCGGGCTCGGGCTCGCGATCGTCGGCCTCAGCTGGGCGCCACTGCCGGTCCTCCGCGCCCCGGGCAACGCGACCAGGCTGCACTGGGCGGCGCCGACCGCCGCCGGGGCGCTGGCGCTGGCGCTGCTGCTGCTGGCGACATGGCTCGACGTGCCCGTCGCGCGCAACCTCGGCGCCGCGGCTCTGGTCATGACCGCCTCGCTCCTGACGCCGGTCAAGCCGCTGGATGGCGCCACCATCAGCGCGGCGTCGGCTGGGACGCTGCCCAGTATCGCCGTGCTCGGCACGGCCGTACTGCTCCTGCTCGGACTGCTGTAGCGCGACCGCAAGGCTATGGCGCGCCCGCACCGTCAGCCCTGAGCGAGCGCGGCGCGCCAATCTGCATCGTCCGCCGGTCCCAGCCCGTCAACCTGCCCGGCCATCACGCCGGCCGTCCCCCCCACGACCACGGTCGGCGCGCTGATCGTGCTGCTGTGGCGGGCGGGGTCGCGGATCGGCGAAGCGCCGGCGCTCGCCGGAGCCCGACTGTGATGTCGGCCGGGGTGCGGTGCTCATCCGCCACGGCAAAGGCGATCGGCGTCGCGAGATCGGGATGGACCGCTGGGGGCATGAGAGCAGTTGCAGCCCTGGCAGCGGTTGCGCGTCGGCTTTCGGGTCGGACGTTGACGTGCGTGATGCATGACCCGACCGGCGGAGGCACCTGGGAGCAGTGGGTGCAGAGACGCGGGTTGCCCGCGCGCAGGAGTAATGTCACGCCGCGTATCTTGCTCGCTGACCGGGTGCTTGTTCGCTCCGAAGACGTGATGGTCGGAACTCTGGAACGAGCGGAGGGCGAGAATCGAGCGGAACGCCGGCCGGGGTCGGATCTCGGGTCGTGGTGTCCGGTGCGTGCGCAGCTGGCTACGACGGCTCGTTCACGGTCACCGCGTCGACCGCGACGTCGGTGTCCTACACGCTGGCGACCGATCCGGGCAGCTGCGCCGGCATCAACCTCGCGGTGACCGGCGCCAGCTATCAGCCGGGCTTCAGCTTCGGGTCGTTCAGTGTCCCAGGGACGGCGACGCTGTCGGTCGCGAGCACGACCACGATTCCGTCGGTCGGGTCCTCGATCGTCGTGAGCGGCATCAGCCCCTCCGGGTATGACGGTACCTACACGGTGACCGCCTCGACGGCGACGTCGGTCAGCTACAACCTGGCGACGAACCCCGGCACGTACTCGACCGGCGGTACGTTCGCGGTGTCCGCAACCGGCAGCGCGTCGCTGGGTGCTCTGCAGGTCAGCTTCAACGGTGCGCCGGTGACGCTGACGACGCCTGCGGAGATCAACAGCACGGGGACCGGCACGCCGGCGTCGCCGACGAACGCCGGGTACACCGAAGCCGGCCTGGCGAATCTCCAGTATGCGGCGGGCAGCCTGACGGGCGGTCAGTACGATCCGATCACGATCAGCCTGTATAACACGTCGTCCGGTCCGGCAAGCGTCCGATTCGGTTACAACCGTGCCGACGGGGACATTGCCGACGCCGCGGCGGCGGCGAAGGGGAAGGCCATGGCGATCGTGTTCCTTGACGACACCGGCGCGGCGAGCGAATTCGGTGCATCAGGCGGCGGCTCGGACACCACCACGGAGGAGATTGCCAACCCGTACTACAACTCCGCTGAGCCGGTGAGCGATTCCAACCCGCCGTACATCTCGGCGATCGCTTCACTGCCGGCCAACCAGACGGCACTCGTCGAGGCGGTTGCGGCCGCGAACCCCAACACGGTCGTCGTGCTCAACACCGAGAACCCGGTGCTGATGCCGTGGATCGCGAACGTCAAGGGCGTGCTGGAGATGTGGCACGCCGGCGAGGAGGGCGGCACCTCGACCGCTCGGCTACTGCTCGGTCAGGCCGACCCGAGCGGCCACCTTCCGATCACGTTCCCCGCGAGCGCGACGGACACGATCTGGGGCTATGACGAGACAACTCCGCTGTATTCCGGCGACACGACCGGGCCGCATCTCGAGCGGTTGAACGGCGATGGCGGATGCAGCGGCAATGGCTGCCCGACGGACAGCGCAACGCAGGAGACGGAGGGCATTTACACCGACTACCGGTTCTTTGACAAGGAGCGGATCAACCCACTGTTCCCGTTCGGCTGGGGCCTCTCGTATACGACGTGCTTGCATTCGGGCCTCCAGGTCGCGCGGGCGAGTGACGGCGGCCTGGACGTGAGCGTCCGCGTGAGCAACGACGGCCGTGTCGCGGGGACCGCGGTGCCGCAGGTGTATCTCGGTGCGCCGAGCAACGCACCCAGCGGCGTGCAGTTCGCGGTGCGGCAGCTCGTCCAGTTCACGCGGGTCTCGCTGCAGCCGCGTCAGAGCCAGGAGATCACGCTGCACGTGGCGCTCCGCGAGCTGCAGTACTGGAACACGACCAGCCAGCAGTGGCTGCCGGCG
>JBELAG010000119.1:0-15466 GCA_049509055.1 Solirubrobacteraceae bacterium
TTGCCCAGGTGACGTCGTCCGACTCTCGCGGCTCGGGTGACCTCGATGACTTCGATGTTCTCGAGCCTCAGCGCGCGGTTCAGGCCGGCGCCGTAGCTGCCGGTGCCCTCCACCCCGGCACGGCGGACGGTGCCCAGCTGCTGCGCCCATGTCCGGAAAATCGGGGGAATTCCAGAATCGATCAAGTTCCCGATCGCCCCTGCCGATTACTGAGACCGTGGACGCTCACCAGTCCAGCCCGAACCCGCCGAAGCGTGGCCGAGCCGTGGCGGCGCTGACGTTGGCCGTCGTGCTCGCGGGCTGCGGCAGCGGCGCAACGTCGTCATCGACGACGACGACGGCGGCGGCCGCCGGGCAGACGACCACGAGCCGCGCGGCCATCCCCGCGCACCATCCCCGGACGAGCTACTCCGCCGGCAAGGCCGGCCAGACCGCCTCAGCGAAGCGCCTCAAGAGGCATTCGCCCGCCGTGGCGCACGTCGTTGCCGCCAAGACCGTCGCCGCAAAGACGGTCAGTGTTCACGTGATCCGCGCCAGGCGACCCGTCTCTTCCACCGCGGGGGTGACCCGTACGCTCACGGGCACGGGCAACCAGCCGATCGGGAACCTGTCCGAGCGGTCGACCGTGGTGCTCGAATGGTCGACGGCAGCCGGTCCGATCCAGATCTTCAACCCCCACGGGTTCCTGCTCGTGAACAGCAGCGCCGCCACCGGCACGGTCCGGCTCGCCCGCGGCGACTACAAGGGCCTCCGGGTTGCCGCCAAGGGCTACTGGACGATCCGGCTTCACGCCGCTTAACGGCCGCGGCGGGCGGCCGACTTACGCCGGCCGCCCGCCGAGGACTGCTCGCCCCTGCTTCGCGTTATTTCAGCCGCGCGGTGAGCGCGGGCGACGGGGTGCCCGCCACCACTGCCCGGTACTTGACGCTGTGCGCGTCAGCCGCGTGAGCCTTCAGCGGCCAGGCCACACTCGCCTGCCACGCCCCGGCAGCCGAGGAATGGACCGTGGCGATCGTGTGCCACCGGCCCGCGGCCGTCAGATACTGGAGCGTCACCGGCAGCTTCGCCGGCTTCCCGTTGGCCGCGATGGCCGCGCCGGCGAACCTCGCCTTCCCGCGCGCTGCCCGGACCACACGGATCGTGGCGTAGGCTCGGTCGTGCACCGAGACCGTCAGGCTTGCCCTCGCGTGCGCAGAGCTTCCCGCATACGAGAGCGTGACCTGTCGGCCCGGTCCCACCGCGAGGGTGAACGAGGCGGTCCCGTTGCCGGCGGTCGTCACCGTTGACGTGCGCTTCCCGTCGACGATCTTCACCTGCGCGCCGGCGATCGGCGTACCGGCCGCCGTCTCCAGGTACACCGTGCCGTGCGGCTTCTTGCCGCCGAGCGTGCTCAGCACGCCCGGCGCTGGGGCATAGGTGCACGAGCCGGACTCCGCGCACGTCGAGACCGGAGCCCCCAGCGAGAGCACCGATGACGCCGGACTGACCGATGTTGTCGGCGCCGGGGTTGGGGTTGGGGACGGAGACGGGGACGGGGACGGGGACGGGGTCGGGGTCGGGGTTGGCGTCGGCGTCGGCGTCGTTACCGGCCCCGGCCCGGCGCTGGTCGTGAACGTCACGTCGGCTCCATCCGTGGTTCCGGCGGCGTTGGTCGCCACCAGCATGACGTGATACGTCGTGTCGGCGTTGAGCCCGGTGAGCTGCGCGGAGACCGAGCCGGCACCACCGTTCGCGGGAGTCCCCACGCATGGCACGGTGGCTCCGTAGCCGGTGGTCGTGCCCACCTCGAACGAGCACGCACTGATGGTGAGACCCGCGCCGCTCAGCGTACCATTCAGGGTCGCCGTGGTCGCCGTGACGGCACTCGCCACCCCGGTGGTGACCACTGGAACCGGGGCCCCATAGGCCGGCCACGTCGTCGATGCCGTCAACGTCGTCGCGCCGTCAGGGATGCTGGTCCACCCGGACTGGATGCCGCCGTAGAGCGAGCCGACCGAGGGGATGCCGGTCAGCGGTGTCTCGACCGGGGAGCCAGGGTTGGTGACCGTGACCTGATCGCTGCTGGTCGTGATGTATCCGGTGACCGGAGCGCTCCCCGTCTCCAAGGTCTCCCACGCCGACTGCTCGGCGAGGACGTTGGCGATCGCCTGCTCGGTCGGCTGCAGATACGGAGCATTGGCGTTGAAGTACTCGTTGTACTCGTAGAGCAGCGGGTCAAGCACCTGATAGAGCGTGCCGTCACCGGTGGTGGTGGGATTGCCGGATCCTGCGGGTTCGTCGGCACCCCCGCCGGGCTGCGGTGTGTAGCTCGCGGGCGGCAGACCGTCGACGCCCTCCGAAGCGGCCGGCGGCGAGCCGAGCAGGTTCGTCTGATGGACGTAGCTCGGGCGTGGATCGTTGGCCATCATGTACTGGAACATGCCCGAGGTGATCTGGTCGATGAGGTCTGACCAGGTGCACGTGGTCCCGCCGCAGCTGGACGAGCCGTTCTCCAGCGTCTGGTACTCGTTGAGTTCCTCGTAGTCGGTCGATGCGTTGTAGTAGATGTTGATCGGATGGCGCGGCACGACCTGGGCCGTACCGTCGACGAACGTAGCACCGGCCGGCGTGCACGCC
Source organism: Solirubrobacteraceae bacterium (assembly GCA_049509055.1). Taxonomy (GTDB): domain Bacteria; phylum Actinomycetota; class Thermoleophilia; order Solirubrobacterales; family Solirubrobacteraceae; genus Palsa-465. Next base: position 2,617 of record JBELAG010000119.1, read on the forward strand.
ACCGGCGCGCAGCTCGTCGCTGCGCCCGTTCCCGTCACCGTCTCGTTCACGCCGTAACCGAACTGATCGCTTGGGTCAGTCGGATAGGGCTTGGAGGCGTCGTCACCGACCGCGGTGATGCCCACCGCTTCGAGCGCGGGAATGAAGTACGGATTCTGCTCCCAGGCCGTCTCCGTCGCGTTCTCACTGGCCAGAGCGGTCGTGGGCGACCAGCCCGCGGCCTCCGCCGTGCCGGTGGCACTGCCGTTGTCGGTGTAGGTCTGCTCCAGCTCGCCGCCGCCGGTGACGTCGCTCGTCGACGCCGGGTCGCCCGCGCTGTTGTCCGCCAGGGTGGCCGAGAACGGGGTCGAAACCGTTCCGAAGGCCGAGCTCTCGGCCGTCGCGGGAGCCAGCTGCGTCCACGTGTAGGTGGTCGCCCCCGGCGCCTCGTAGCCACGGTAGATCACATAATCCGCACCATGGCAGATCGACTGCCAGGTGAGGGTGACCGACTGACCCGCCGTCACCGCGATCGGGGCCGTGACGTCGGCCTGCGACTGACCCGAGGTGGAGGAGTTGGTGAACTGGTCGGTGATGGCATATTCGTAGTTTCCGGCCGGCAACGTCGCCGTCGTGGTCGTGTCGGCGGCTGCGGTGTCGAGGATCGGAGGATCCACCGTCGCCGGGTTGCCCGGGACGAGGTCTGCGAACCCGGAGTGGTTGCCGGGAACGAATACCTGCGGATCCTCGGATCCGAGCGAGACCGACGGATCTGTCGTCTCGGTCAAGCCCAGGCCGCCGGTGCCCCGAGTCGAGCCGATCGGAGCCGCGATCGTGCTCGTGTTCTCGTTGAGCTCGGCCTCGATGTAGTTCTGCGTCGCGCACCCGACATCCAGATACGGAGTGTCATAGGTGTGGCTGATCCAGCCGAACGAGTCGGCGTAGGGCTTGCCGGCCCCGGCGTCGCCCGGCCCGCAATTGCTGGAGCAGGTGAGCTGGAAGGCCGCCAGCAGTGGATCCGTGCCCCCGTTGTCAGCCTGGTAGTTGACGGTGCTGCCGTAGTTGAACAGCTGGTCCATGCGGAAGTCGCTCTTGGCCTCCCACGTTGTGGCGGTGGCGACGTCGCCCGGGTTCATGCGAAGGGCGTCGGCGTCGCTGTAGTCGATCGCGCCCGGCGAGGTGTTCGCGTCCCAGGCGTCATCCGGCGTGAACGTATCGTCGATGTCCATCTCGACATAGTTGCGCTGATCGCCGAAGTAGACGCCGCGCGTGAGCCAGTTGAGCGCTCCGTGCTGCAGCAGCTCGGCTTGCATCAGGGTTTCGTTCTGGGCGAACGTCTCGACGAGCTGCTGCACGCCGACGGTGTCGGTATAGACGCCAACGAGCGACGAGCCGCTCGGGCCGGTGAGCAGCGTGTCGAAGTCAGATGTGCTGACCGGGGTCGACTCATAGCCGTAGGTCGTCGTGCCGGCCGCGTTGGCCGGGTAGTAGCCAAACAGGACTGAGCCCTTCAGATACGGGAAGACGGTCTTTCCGTCCGGGGTCAGCGTCCCCGCCAGGCCGTCGAGATCGGCTCCGGTGGCGCTGGTGCTCAGGCCGTAGCCGTCGCCGTTGGGGGCGTCAAGCGGAGACGCGTCGCCGTCGATCTGGCGCACATGGAACGTCTCCTCGTAGGTCTCAAGTGCGCTCCACTCGGCTGGGGAGAGCCCCGAGGCACATGTCGTCGAGCAGGTCAGCAGGTCGCCGCTCGCGACGATGACCCCGTCGTACTTCCCCTCCGGAGTTCCGTCACTCAGTGTGTCCGACAGCGTCGCGGCCGTGATCGGAGCGTGCCCGGTCGACGCGATGATCGTGTCGAAGGGGACGCCCTCGCGCTGCAGGGCGGCCTGCCACGCGGTGAAGTCGGGATCGGTCGTCGAGGTGCCGAGCAGCAGCACCTTGAGATCGATCCGAGCGGTCGTCGTTGCGGCGGCCGACGCCGGCACAGCAGCCGAGCCGGCGATCGATGCTGCTACGAGAAGCCCCAGTGGCGCGCAGCGGCTCAGGCCCCGCGAACTCCACCTCCTCGTGCCGTCCAGGCACCTCCTACGCATGCGGACCAAGCCAATCACGGAATCCTCCTGATAGGTGCGGACGAGCCCCTTGCTCACCCTTTAAACACTGCTGGGCATCCGGGCTCTCCGGATTCCTGAGCAGACGGTGAACGCACACCCGGTGATCGCCTAGGGGTGCCGTGGCGCGACCTGAGTTCATCCCCTGAACGCTTGCGGGTTAGCCGACCCTGGGATCACGTGCGCCGTCGCCGACCGCAAATCGGCTGCCCGGTGACCGTCGTCGCCGACCGGCGACTGACCAGCCGTTCAGAGCTGAACGGCAGTTCGCCCCGACCGGGCATTGTCGTCGCCTCCCGGTGGCCATGACAATCCTCGCGTCATGGGATCGGCCATCACGACACCGACGCGGGCTCCCGCGCAGGCCGACGCCGGGGCCCCGGCCCACCGCCGGCCGCCGGCCGGCCGTCGGCCCCGAGAGATGGCCACCGGCGTCGTGGCGGCCCTCGTCGCCGCCTGGGCCGCCGGGCCGGCGCTGGCTGCCGCGCCGCTCAGCCTCCCCGGTCCGCCGCCGAGCTTCGGCACCGCCCTTCCCCTGCCCCCCGCGCCCGGCCAGGCCCCGAGCCCGACCACGCTGGGCGGCGCGACGACGCTTCCGTCAGCCGCGAACGGCCCCGGCCTGCTCGGTCCGCCGATCGTGCGCGGCCGCACGCTGATCATCGACGTCGCCTGTCATTCCGGCGGGCGAGCGGTGCTGCGTGCGCCCGCGCTCTCGTTCACCTCGGCGCCGGTGAGGTACCGCTGCCGCCAGAGCGCGGCGCGTATCGGCGTGACGTTGCCGGTCGACGCTGCGCGCGGCCTGAGTGGCCTGGGGAGCAGCCCGGCGACGCTCGAATTCATCGGTGCCGGAGCGAACGAGAGCGTCACGGTGCTGCTCAGCACGGCGACGGCGCCTGTCACCACGTGGACGAGCGACTTCGGCCTGAGCTGCAGCACCACAGCCGATCAGGCGACGTTGACCGCGCCCAACTTCACCGACACCGGCCCGACGACCATCGACGTCAGGCCGTGGCTGGCGTGGTACACCCCGGCGAACGGGTGGCACTGGGTGGGGACCGACGGCGGTCAGCGCAGCCAGTGGTATCAGTGGACGTCGATCGCGAGCGGGGTGGCCGAGTGGCAGACGCCGGCGGGCCAGATCACCCCGTGGACCTGGTCTCCGATCTCGATCCTGCCGGGGGACGACACGACAGTCGTCGCCGTTTTTGAGGCGATCTATTGGTATGAACGACCTGAGTACGTATGGAGCTATGCGCGGAGCACCGAAGATGGCGTTGCGGCGCCCTACTGCACGTTTCCCTGATCGCCGCCCCGTGACCCTGAGGGCCGCGCTGGTGGTGACGCTCGGGTTCGCCGCTGCGCTGGGCCCGGCGGCCCGCGCGAGCGCCGCCGGCGTCGCGGCGCCTGGTCTTCCCGGGCCCCCGCCGGGCGCGGCCACCGGCCTACCGCCCAGCCCGTCGCTCGGGGCGGTGCCAGCTCCCACCGCGGCGGGACCCGCGCGGTCGCTGCCCGGCGGCTCCCGCGCGCCCGGCCTGCGGACCGGCATGGTCACGGTTCGCGGAACCTCGATGCAACTGTCGCTCGCCTGCCACAGCGACGGCCGGGTGGTCGTCACCGCCGGCTCGCTCGGACCCGGCTCCGTCGCCGCCGGAAGCTATCGCTGCCGACACGGCAGCGCCGATCCACAGCTCACGGTGCGCGCCCGGGCGCAGCGCCGCCTGACCGCGCTGCGCTCGACTCTGGCCACCGCAATCCTGCACGAGGGCGCGAGCTCGGCTCGGATCTCGCTGTCATTGTCGACCCGCGTGCAGGCTGCGCGGTTCTGGAGCGATGGAGGGCTGCAGTGCGACTTCCTGGGCGCACGGTCACCGTATCTGGTGGCGCCGGATTTCACCGACACGCCGGCGACGATCATCGACGTCCGGCCCTGGATCGCCTGGTACACGCCTGGTCAGGGATGGCGCTGGCTGGGGACCGATGGCCTCGACGCCAGTCAGTGGTATCGCTGGACGGCGGGTCCGACCGGCATCGCCCAGTGGACGACGCCCACCGCGGCGGTCAACCCGTGGACCTGGGGGCCGATCACGGTGGCCCCCGGGGACGCGACCGCGATGATCGGGGCGTTCGAGATCGTGTATCGCTACGCCCAGCCGACCTACGCCTGGGGCTACGTCAGCGCGGATGCGCTATCGGCGGCGCCCACGACCTACTGCCGCTATCCGTGAGCGGCGGCCGTGTGCCGTTCACCGATTGAACAAACTGGACTCGGCATGGGGCTGGATGGCGCACTGCAGGTCACTAGCCTGTCGCCGATAATCAGAGAGATGCCCATGGATGGGAGAACAGTGTGAGCGCCCAACCCGATCGCGATCGCCCCACCGCGCTGACGATCCTGATCGCCGATCGCGAGATTCTGACCAGAGCCGGGGTGCGGCGCGTGCTCGAAGCCGCCGGCTTTGAGATCGTCGCCGAGACGGGAGACGCCGATGGAGCAATCGCCGCCGCAGAGCGACATCGCCCTCAGCTCTGCCTGCTCGCGGTCAACATGCCCGGCAATGGCATCGTCGCCGCGGAGATGATCCGGCGGTCAGTGCCGACGGCCAAGATCGTGATGCTCACTTCGTCCCTGCGTGACGAGGACCTGTTCGCCGCGCTCACCGCCGGGGCGGACGGCTTCCTGCCCAAGACGATGGCGGCCGATCGACTGGCCAGCGCGCTTCAGGGCGTTCTCGACGGCGAGGCCGCGCTGCCGCGCGTGATGACGGCCCGGCTGATCGAGGAGTTCCGCGAGCGCAAGAGCAAGCGCCGGCTCCAGTTGCACGTCGACGGGCGCGTGGTCGAGGTGACCGCTCGTGAGTTTGAGATCGTCGAGCGCCTGCGGCGAGGGGACAGCACGCGGGTCATCGCCGACTACTTCCAGATCGCGGAGGTGACCGTGCGGCGGCACATCTCGACGGTCATCAACAAGCTCGGCGTTCCCGACCGGCGCAGCGTCATCCGCCTGCTCGACGAGGCCGACCGGGCCGTCCCGGCCGGCCCGTGGCCGGCCGGCGACGCCGCCGTCGCCTGACCGCCGCTCAGTCCCCGGGCGCCGCCACCGCGACCCTCGTCTCACCGGGCGCCACGTCGACCCAGCCTAACCGGGTGCCGCCGTACCGGAGTTGACGATCCGGACACCATGACCGTCGGTGAGCATGGTGATCGTGGCGGCGCGCTGCGCGGCCAGAGCAGCCCGCCGGCGGGCCAAGCAGGTCTCCGATCTGACGGAACGTAGGCTGCAGGACGGGAGCCGCGGCCACGAGCGCCCCGTAGCCAGCCAGGGCGGCGTCGACGACATCGAACAGAAGATCGTCGCCATCCTCGCCGCCGATCAGGTTGCTCTGATGAAAGAAGTGCGGCCGGGGATCGTTGGACAGCATCGCGCGGAGCATCCGGGCGGCCTCGCCGGCGACGATCTCCGCCCAGCCGGACTCCTCGCCGGACTCCGCGTGACGGCGATCCACCGCCTGGCGGCGGGACGCGGCGTCGAAGGGCACGCCGGTCGGTGGCGGGGGACGGCGAGCGCCGCGCCGACGCTGAAGGGCTCGCCGGCGCCGACGATCGACGAGCCCGGACCGGCGCTGCGGTCGCGGTACGGTCGCGAGGCGTCACAGGCGATGGCGCGCGCCCGCGATCCGCTGCGCGCGGGCCAGCGCGGCGTTCTCATCGCGGGGCGGCGTCGCGGTCAGATTGGCCAGCCCGGTGTGCGCACCCGTGGCCAGAGCGCCAGGCTCCAGCGGGACGCCGGCAGCTCGGGCCCAGGCGACGTTGTCCTCGATCTCACTGACGAGGCCCGAGAAGGGGAGGTGGTCGAGATCACGGTGACCGTAGGTGTGGTTGAGCCAACCGAACGTGTCGCCCTCGCCGACCAGCGCGCCGAGCAGCGGATCGCCGGGCCCCGCGTGACTGCCGTGGCCATTGCAGGCCAGGTCCAGGCGCAGCCCGCTGTCCCGTGACCATTTGGCGACGCGGGTGGCGTCGTGAGCCGTCATCCGCACGGCGGCGGCGGATCGGTGTCGACGGTGTGCTCGGACACGTCCCAGCAGTAGTTGGCGAGGAGCACGTCGTCCACGTGCAGCGACAGATAGTGGCGATCGTGTCCGACGTGGACTCCGCGGGTGAGCCAGGCGAGCTGGCCACGACGCAGGAGCCGCGCGTGACGCTGACGGTCGTGCGCGGCCATCGTCTGAACCATCGCCTCGCCGTCCGCGCCACGGTGGATCCCGAGCAGCACCGCGCCGTCCGGATCGGAGCAGCGGGGTCAGCTCACCGTGCCCCGGCGCCAGCGCGGGATGACCCCAGGTCCCGGAGTCGATGAGGACGCGATCCTGCAGATAAGGGAAGACGTCCCGGTCGGCCGGCGTGGGGGTCGCGGTCAGGCCGTCAAGCGGCCCGACGCGCCCGCGGGCACCAGCCCGTGTCCGGGGCTGGGATAGGTGTAGTAAGCGCTCAGTCGTCCGGGCCTTGGGCAGGGATTCCTGCTTGGTGCAGCGAATCTCGCAGGCATGGACCGCGCGCAGGCGGAGGGGATCTATGACTCGGGGCGTGAGGCGCGTGTTGAGTTCATTCTTGATCTCGCGGGCCGGTTTGCGCAGCACGAGGATCGGTTGAAGCGCCTTGGGGAGCAGGTCCGCCAGGACTCGCGTAAGAGTTCTAAGTCTAAGTGCTGGTTGTCGGAAGTCCCGTGCAGGTCATGCGGCGAGTTGCATCGAGTCAGCTTGGTGGGAGCTGATGCGAGCGAGCCACGTATTCATCTTGTCGCGGGTGAAGTTCCAGGCGAACGGTTCGGCGATCGGGTTGTAGAGCCGCTCGAAGTCGGCGAGGCGCTGCTGGACCTGGTCGAGGTCTTCGAAGTCGTTCGGGGTCAGAACCTTGCGCCGCACGATCGAGAAGTAGACCTCGATTTGGTTGAGCCAGGAGGCGTGCACGGGGGTGTGGACCAGCACGAGGTTCGGCCACTCGCCCTGCAACCGGCGGACGGAGCGCTCGCCGCGGTGCGAGCTGCCGTTGTCAACGATCCAGAACACGCGCTGCGCCGAGACGTAGGGCTCGGTGCTCATGACCTGCTCAACGAGTCGGCCGAACGGGAGGATCCCGCCCTCGGGCTCGCAGCGGCCGCTGACCCCGCCGCGGCGCACGTCCCACGCGGCGAGATAGGTCAGTGCGGCGCCGTTGCGCTTGTAGGTGTGCTCGACACGCTGCCCGCGCGGTACCCCCGCTGCCGGCGGCAGCGTCGGGGCGATCCGGTCGCGTGCTTGGATCGAGGGCTTCTCATCGGCTGAGACGATCATGTCGCCCGGATGCAACCGATCGCCCTCCCAGCGGCCCTGGTAGAGATCCAGCACTCGGCCCGCCTTGACGGCGAGCTCAGGATCGGTCGGGAAGATCCACGAGCGGTACTGCCACGGGCGGATCGCGTCCTCGCGCAACCACCGCGCGATCGTCGACGCCGACGCGTCGCTGATGCCCCGCTCGATCACGAGGCGGTGAGCGTCAGCGACTGACCGCCGCGACAGCGGCGCGCCCGTGGCCGGCGGCTGGCACGCGACCGCCTTGACCTCGGCGATCTGCTCCGGGGGGGAAACGACGCGGTCGACCCGACCGCGCTTGATCTGCGAGACCAGCCAGGCGATCGGCCGCGAATCTTCGCCGCCACTGACTGACAACCCTCGTGTTCATCCCCAGCCGTTGCGCGATCTCCGCGTTGGCGTGACCATCAGCCGCCAGCAGCACCAACTTCGCTCGCAACACCTCCCGATGCGGGCGCGAGTAGCACGCCGCGCGATGCTCAAGCTCCTTGCGCTCGGACTCCTGAAGAACGATTTCCTGAGCACTTGGACCCGGCATCAACCCCAAAATTCAACGCCCGAGTTATGACTCCTTCAAAACCACCACGGGATTTACGACGATCAGCACTTAGCCGGCCTCGTTCCAGGCTGACGCCACCGAGCCCGGGCGACCGGCCGGTGACGGCTCACCGGCCGGCCTCATCCGACCGTCGCCGGTGCCGGTCTGGCGAGGGCGGGCGGCGGCGGGTGCTTGCTGATGGGTGGGAGTCGGGTCGGTGGCTACCAGGCGGCGACCGGCGCTCCCTGGGCGAATGCTTCGGCAACCGGCGCGTAGGTGATTTCCCCGTTCTTGACGTTGAGTCCTCGTGCGAAGCCGGGGTCCTCGGCGAGCGCGGAGTCGACACCTACGGTGGCGAGCCGGCGGACGTAGGGCAGCGTCGCGTTGGTTAGCGCCTGCGTCGCCGTCACTGGGACCGCACCTGGCATGTTCGCCACGCAGTAGTGCAGAATTCCGTCGACCTCGAACACGGGCTCGGCGTGCGTCGTTGGGTGCGAGGTCTCTATGCAGCCCCCTTGGTCGATCGCGACATCGACGATCACCGAACGGGGCTTCATCAGACCGAGCATCTCGCGGGTCACCAGGTGCGGGGCAACGGCTCCGGGGACCAGGACCGCGCCGATGACCACGTCCGCTTCGCGGAGTTCCTGTTCCAGGATGATTGAGTCGGACATCAGGATCCGGGCCCGCGATCCGAAGTACTGGTCGAGCTCGTGGAGGCGATCGAGCGAGCGCTCGAGGATCGTGACTTCTGCCTCGGTGCCCAAGGCGATGCGTGTCGCGCCGGTCCCGACCACCCCGCCGCCGATCACTAGGACCCGAGCGGGGGCCACGCCGGTGACCCCTCCCATCAACAGTCCCGGTCCGCCGAGCGGGGCTTGCAGGAAGTAGGCGCCCGCTTGCGCAGCGAGCCGGCCGGCGATCTCGCTCATTGGCGCTAGCAGCGGCAGTCGCCCGTCCGCGGTCTCGACGGTCTCATAGGCGATTGCGGTGGCCCCGGAGCTGAGGATCGCCTCGGTTTGCGCGCGGTCGGGTGCGAGATGGAAGTAGGTGAACATGGTCAGCCCCGCGTGCATCAGCGGGTACTCCGGCTCGATGGGCTCTTTGACCTTCAGCAGCAGCTCGCTGCGCTGCCATACCTCCGCGGCATGTGCGAGAACCTCCGCTCCGACGACGGTGTATGCGGCGTCGGAGAAGCCCGAGCCGCTACCCGCTCCGGCCTCGACGAGAACGTCTGAGCCGAGCGCGACTAGTTGCAGCGCGCCGGCCGGTGTGAGCGCGACCCGCCGCTCGGCCTGCTTGATTTCTTTCACGACACCGATTCGCATTGCCTTACCTCCGACTACCAGGGTTGATTTGTGAACGTTCACGCTGGGCTCGCGGTCGGCCCGACGGCTGGTGGACTCGCGGTTGGACCAGCCGTTTGCTTGTGAGCCGCAGGGGCCGGGTCAGGAGCGGTGGTGTTCGCTGCGGCGGGCGCGGCGGTGAGGCGGATGTGGTGCCTGCGCGAGGCGAAATATCCGATGACCATCACTAGAATCCACATAGGGGTCACGTACAGCGCGATCCTGGTGTCGTGGTTAAACGCCAGCAGGACCAGCACCATGACGAGGAAGGCCAGTGCGAACCAGTTTCCGCCGGGCGTCAGCGGCATCCGGAAATCGCCGTCGGGCAGCCGGCCGGCGTTCACCGCTTGCCGGTAGCGCAAGTGGGAGAACATGACCATTCCCCACACAAACAGCCCACACACGGTCGCGATGCTCGTGATGTAGGCAAACGCGCTGGCAGGAATCAGGTAGTTGAGCACGACCCCGCCGAGCATCGCGACGAACGAGACCATCATCCCTGCCGCTGGCACCTTATGTTTGCTGACCTTGCGCAGGGCGTGGGGCGCCTGCCGGTACCCCGCAAGCGTGTACAGCATCCGGCCTGTGCTGAAGATGCCGCTATTACACGACGACAGGGCGGCAGTCAACACGACGAAGTTGATGATCCCGGCGGCGGTCGGGATGCCGACCCTGGAGAACACCACAACGAACGGGCTCTGGTTAGGATTCAGGTGGTTCCAGGCGACGAGCGACATGATGATCAGGAGCGCGCCGATATAGAAGATGAGGATCCGCCAGATGACCTTGTTGATCGCTGACGGGATCGACTTTTCGGGATTCTGGGCCTCCCCGGCTGTCACTCCGATCAGTTCGACCCCCAAGAACGCGAACATCACGATCTGCAGCGCCAGGAACGGTCCCTTGAAACCCTTCGGGAAGAACCCACCGTGCGACCATAGGTTCGAGAAGCTCGCCGTATGGCTGAGGTCGGTGATGCCTAACACGATGATCGCCAACCCGAGCAGGATCATGCCGATGATCGTGACCACTTTGATGATCGCAAACCAGAACTCGAACTCGCCGAACACGCCGACCGCGATGAGGTTTACCCCCAGCAGCGCCACCAACGCCGCCAGCGCCGGAATCCACTGCGGCAGTCCAGGCAACCAGTACTGCATGTAGATCCCGGCCGCGGTGATCTCCGCCATCGCGATCACCACCCACATCAGCCAATACGTCCACGCGGTGACGAATCCCGCCCACGGCCCGACGAATTCATCGGCATAGGTGGCAAACGAGCCGGCGACCGGCCGATAGAGCAGCAGCTCCCCGAGCGCTCGCATGATCAAGAAGATCACGACGCCAGCGACCGCATACGCCAACAACAGCGACGGACCGGCCTGCTGGATCGCCTTCGCTGAGCCAAGGAACAGACCCACCCCGATCGCGCCGCCGATCGCGATCATCTGGATATGACGCTCCTTCAGCCCACGATGAAAGTCTTCATGGACCGCCTCCTCCGGCAATACGAACTGCCGCGCCGCGCTCTCCAGCTCGCGCTTGTGTGTCGGTCGACGATTCATGCACTCCGCTCCTCACGCACTGTTTGCGATCACCAGTTAGGTCACGCACACGATGGCCGAGGATTAGAGCCAGAACAGCAGTGCCCGCCGAGGGTAAAGACGAAGCTGCAAGCGCCATATACCTCATGTCAACCCCATGTGAAGGGTTTTGTCGCGGCAGTGCGGACTGTTGTGCGATGGTTGCGCACAACTACTGAGTGTCAGGACAACCAGGCCGCGCTCGCGAGCGAGCCGCAGCTGTACGCCGGAGGGCGAATGCAGCCGCGGTCGCCGCTCAGTTTGAGGTAGCTCGGTGGATGCGCGTGAAGAGCAGGCTGCCCGCCTCAAGCGCCCCGCCCGACAGCCGCCTTCGGCATTAGGTGCGAGCACGAACCGCCGATGGGCCTCAACCTCGGCTTGGCAGCGACGACCGCCGGTTCGGGCTGAGCGGATTCGACGGCGCGCGCTCATTCGACGCGCCGGAAGCGGGTGATCGCTGCGCCACGAAAATGATCATCCAGTGGGGGAGTGCGGTCGCCATCCGGTGCGCGGAATGTGGATGGCGCCGTCGTCTAGCGCGCCGCGAAACGCGGGCCACGGATGCAGGCGCCTCAGGGCGGCGTCCCGCCGATCTCAGGACACTCGCACGTGGGGGCAAAGCCGATCGGACCGCACCGCGCCGAGCGAGCCGGGACTCGCACGAGCGAGATGTCGCGCATCGGCATCGTGGGAACCAGTGCCGACGGGCGCGATGCCGTTTCGCGGCTGAGCGCTGTGCCAGCCCATAGGATCCTGATTGGACTCCCAATCCTTCGAATCCACGTCAAGCCGACAGGCGGGACGAGAGGACGAGGTCGGCCGCTCGCGTCTGCAGGTCACTCAGGGCAGCCTCGGCGTAGGGTGTGAACGGCTCGTCGTCCTTCGCGCTCATCCAGCGCTCGAACGCGACGCTGAAAGCGAGCATGACCATCTCTGCGCCCAGTCGCGCGGTCAGTTCGTCGTTGCCTCGCTCACGCAGGGCAGCTGTGACCGATTTGGCGATCCGCGCGTGCTTGAGCAGTCCCCGCTCCTGCACGTCGGCATTCACCGCCAGCACGAGCACACGCTGGGCCGCCTTGGCCCGCTGCTGTGTGGTCATCGCGGCTGCGGCCGCCGCGAGCGCCGCCTGCAGGCACTCGCTGAGCGTCGCTGCCGTCGGCGCGGCCGTGATCGCGTCGGCGAACAGTCCGCCCAGCACCTCCTCCCCGCCGAACAGGACTTCGCGCTTATCCGCGAAGTGCCGGAAGAACGTGGCGCGGTTCATGCCCGCGCGGTCTGTGATCTGCGTGACGGTCGTCTCCTCGTAGCCGTTCTGAAGGAACAGGTCAAGTGCGGCGTTTTCCAGCCGCTCACGCGCATTCGGTGCCCATCTGCTCACTGTCACATCCTAAGCGATGCGATCGGATCGCATCACTCGAGGAATCGATGCGACTTAGTCGCATCGCCATGGTAGAGTCAATGCGACTGGATCGCATCGTTCCGGCCGCGGCGCCCGCGCCGCACATCCTGTTCACCGGCAGCACAACCAAGGAGGACCTTCCATGCGCATCTTCGTCACCGGCGCTTCGGGCTGGATCGGCTCGGCCGTCATCCCCGAACTCATCCGGGCCGGCCACCAGGTCCTCGGGCTAGCCCGCTCGGACGCCTCCGCCCAGGCAGTCGCCGGCCTGGGCGCCGAGGTGCTGCGCGGCGACCTGACCGACACCGCCGTGCTGCGCGCCGGCGCCCGCGACAGCGACGGCGTCATCCACCTCGCCTTCGTCGTGCCCAGCGTGAGCGAGGCCGCGACGCGGACCGATGCCGCGGCCATCGAGACGCTCGCCGCCGGGCTCGCCGGCTCCGGCCAGCCCCTGGTGGTCTCCGGCGCAACGCTCGTGACCCCCGGCCGGCCCGCGACCGAACGCGACGAGCTCATCGCCGCCGGGCCCATCGCGGCCCGCATCAC
>JBELAG010000012.1:0-37524 GCA_049509055.1 Solirubrobacteraceae bacterium
GCGCAGCGCCAAGATCGTCAACGGCGCACTCGTCGTCGTGTTCAAGCGCGCCGTCGCCACCGGCTCGGTGTCGCTCGGCGCGCCGCTGCTGGTCGAGAGCCGGACGCTCGCCGCCAAGGCCAGGACCCACAAGGTCAAGACGCTCACGCTCGGCGTGCGGGTCACCGACTCCGGCGGCACGGCGACCGCGCTGAAGCTCACCGTCAAGGCGTAGCCCGTCTGCTGACCCGCCGCCCTCCCGCCGATCAGCGGGGGCGCGGCGGCGCGGGGCGCCGTCCCGGCTCAGGCCGGGGCGCCGAGGGTCCCGAGGGCGCGGCCGCGCAGGCTCGGGTCGGCGGGCAGCCCGGCGAGGTTGAGGATCGTCGGGGCGATGTCGTAGATCCGGAGGTCGTCGCGGTGGCCCTGGGGGACGCCCGGACCGGTGACGATGCAGATGCCGTCGCGGTCGTGGTTGGCGTCGTCGGGACCGGTGTCGTTGTCGAACGTCCAGTACTCCTCGTGGCCGAGGCTGCCGGCGCTGCGCCAGGCAAGGTCGCCGAAGTAGACGATCAGGTCCGGCGGGATCCCGTTCTGCTCGCGCCACAGGTCGCGCGGGCGAAAGGCGCGAGTGCCGATCGGGGTGCCGTCGGGCCCGGGGAGCGCCTCGAGCTTGGCGGTCAACTCGTCGAGCAGCCCGTCGACCTCGCCGGGCTCGACGAGGCCCTGCGGCTCGCGGCCGGCGACATTGACGCACAGGCGGCAGTAGTAGCCGCCCTCGCCCCAGGCGCGCGTGCGGCTCCAGTCGACCTTCGCCTCGCGAAACGGGGTGATGCCGGAAACCGGCTCCTCCAGCACGAGGTATCCCTCGCGCACGAGCCATTCGTTGACGCAGATCGCGCCGTGCATCGGGCGGGCGCCGTGATCGGAGACCACCAGGACGGCCGTGTCGTCCTCGAAGCGGTCGAGCAGCTCGCCGATCTCGTCGTCGAGGTAGGCGTAGTAGTTGCGGATCGCGTCGCGGAAGCGATGCCCTGGCTCGTAGCGCGGATGCTCGGGATCCATGAAGCGCCAGAACGCGTGGTGCATCCGGTCCAGGCCGATCTCGACCATCATGAAGAAGTCCCACGGCCGCGTGTCGAGCAGATGGCGGCAGACGCGGAAGCGCTGCTCGGTCATCTCATACACCTCGGCCAGGATCCGGTCGCGATCCTCGCTGCGAAAGTTGCGCACGTCGACCCGGTAGGTGCCGACGAGCGAGTCGATCTCGGTCCGCAGCTCAGGAGGGTGGGTGTAGGGATCGGTGCGGGTGTCCGAGGTCAGAAAGCAGGAGATCAGCTCGCCGTTGAGCGGGACCGGCGGCGAGGTCTGAGGGACGCCGACGACGATCGAGTGCTTGCCGGCCTCCGATAGGCGGTCCCACACCCGCGCCGCGGTGACCGAGCGCGAGTCGGCGACGGTGAGCGAGTCATAGCCATGGTCGCTGCGGTTGCGAAAGCCGTAGATCCCGAGCTCCCCCGGATCGAGACCGCTCGTCATGCAGCTCCACGCCGGAACCGTGATCGGCGGATCGACGCTGCGCAGCGGGCCCCAGGTTCCGCGATCGATCAGCCGCTGGAAGTTCGGCAGCTCGGGCAGGAGCTGATCGAAGACGAGCTTCGGCTCGGCACAGTCCAGCCCGATGACGGCGACCCGGCTCATGTGACCGAGCCTAGATGACGCCCTGGCGGACGGCGAGGCCGACCGCGTGGGCGCGCGTGCGGCAGTTGAGCTTCTCCAGGAGATCGTGGACGACGTTCTTGACCGTCCGCTCGGAGTAGCACAGGCGCTGGGCGATGTCGCGTGTCGTATCGCCGTCGGCGAGCCGCCGCAGCACCTCGAACTCGCGCTCGGTCAGCTGCTCGCGCAGGTCGTGCGGGCTGATCTCCGGCAACGCCTCGGGCGTCACCGCTGCGCTCCCGCCGCTCACCGCGCGCACGCAGGACAGCAACCGGGACGGCGTCAGCGCCCGCAGCACGAGCACCGCCGAGAGCTCTTGATGGGCCGAGCGCTCGCCGGCGTGACCGGCGCCGCCTCCGAACGTGCCGATCAGGCGCACCGGCGTGCGCTGCGCGCGCGAGCCGCCGTCGCGCTGCGCGGCGGAGGCGTCGATCTCGAAGATCAGGACGGGGGCGTCAGGCGAGACCAGCTGCGAGATCGAGCTTGCGGCCCCCGTCGATACGGACGCGACCGCCATGCTATGCCACCCGCGCCGAGCCCGGCGCACCTATTCGGCGGTGATTCGAAGCGAATCCCGCGTGTCGCTGAATTGTCCGGCCCGGGCCGGACTTCCCCCTGGCTGTCAATTCCGATTCGCGGCCGTTCTTAGCCAAGTTCGGTGTCCTCCTGCTGTTCTCAAAGGACGGGACTCCCGACCCGCTCGGGCGCCCCTGCCCTCCTTGATTTCCGAGCGATCCGAGTCCGATCCGGTCGGCCCGACGCCCTCCGCGACTCAATGCTACTACGTAGTAGGGTGCTCGCGCCAGTCCTGACTACGCTCCCAACTCTACCAAATCCTCGTCCCTATGCCCCTTATTCTAGTCGATAGTATCACCCGGTTGGGCCTGGAACGGCGGCGTCGCGGCGGGCCCTGAACCCCCGCCGGTCGCCGGCGGCGAAGGTCGGCGGGCGGTTGGCACGACCGGCCGCGACGGGTAGCTTGGGGGCGGTGAACGGGACCGAGCTCGCGCCCCGAGGCGACACCGGGCAGGCCTCCGCACGGCGACGCCGGCGGCTGCGGTGGCTGCGACCAGTCGCCGGGATCGTCGTTCCGCTGAGCGCCTACATCGCCCTCGCTGCGGCGCTGCACAGCGACACCTACGCGCTGGCCGTCACCGAGACGTTCGGGGTTGTCTGGATCCTGGCGCTCGGCGTTCGCCAGGGTCAGCTCAACCCGATCGCGGTGGCCACCGCGATCGTGCTGGCGATCGCGCTCGTCGTCACGGTCATCTCCGGAGGGAGCGCGCTGCCGCTCAAACTGCGGCGCGCGATGATCACCGGTCCGCTCGGACTGGCCTGCATGGTCTCGGTCATCGCCCGCCGGCCGCTGCTGCCGGCGCTGCTCGACCTCGTCGCGCACGGCGGCCCGGAACGCGTCACCCGCCCACTGCGAGCGCTGCGCCGCGCGATCCCCGAGGACAAGGCGATCAGCCTCACGGCGATCGTCGGCGTCACGCTGCTCGCCGACGCGGCGGCGCAGATCACGCTCGCCTTCGCCGTCTCCACGACGGTGTTCGTCGGCGTCTCGCGCCTGGCCCGGATCGCGATCTCGGCGATCGGCATCGCCGTCTACGTCGCGTACTGGCGTGCCGGAGGAGCATCGTCGCAGGGCCCGGCTCCCGAACCGCTCGAGCCCTGATCTCAAGCCTGCGCGGCGAGCCGCCGATGACCAGAACAGAGCCGATGAGCTACGCCGACGCAGTGTCGCGCATGTCGCAGATCGCAACGCAGATCGCCGGCCTGCAGGACGCCTTCAACCCACCCGCCGCAAGCACCGCCGCGTCGTCGGCCACGACGACGGACGGATCGACGACGTTCTCCTCGGCGCTGGCCGGCGCGATGGCGCCCGCCGTCGCCACGAGCGCGGCCACCGGCATCGCGACGGCGTCGCCCTCTGGCGGGGTCTCCGCGACCGGTGCCACGCTGCCGGCAGCGGCCTCGAGCATGCTGACCGGCGGGCAGCAGCAGTTCGCCTCACGACTGGCCGCCGACACCGGACTGGACTCCGGCGTCGTGTCCGCCTGGCTGTTGGCCGAGGAGTCAGGGGGCGCGGCGACGGCGCGCCAGGGCGCCGGAAACAACGACTGGCTCAACATCGGCTATACCGATTCGGGCACCTATGGGTCGTCGGACTCCGTCTGGAGCAATCCGCTCACAGCGGCGGACGCCACGGCCGCGTGGCTGAAGGGCCAAAGCTCGATCCCCGGATACGGCTCGGCGAGCTCAGGAATCCGGGCGATCCTGACGGCGGCGGGACAAGCCCCGGCATCACAGGTCGCGGCGATCCAGAGCTCCGGCTGGGCGTCGAGCGGCTACCCGGACCTCACATCGCTGCTCCAACAGGTCAGCGGCTGAGCGCCGGCGTTGCGGCGCCCGCGCGCCGTCACCGGCGCTGACGGCGCTCAACCGGA
Source organism: Solirubrobacteraceae bacterium (assembly GCA_049509055.1). Lineage (GTDB taxonomy): Bacteria > Actinomycetota > Thermoleophilia > Solirubrobacterales > Solirubrobacteraceae > Palsa-465. The sequence continues at coordinate 4,146 of JBELAG010000012.1, forward strand.
GCACGTCGCAGCCGATAACAGAGGTATGTCAATCCTGGAGCAATCCCCAGCTCGACACGGACACCGCCGCAGTCATCCGGACGTGCTCGTCGTCGGCGCCGGGTTCGCCGGTTCGGTGTGCGCCCGCCGGATGGCCGAGTACGGGCTGCGCGTGCTCGTGATCGACCGCCGCCCCCACATCGCCGGCAACGCGCACGACGCGATCGACGAGCACGGGGTGCTGTGTCACAGCTACGGGCCCCATATCTTCCACACCAACGCGCCGGGGGTCGTTCGATTCCTGTCGCGGTTCACCGACTGGCGGGCCTATGAGCACCGCGTCGTGGCCGAGGTCGACGGCCGGTTCGTGCCGCTCCCGATCAACCGCAGCACCCTGACGGCCCTGCACGGCGTCAGCCTCGCCGACGACGCGGAGACCGAGGCCTACCTCAGCTCGCTGGCCGAACCGCGGGCGGAGCTGCGCAGCTCCGAGGACACCGTCGTCTCGAAGGTGGGCCGCGATCTGTACCAGCGGCTGTTCCGCGGGTACACCCGCAAGCAGTGGGCGCTGGATCCCAGCGATCTGCATGCCTCCGTGTGCGGTCGCATCCCGGTGCGCACGAACACCGACGATCGCTATTTCACCGACCTCTTCCAGGAGATGCCCACCGAGGGGTACACCGCGATGTTCGAGCGCATGCTCGACCATCCCTTCATCGAGGTCCGCGTCAACACCGAATACGAGGCGATCCGCCACAGCGTCAGCGCGGCGACGATCGTGTGGACGGGACCGATCGACGCGTTCTTCGGGTATCAGTTGGGCCGCCTTCCATACCGCTCCCTGCGCTTCGAACGCGAGACGCGGGCGACTCCGGGCGGACGCCTGGCGCAACCGACGGCGCAGGTCAACTATCCCAACGAGCGGATCCCGTACACCCGGGTGACCGAGTTCCGTCATCTCACCGGGCAGCACGCCGAGGTCAGCACCCTGGCGTATGAGTTCCCCGTCACCGACGGCGAGCCCTACTATCCGGTGCCGCGGCCCGAGAACCGCGAGCTCTACAAGCGCTATCAGGAGCTGACCCGAGCGCTGCCCGACATGCTGTTCGTCGGGCGATTGGCCCGGTATCAATACCTCAACATGGACCAGGTGGTGGCGGCTGCATTGACGGCCGTTGACGGCTGGGCGGCCGATCGCAACCTCGGCCGCCGGCTGGTGGACGCGGCGTGAGCGCCCCCGACGTCATCGTCGGCTGGCTCCAGAACGACTACGGGCAGCTCGGGCGCGCAGGGGAAGCGATCGCCCACGCGCTCGTACGCTCGCCGGCCGCCGGCCGTGTCGCATACGTCGAGCCGTTTCGCGCCGCGGCCGGAGAGCCACAGCTCGCCGGCCGTGACGATCGCGGACTGACCGTGTTCACCGGCACCGGCAGCGCGCCCGCCGGCGCACACGAGGTGGCGCGCGGGGTGATGCAGCTGGCCCAGCTCACCGACCCGATCCTGCTGAACTTCGGCGTCTCTCACACCAACTGGTGGCTGCACTACGAGTTCGCGCCGGTGTGCTCCCGGACCGTTCTGGTGGCCTACGACAAGCTCTCCGAATGGGATGCGATGGCGCCCCGGCGAGTCGAGCTCGAGCGCTGCCGCTCGCAGCTGACCGCGGCCAGCGACGTCGTCTGCGGCCTATCGGAGGGTTCGGTGGACGATATCCCCGGCGCCACGTATGTCGGTCACGGCGTCGACGACGCGTGGCGTGACCCGGAGGTCGACCGGACGCCCGAGCCCGCCGACCTGGCCGGCATCCCCCACCCCCGGGCGGTCTACGTGGGCGCGATGTCGATGCGCTTCGAACTGCAGGCCGTGCGCGAGCTGGCCGCCGCCGGGATCAACGTCGTCCTGATCGGCCTCGCCCCGCCCCCGGCGCTGCTCGAGCTCGCGGCGGCCGATCCACGGGTGCACCTGCTCGGCGAGCGCCGGCCGCAGGCCACGCCCGGCTACCTGCTGCACTGCGACGTCGGCATCATCCCGCACACCGACGAGCCGTTCACCCGGTCGATGGAGCCGCACAAGGCATACAACTACGCAGCCGCGGGCCTGCCCACAGTGACGCTGCACACGTCCACCGCTCCGGCCCTGGGCGCGTTCCTGGAGTCCACCGACGATCTCCGGGCGTTCGTGAGCGCCGTATCCGCTGCCGCCGAGCAGGGCCATCTCTCCGCCGAGCAGGTCGCCCAAGCCCGCTCGCTCAGCTGGGACCGAGTCGCGTCGGCCCTGCTGACGGCCGCGACCCGGGACTGACGCGCCGGCGGCGGGGGCCCGGCTCGCTGCGCTCGATTGCACCGCGAGACTCGACGGACTCAAGCCCCGCGAGCTCGCGGCCGATGACACGGACATGTCCGGCGTCGAGCTCACCTGTGGTCGAGGCCGTGGCGACGGTCGTCCGGATGTGCTGATCGTCGGAGCCGGCTTTGCCGGCTCGGTCAGCGCGCGCAAGCTGGCCGAGGATCGTGGGCTCCGGGTGCTCGTGATCGACCGCCGCGGGCACGTTGGCGGCAACGCCTACGACACCGTCGACGAGCACGGCGTCCTCGTCCACGCCTACGGACCGCACATCTTCCACACCAACGCCGAGAAGGTCGTCGAGTTCCTCTCGCGCTTTACCGCGTGGCGCCCCTACGAGCAACGCGTCGTGGCCGAAGTCGACGGGCGCTTCGTGCCGATGCCGATCAACCGCTTGACGGTGCAGTCCCTGCACGGCGTCGCGCTCGCCGGCGAGGAGGACACCGCCGCGTATCTCGCCTCGCTCGCCGAGCGCAACGAGGCGGTCTTCACCTCCGAGGACTCGGTCGTCGCCAAGGTCGGCCGCGATCTCTACGAGCGCCTCTTCCGCGGTTACACGCGCAAGCAGTGGGACCTCGATCCCAGCCAGCTGCACTCGTCGGTGTGCGCCCGCATCCCGGTGCGCGCCGACGACGACGATCGCTACTTCACCGACAGCTTCCAGCAGATGCCCGCCGACGGCTACACGGCGATGTTCGAGCGGATGCTGGACCATCCCAACATCACGGTCAGGACCGGCGTCGACTACGACGAGGTCAAAGACCAGCACCGGTACGCCGCGCTCGTGTGGACCGGCCCGATCGATGCGTTCTTCGGCTACCGGTACGGCAGGCTGCCCTATCGCTCGCTGCGCTTCGAGCATGAGGTCCGCGCCACCCCCGGCGGCCGCCTCGTCCAGCCGACGGCGACCGTCAACTACCCCAACGAGCGGATCCCGTACACGCGCGTGACCGAGTACCGCCACCTCACCGGTCAGGTGGCGGAGGTCAGCACGCTGGCCTACGAGTTCCCATCCGCCGAGGGCGACCCCTACTACCCGATCCCGCGACCTGAGAACCGGGAGCTCTACCACCGTTACGAGCAGCTCGCCGACGCCCGACCCGACGTCCTGTTCGTGGGCCGACTCGCGCGCTACCAGTACCTCAATATGGACCAGGTGGTTGCCGGCACGCTCGCCGCCGTCGACCGCTGGCCGCTGCTGCACACCGACCCCGCCACCGACCGCCTCGCCGCCTAGGACCGTCCATGAAAGCCGTCGTTCTCGCATGCCTCGAGCCCCAGCACCTCGACCTCTGCCTCGACGCGCTGACGCGCTGGCTGCCGACCGAGGACATCCTCGTCATCAACAACGGCAATCGTCCGGAGCGCACCGAGGCCGTCGAGCGCGCCGCCCGCCTGTGGAACGTCCCGACCGGCCGCAACCATGAGCTGGCGCACGGCGAGGACACGATCCCCTTCGCCCACGAGGCGTTCAAGGAAGTCTGCACGATGTGGCCCGGCGAGACGATCCTCAAGCTCGATGAGGACGTCCTGCTGGTTTCGCGCCCGGAGGACTGGGAGCTGGGACCGATGGAGCTGAAGGTCCCGGCGGTCACCGTCAACAACTTCACGTCGCGGTTCTTCTTCCGACAGCTGGACCCGGAGCTCGACGCGCTCGCGCCGAGCCACCCGTGGCTGTGGCACCGCCCGCACCCCGTCACCGGCGAGGACACGAAGCTGCGCGCGATGCGTGCGCTGTACTCGGCCGACCCGCGCGACCTCGTCAGGCTCTGCGAGGAGCACGGCTCAGTGCGCCGCGTGGGCCGCGCGGACTGGGAACCCGAGGGCCTGATGGACGTCAGTGAGATCGACGAGCGACGCGGCATCTCGTGCACGGTCATGGCGTTTCGCTCCGACGACTATCTCACGATGATGGGCGAGGGCCCGGGCGTCGACGAGGTCCTGTTCGCCGAGGCCGTGTACGGCGGGCGCGCGACCTATGTCGTCGACACGAGCATCTTCTGCCACCACGTCAACTACTACAGCCTGCGCGGGGAGGTCCGCGCGCTCGGCGAGACCATCGACCGCTGGAACCACGGCGCGGTCGTCGCCGCCACGCGGTCGGTGTTCCACCGCGCCGGCGCTACGGCGCCCGCGCTGCGCGCCGCAGCGTAGTCGCCACCCTCGGGCCGCAGGCCGACACGGGTCGGCGCGCTAGGCGGGGTCGCGCGCCGCGAGGCCGGCCTTCAGCTCGCCAAGGCGCTCGGGGGCGTAGGCCTCGACCCCGAGCCGGGCCGGCCGCCGCGTCAGCAGCGCGTCGGCACGGCGTTCCAGCTCGACCTTGAGCGCCTTCGTCGGGCTCTTGGCACTCGCGGCGCCCATCCCGACGATCAGGACATCGGGCACCCTGCTCGGATCAAGTCCCGCGTCCACCAGGAGGTGCTGGGCGCGCACGAGCGCGACGTCGTCCTTGACCTCGGCGGCATCGATCGCCAGTGTGATGTCGTCGTTCTCCCCGACGACCTCGGCGTAGGCGGCGAGCAGCTGGGGTTCCTTCTCGAGCTCGTCGAGGAACGCGACGACCAGCGACGCGCGAGCGTCGGCCAGCGGGTCCTCGATCTCGGCCTCCAGCAGCGCGAACGAGCCGAGGTCGATGATCCACTCGCGCGAGTCTGCGTCCCACGGGTTGGCGACCACCGCCATCACGCGCAGGCGCAGGGCATCGTCGAAGCGACCGGCGCGCGTCGCGGCCTCGGCCTCGGCGGCGTACTCGCGGCCCCGCTCCACCTCCCCCTCGGTCGGCTGCGCGAGCGGCAGGAAGACGGTGTTCGCGAGGTGCGCCGTGTGAATCGCCGCCCCCTCGAACATTTGCCAGACCGCGACCAGTTGCTCGGTCGTGAGTTCCTGGGCGGCGCCGCGCAGCAGCAGCTGCCGGCGCATCTGGCCGGTCTTGAGCACCTCGCGCACCGCGCGCTGCCCGGTCGCGCCGAGCGTGATGTTCGCGCCGTGCGTGCGGTAGCCGACCAGCGACGCGCTGATCGCGAGCTCCGACACCTGCGCAAGCCGCGCCAGGACCCACCAGTCGACGTACGGGACGCCGTCCGGGATCGGGGCGAAACGGTCGGCCAGGGCGGCGCGGAGCATGATCGTTGAGTTGAGCGCCGGATTGCCGGTCTGCTCGCTGCACATCTTGAACATCGCGTCGCCGCCGCCGACGATCGGCGTCTGCTGGTACAGCTCCCAGACCGAGGACTCGAGCACCTTGTCGTAGGGGTCGATCAGCTGGGTGTCGCAGTAGACGACGCCCACCTCGGGCCGCCGGCGCAGGATCTGGACCTGTTCGATGGTCTTCTCGGGCGGCCAGATATCGTCGGAGTCAAGGAACGCCCACAGCTCACCGCGCGCCTCTCGGAAGGTCGCGTTGGTCGCGGCGATGAAGCCCTGGTTCTCCTGGCGGAACCCGCGGACCCGGCCGGGGTGCTTGGCCTGGTATTCGGCGATGACGTCGGGCGTCTCGTCGGTGGAGCCGTCATCGACGATCACGATCTCCAGGCGGTCGGCCGGATAGTCCTGCCCCAGCGCGCTGTCGAGCGTCCGTGCCAGGTAGCGGCCGTAGTTGTAGACCGGCGTCAATGCCGAAACGAGCGGCAGGCCGGCGTCGCTCATGGTGTCTCCGGAACCCAGGCGTACAAGACCGTCTCCTCGTGGTGGGGAGTGAAATGGGCCAGCGCGAACCGGTATCCCAGATCGAGCTGATCGATCTGGCGCATCAGCGCCCACACGTCATCGAAGTGGTGGTAGGCGGCCAGCGCCACGCGCGGCCGGAAGCGGCGCAGCGTCTGCTCGGCGCCCTTCAACGCTGCGGCCTCCGCGCCCTCGATGTCGAGCTTGACGAAGTCGACGCGCTCGAGCTCGCCTGACGCGACGAGCGCATCGACCGACGTCGTCGGGACGATCTGCTCGGCGGGCCGGTTGCCGTCGTCGTCGGGCTCGGGCGCCTGGGCCATCACGGTCGTGCCCGGCCCGCTGACCAGGATCGGCAGCTCGTGACCGGGCTCGTCCCAGAGCGCGTGCTCCTTGATCGCGATCCGGGAGGCCAGCGTGGGATTCGACTGCAGGTTCTCGCGCAGCACGCCGAGAGCCCCGTGCTCGAACTCGAAGGTCATGACCCTGCCGGTCGCGCCCACGACATGGGCGAACCACAGCGCGGTCTCGCCGAGGTAGCCGCCTCCGTCGACGACGACGTCGCCCTCACGCGGGCGCGCCTCCGGTTGGTTGGGCGCCCAGTACTGCAGCAGCTGATACGTGGCCTGGACGCCGAACATCGACGCCTCGAGCGTGATCGGGAAGCCGATCGGACGCAGGTCGAAGCGGTGGCTGAACAGGAAGTCGCGCTGGTTGACCGCGTCCATGTAGCCGAGGCCGCGTACGCGCTCGGCCGTCCGCAGCTGGCCGCGCGCCAGCGAGGTCAGGCGCTCGAGCTCCTCGATCGGCGGCCCGACGTGCGCGTGCTCGTGGTCGAGCGTGAGGTACACGAGGCGCTCGGTGAGGACCTCGCGCGACTCGGCGTCCAGCCGGTCGGCCGCCCACTCCAGCTCCTCGGCGTGCTCCGCCATGTAGCGGATCGTCCCCACCATGTCCTCGCGGGTGCGCTCCGGCATCCCGTCGGGCCAGCGCTCGACGTCGTAGCCACCGGGGTCGGAATCGGGGTCGGCGAGCGCCAGGAAGACGACTCGTCCCAGGACCTCGGGAAGCAGGCGCTGCATGCGGTGCTGTTCGATCTCCGCGCGGCGGGAGTCCAGTGCGTCGTCAGAGGCGCCCGCCACCTCCGCCAGCGCGAGCGCGCCGGTCGCGGCGCCGACACCGTGGGTACGGTGCAGGATCACGGTCGCGTCGGTGAGCAGCTGACCGTCGGCGCCGCCGCGCATCACGTCACCCAGGCGCGCGAGCGACTCGTACGGGCGGCCGGCCGTGAACACGGCCTCGACCCCGTCAACCCCCTCATCACGCGACGGCTGGGTCACCAGTCAAAAAATTAGCAAGAGGCCCGGGTGCCTGCTCGGCGCCGGAGCACGCCGCCATCGGTGGTCGGGCCTACAGGCCCTCGGGGTGCAGGATGTCGTTGAACGTGGCCAGGTAGGCCGCCGACGGGGTGGCGATCTTCTCCACGCCGCCGCCCCCGCCCCACGGGCCCGACTCGCCGCCGGACTCATAGAACTGGCCGGCGATGTCGATGATCACGTGGCCCTCCTGGCCGGGCGCGTTGCGGTCGTAGATCGTCACGTACTGGCCTGGCCCGGAGGCGATGCCCGCTGCGCTGGGCAGCGTAACGGTGTCCTGCGGCGTGCTGAGATAGCCGCCGGCGTGCAGCACCGCCGAGACGAAGCCCGAGCAGTCATAGCCGGCCTGCGGGCCCCATCCGGAGTGGCCGCCGTCCCAGACGTAGGGCTTGCCGACGAGCGAGTTGGCGGCGTCGACCATCGCCTGGACCTGCGGCGCGGCGCTCGCGGTCGTCGCGGCGGTGAGCGGGGCGACGCCCGAGGCGACCCCGGAGCTCAGCGGATCGGCCGCGGCGGCGCTCAGGCCCGAGTCCGCGGAATCGGTGCCGGTCGAGCTCAGGACCGAGGCGAGCGGGTCGGGCGCGGTCGAGGCCAGCCCGGAGCTGAGCGCGTTGACGGCTGGGTCCGACTGATCGGCGGTCGCGGAGTCGGCGCCGTCGAGGCCGGTGGCCGTGGCCGTGCTCGACGCCGCCTGGGCGTTGGCCAGCTCGGTGGCGAAGTCGGTCGATACCGCCGAGCCCCCCGAACCGGTCGACAGCGCAGCGCCGCCGTCGGTCGACGACGTCGCCGCAGCGGAGCTGGGGTCAAGGACCTGCTGCTGCAACTGGATAATCTGATCGATGCGGCCGATCGCAGCCTCGAAGCTCATCGGGGGTGGAATCGGCGCCGGGCATGGGATCCTTGAGCGCGGCCGGCGGGCCGGCGTGGCGGGACCGGCGAGCGGTTCGGTCCACTAGATTCGGCCCTCGATGGCGTTTGCACGAGCCGATATCGCCGCCGCGGCGCAGCGGCTGCTCGACGACGGCTATGAGCTGTGGCTCGCCTCCAACCGCGCGGTCCTGGAGCGGCTCGACGTCAACCCGTTCGGGCTCGCGGTCGCGCCGATCGACGTCCTGGCGCCGCTGCAGCGTTCGTGGTCGGCGGCCGACCTGATGCGCGTCTACAACGTGCTCAATGCGACGGCGTTCGGTGAGAAGGGCATCCCGTTGCAGAATTGGGTGATGATCGACCTCGGTCTGCTGCCCTCGGCGTTCCTGCTGGTGACGCTGCCGGTCGCCCGCGCGCGGGCGGCGCTCGATGACCGGCGGCTGGATCCGGCGGCGCTTCGCCGGGTTCGTTCCGTGCTGCCGGCGGTGCTCGCCGAGGCCGAGCGTCTCGGCTACGAGGGGCCGATCCCGGTGGCGGGCTACTGCGCCGCGCCGACGCCCACGGCGGGCGCCTGGGTCGGCTGGTCGCTGTGCTCGGCGATCCCCGGGCTGGGAACGACGACCAAGGGGATCGCGCTCGAGGCCTACCGCGCCACCATCCTCACCGGCGTCGCGCAGTTCTGGGACGCGGGGCTGCGGGTGCACCGGCGGTTCGGGCGGATGGAGATCGTCGCCGCGGTCCTCGACCTCCATCCGGTGCCCGGCACGATGGTCTACCGCACCGAGCTGTACGCGCGCGACGACGGCGAGCAGCCGACGCTGATGATGGACTCCCGCGACGTCGCCCGCCAGCGCGAGCTGCAGGACCGGATCGACTCCGGCGCAGGCCGCTTCTTCATCCTGTCCCCCGGCCTGGTCGACGACCGGGTCCCGATCCTGGAGCGCAGCTGATGCCGGCACGCAACTTCGTGCTCGCCTTCTCAGGCGGTCTCGACACCTCCTACTGCCTGGCCGTGCTCGTCGACCGCGGCGAGCGCGTGACCACCGTGACCGTCAACACCGGTGGCTTCGGAACGCAGGAGCTGACCGAGATCGAACAGCGGGCAGCGGCGCTGGGCGCCGCCGAGCACGTCGTGATCGACGGTCGCGCCCGGCTCTACGACGAGTTCGTCTCCTACATCCTGAAGGCCAACTACCTGCGCAACGGGGTCTACCCGTCGTGTGTCGGGGTCGAACGCATGCTCCAGGCCGAGGAGGTCACGCGGGTCGCCCTCGACCGCGGCGCCGACGCGATCGCCCACGGCTCGACCGGGGCCGGCAACGACCATGTGCGCTTCGACGCGGTGACCAAGGCGATGGCGCCGAGGCTCGAGATCGCGGGGCTGATCCGCGATGAGGAGCACACCCGCGAGGAGGAGCGGGACTTCCTGCGCGCCCGCGGCCACGCGGTCAGCGACATCACCGCCAAGTACTCGTTCAACTTCGGGATCCTCGGCACGACGATCGGCGGCGAGGAGACGTACGGCTCGTGGGAGTACCTGCCCGAGGAGGCGTGGCCGTCGACGCGCTCGATCGCCGACGCCCCCGATGAGCCCGCCGAGCTCACGTTGCGCTTCGAGCGCGGGCTGCCGGTGGCGTGCACGGTGTCGGGGCCGGGCGCTGCGGACGCTGCGGGCGCGGCTGGCGACCCGGGCACGGGCGCGATCGGCGTGCCCGGCTACGACGTCCTGGCGATGCTCAACCGCCTCGGCGGCGAGCACGGCGTCGGGCGCGGGGTCCACACCGGCCAGACGATCATGGGGATCGCCGGCCGCCTCGGCTTCGAGGCGCCGGGGATGCTCACGCTGATCGCCGCTCACCGCGAGCTCGAGCGGCTCGTGCTCACCAACGCCCAGCAGGCGCTCAAGGCGTCGCTCGGCACGACCTTCGGCGACATGCTCCACGAGGGCCGCTACTACGACCCGCTGCTGACCGACATCCGCGCGTTCCTCGACAGCTCCCAGGCCCGGGTCGACGGCGAGGTCCGCGTCCGCCTGCACAAGGGCAACATCATCACGCTCGGCTGCTCGAGCCCGCACAGCCTGCTCGATGCGGGACGGCGCCTGGGCTCCACCTATGGCCACGGCTCGACGTTGTGGACCGGCGCCGAGGCGCGCGCCTTCGCCCATATCTACGCCACCGCCGGCGTGCTCGCCCGGTCGACGACCAACCCCGCGCACTAGAGAAAGCATCCGGGGGGCCCGGCTATGCGGCGCCGCCCGGGTCAGCCTGCACGATCGCCAGCAGAAGCGCCTCCAGCTGCTCCAGCTCGACGATCGTGATCGACTCGCTGTGCCGGTGGGGATCGCGGCCCCCGCTGGCCACTGCCACGACGTCACTGTGGGCGGCGAGGTGGTTGGCCTCCAGCGTGGCCTGCGCGTCCTCGCGCACGAACCGCACTCCGGGCACGCGTCCGGCGGCGGCGCGCACGAGCGCCAGCGCCCGCGAGCCGTCGGCCCCCGGCATCGGCGGGATCATGCGCGAGCGGTCGCGCGTCCAGTCGCCGCGGGCGCCGCGCGCCGCGCACACGCGGTCCACGATGTCGGCGATCTCCTGCACGGCCGCCTCGATCGAGTCCAGCGAGTAGCCGCGCACCTCGCCGCGCAGATGGGCGAGGTCGGGGACTGAGTTGGTGGGCGTGTCGCCGAGCGCTGTCCACACGCTGGCACGCCCGTCGGCGTCGGGGGCGACGCCGAGCCCGGCGAGCCGGCCCGGGCTGAGGCGATCGATCACCGCCCCGCCGACGATCGCCGCGATGCTCGCGGTGCCGCCATCGGCCCTGCGCCCGAGCTTCAGGCCGGCGACGATCTCGGCGGCGACCGCGATCGCGCTGATGCCGGCGTCGGGATCGGCCGCCGCGTGCGCCGCGCGCCCGTGGATCGAGACGGTGAACACGGTCTGACCGAGCGCCCGAGTGATCACCGTCCCGATCGGCTTGCTGCCGTCGACGCAGAACGCGCAGTCGGTCGACGCCGGCAGGCGCAGCAGCCCGGCGCCCATCCGGCCGCTCTCCTCACGGCAGGTGAACGCCGCCACGATCGTCGGGCGGCGGTCGGCGGGGAGTCCGGTCGCGGCGCGGCACAGCGACATCACCGCGGCGACCGCCGACTTGTTGTCGGCGCCGAGGATCGTGTCGCCGGCGGAGCGGATCACGCCGTCGTCGCCGACCTGCGGCGTGACCGCGGGAGCGCCCGGCTCGACGGTGTCCATGTGGGCGACGAACACGTAGGTCGGCGCGCCCGCCCCGCCGGGGACCGTCGCGACGAGGTTGCCGGCGTCCGATCCGTTGCGCGCGCCGCTGTCGTCGAGCCGGGCGTCCACCCCGGCGGCGGCCAGCCACTCGCGGATCGCGTCGGCGAGCGCCCGCTCGCGCCCGCTCGGCGACGGAATCGCGACCAGCTCCAGGAACAGCTCGGTGACGGTTGCGTCCCGGGTCAGCACCTCACGGCACGTTACCCCGCAACACGATCGGCCCGGGAGCTGGAAGCGCTACCCTCAGGCGAGGGTTCGGATTGGCTGTCCGCCACGAAAGGCGGTGACGTCGTGCACGACTTGCCGGTACATGTGGCGAAAGCCCACCTCGCTGACGGAGCCGAGATTCGGTGCCGGCACCGCGTTCTCGAGACGCGTGAGCGGGTCGTCCGCCGCGAGCGGCTCCACGAGGAACCCGGCCTCGGCGCGGGCGGAGCATCGTCACCGGCGAAAGTTTGGCCCGGTGGCCATACCGATTCTGCATCCCGCCGAACAAGCTGTGTACAGCGCCCACACGTTGGGCTCGTTCACCTGCCAACCAAGAAACCCGAGGAGTCCCGTTGACGGTCCGCACGTCCAACATCCTGGTGGTCGCCAACCGGACCGCGCTGTCGGCCGGTCTCGAGGCAGCGCTTCGTTCGCGGTTGCAGAGCGGCCCGGCGGAGTTCACCCTCGTCGTGCCGGTCGGCCGGGGCACGCAGGGCCAGGCCACGGCGAAGGAGCTCTCCGAACAGCTGTGCAGCGCCGGCCTCGAGGTCCGCGGCGTGGCCGGGGACGTCGACCCGCTGGTCGCGGTGCTCGAGGTCTGGAACCCTGCCGAGTACGACGAGATCATCGTCTCGACGCTGCCGGCGTGGAAGTCACGCTGGATGCGCTCCGGCCTGCCTCAGCGCATCGAGCGCCACACCGGTGCGCTCGTCCGCCATATTGAGGCGCGCGAGGCGCCGGTCCGCGACGCCGAGGCCACCGGGGCAGCGGTGCCCGCCGAGACCGCGAGGACGGCGGCCGCCTGAGCGGCCCAGCCCGTCGGTCAGCGCGAACGGAAGCTGCGTCGGTAGGCGGTCGGAGTCCTCGCCAGCCGTCGCCCGAAATGGGCGCGCAGCGTCGCGGCGCTGGCGAAACCGCTGCGCGTCGCGACGACCTCCGCACCGCGAGTGTGGCCACGTCGAGCGAGCGCTCGAGCCGGCCCAGCGCCCATGCCCGGGTCGGCTCCGGCGATCCCGCCTCGGGCTCGTCGCCACTTGCGCGCCCCGCGCTCTCGGCCCACGATGTCGGCATGACGACATCCCCGCCCATCACCGAGGTGCTGCTGTTCGACGGCTTCGACGATCTCGACGCCGTGGCGCCACTCGAGATCCTGACCGCCGCCGGCTTCACCGTGCAGTTGGTGCGCCCGGCCGGCCACCCCGGCTCCGTGCGCTCCGCCCATGGCATGACGATCGCCGTGGCCCACGAACTCGGCGACGCGGCCGAGCTGATCGTCGTTCCGGGAGGCGGCTGGCTCGACGGCTCGCCACAGGGCGTCCGCCATCAGTGCGACGGTGAGCTGCCATCAGCGCTGGCGGCCCTGCATGCGCGCGGCGCGGTGCTCGCGTCGGTCTGCACCGGCGCGCTGCTGCTGGCCGCCGGCGGCCTGTTGACCGGCCGCCCCGCGGTCACCAACCGCCTCGCGCTCGATGACCTGGAGCGCGCCGGCGCGGTCGTGCGTCGAGATGCGCGGGTCGTCGACGACGGCGACGTCGTCACCAGCGGCGGCCCGGCGTCCGGACTGGACCTCGCCGTGCACCTCGTGGAGCGCTTCCGCGGGCCCGCCGCCGCAGAGCAGGCCGCGCGTCGGCTCGAGCACACCGTCGTCGGCCCGATCCGGACGCCCGCGCCGATCTGATCGCCGGATCGCGCCGCGCGCTGCCGTCGGTAGCGCGCGTGTTACCGTAGCGCTGACGTTACGGCTACGAGCGAAGGGGTTGTCATGGTGCCACGGGACGGGCCGGCGGAGTCCCTGCATCGCGAGGCGCTCGATGCGCTCGGCGACGCCAACCGCCGGGCGATCGTCGAGATCCTCAGCGACGGCGGCTGCTCGGTCGGGCAGATCGCCGATCGGCTGCCGATCAGCCGGCCGGCGGTGTCGCGCCACCTGCGACTGCTCAAGGACGCCGGCCTGGTGATCGACGAGGTCCATGGCACCCGCCACGTCTACGAGCTGCGCTCGGCCGGGATCGAGGCGATCCGCCGGTACTTCGAGCAGACCTGGGGCAACGCGGTGACGCGGTTTCGGATCGTCGCCGAAAACGCGCCAGCTGACCGCGGCGGCGTCGATGAGCATTGAGCCGCTGGTGATCGAGTTCAAGGTGGGCGTGCCACCGGCCCGCGCGTTCGAGGCCTGGACCCGGCGCTGCTCCACCTGGTGGCCCGCGTCGCACACGGTCAGCGGCGACCCCGAGGCGATCACGTTCGAGCCCCGCGCCGGGGGACGGATCGTCGAGCGCGCCCGCGGCGGCGCCGAGCACGACTGGGGCACGGTGCTCGACTGGCAGCCGCCGACGCGCCTGCGCTACCGCTGGCAGCTGTTCTTCGATCCCGCCGACGCGACCGAGGTCGAGGTCACGTTCTCGGCACAGGAAGACGGGACCGCCGTGCGCCTCGTCCACAGCGGATGGGACCGGCTCGGAACGGCGGGGCGCCCGCGGGCCACCAAGACGCGGCAGGTCTGGGGCGAGCTCGCGGCCGCGTTGATCGCCGCGTGCGAGGCCGGGCCCGCAGGCGATTGACCCGGCGCCCCCGCGCGAGCCGTGGTTTGCACCCACGGCCGGTCCGCGAATCTCCGTAGACGTGCGCCCGCGGTCACCCGGACGACCGCCTGGCGTTTCAGCCCCGTCGGGCCGCGGTCGATCTTCAAAGGGTCGGTGTCGCGCCGGCGCGGCGTGCGCGTCGCCCGCCCGCGCATCACCGGCACCTCCGACATGCCGTCAGCCGATCTCGCCACCGCATCGCAGCGCCCGCATCCCCGCAGGCTGGGCTGGCTCGGCACGACCGCGCTGGCGATCGGCGGCAGCAACCAGAGCCTGTTCCTCGTCGGCGCGCTGATCCTCACCCAGGGCACCGCCGCGGTGCCGCTGCTGTTCGTCGGGCTGCTGCTCAGCTGGGCGGCGGCGCCCGGCTGGACGGAGCTGATCCTGATGTGGCCCGACCGGGTCGGGGGGATCGCCGCCAGCTGCGCGGAGGCGTTTCGGCCCTACAGTCCGGTGCTCGCCAACCTGACCGGGGTCTGCTACTGGTGGGGATGGGTCCCGACCTGCGGGCTGACCGCGATCCTGTCGGCTTCGGCCCTGCACACGTGGTACCTGCCCGGCGTGCCGGTCACGCTGCTGGCCAGCGCGATCGTCGCTGTGTTCACCGCCGTCAACCTGTGCGGTATCCGGTGGGTCACGCGCGTCGCGATCCCGCTCGGCTTCTGCTCGGCGGGGCTGGCCTTCATCTCGGCCGTCGTCCCGGTGCTGGCCGGCCGGGTGGACTGGCATCACGCCGCGTCGTTCTCGCTGACCACGCCGTTTCACGGCGTCTTCGGGCAGATCACCAGCGCGATGGCCGGCCTCTACCTGATCGGCTTCGCCGCGCCCGCATTCGAAGCGGCGGCGTGCCACGTCGGCGAGACCCGCGACCCCGCCCGCAACGTTCCGCGGGCGATGTTCGCCAGCGGCGCGATGGCCTCGGTCTACTTCATCGTCCTGCCGGTCGTGTGGCTCGGCGTGCTCGGTCGCGGCGGCCTGGGAGGCCAGCTGATGACCACGCTCGGCCCGACCTACGCTCCGCTGCTCGGCGGCGCGGCCAAGGCGGCGGCGATCTGGTTCATGGTCACCAACATGTTCCACGGCACCCTGCAGCCCCTGGCGGGAGCGGCGCGCACGCTCTCCCAGCTCTCCGACGACGGCCTGCTGCCCCGCGTGCTCGGCCGGCGCAACCGCAACGACGCCCCCTGGGTGGCGATCGTGCTGACGGCGCTGATGGCGATCGTGCTGCTGCAGTCCGGCGACCCGACCTGGGTCATCGCCGCCGCCAACCTCACCTACCTGATCGGGATCGGCCTGCCGAGCGTCGCGGTCTGGCTGCTGCGCCGCAACGCCCCCGAGATGCCCCGCCTCTACCGGGCCCCCCGCGGCACGATCGTCCTCGGCGTGGGGGCCGCGCTCGTCTGGACGCTGTCGACGATCCTCGGATTCGAGCAGTTCGGCATGCCGACCGTGCTGGCCGGCCTCGGGCTGGCCTACTCCGGCTCGGTGCTCTACGCCTGGCGAGTGTGGCGCGATCGCCGCGCCTCGGGGGAGGTGCGCGTGAGCCGCTCGCTGCACCTCAAGTTGACCGGCGCGATGCTGGCGGTGCTGGCGCTCGACGGCACCGGCTACATCCTCGCGGTCGGCCACGTGCCCAAGGGCGAGCCGGCGCTCATCACCCTGCTGGCCGACATCTTCGTCGCGGTCGCGATGCTGACGATCGCGGTCGGGCTCGTCCTGCCCGGGATGATCTCCCACGCCACCCGCGAGGTCGCCCGCGCGGCGCGCGATCTCGCCCGCGGCACCGTCGCCGATCTGACCCGAGCGATGCAGGCCCTCAGTATCGGTGACCTCGAGGCGGCCCACGCCCGCTCCGAGTCGCAACCCGTCAAGGTCCGCACGCGTGACGAGGTGGGCCTGCTCGCCGACAGCTTCAACGTGATGCACGTCGAGGTCGGCCGCGCGGCGCGAGCGCTGGACGGCGCCCGCGAGGGCCTGCGAGCGGCCGAGGCGACGCTCGAGCGCAACCTCTCCCAGCAGGCCGCCGTCGCCAAGCTCGGACAGCTGGCGCTGGAGACGATCGACCTCGGCACGCTGATCGAGCACGCCGTCTCGGCGCTGCACCGGGTGATGGGCCTCGACCTCGCCGCGGTCCTGCAGCGCGTCGAGGATCAGTCCTTCTTCCGCGTCCGGGCCGTCGCCGGCCTGCACGACGACGAGCGTTCGCCGGAACGAGTCCCCAGCGAGAATGAGGCGATCGCCCTGGCGCTGCGCGCTCGTGCTCCCGTGCACGCGCCGCCGGGCTCCTGCCCGCTGAACGGCTTCCGCGGCCCCGAGCACCCCGGCGGGTTGCTGATGGCGATCCCCGACGGTGACCGGGCGTGGGGGTTGCTGACCATGCACTCCGACGCGCAACGGGAGTTCGCGACCGACGAGATCGACTTCGTCCACGCCGTCGGCAACGTGCTCGCCGAGGCGATCCAGCGCCTGCGCAGCCTCGCGCAGGTCCGCCGGCAGGCGCTCCACGATCCGCTGACCGGCCTGCCCAACCGGCTGCTGTTCGAAGACCATCTGGCGCTCGCGCTCGCCCAGGCCCGCCGCCGCGAGAGCGCCGTGGCCGTCCTGTTCCTCGACCTCGACCATTTCAAGCTGATCAACGACAGCCTCGGTCACCGTGCCGGTGATGACCTGCTGCGCGAGGTCGCGGCACGCCTGGACGCGTCGCTGCGCTCGGGCGACACCGTGGCGCGGTTCGGCGGCGACGAGTTCGTCGTCCTGTGCACCGACGTCGCCGGCGCGCTCGAGGCCGATGACATCGCCGCGCGCCTCGCCGACGCCCTGCGCGAGCCGATGCGGATCGGCGAGATCGAACATCGCCTCGCGGTGAGCATCGGGATCTCGGTGGCCGCCGGGCCAGAGCGCTACGCCGAGGACCTGATCCGCGAGGCCGACGCGGCGATGTACCGCGCCAAGGAGCGCGGTCGCAACCGTCACGAGACCTTCGACACCGACATGCGCTCGCGCGCCACCGATCGCCTCCGGCTGGCCAACGACCTCGCCCAGGCGCTCGAGCACGGCGAGCTGCGCGTCGAGTATCAGCCGATCGTCGGCCTGCAGGACTCCGTCATGCAGGGCGCCGAGGCGCTCGTGCGCTGGCGGCATCCGGTCCGCGGCGAGGTCAGCCCGGGCGAGTTCATCGCGGTCGCCGAGGAGAGCGGGGCGATCGTCGCGATCGGCGAGTTCGTCCTGCGCGAAGCCTGCGCCGCCGCCGTGAACTGGCGCCGCGCCTGTCCGCCGTCGCAGGCGCCGTCGGTCTCGGTCAACATCTCGCTGCGCCAGGTGCGCCACGCCAACCTCCCCGACACGGTGGCCGCGATCCTCGCCGAGACCGGCCTTCCACCCTCGGCGCTTCACCTGGAGATCACCGAGTCGGTGCTGATGCAGGAGACCGACACGTCGATGCGCTGTCTGCACGACCTCAAGGCGCTCGGCGTCACGCTCGTCCTCGACGACTTCGGCACGGGCTACTCGTCGCTGGCCTACGTCAAGCGCTTCCCGATCGACGTGCTGAAGATCGATCGCAGCTTCATCGCCGATCTCGAGGAGGACGACAAGGACGCGACGATCGTCGACGCGATCATCTGCATGGCTCGCGGGCTGCGTCTCGAGGTCGTCGCCGAGGGCGTGGAGACCGTCACCCAGGCCGCCTCGCTCAATGAGCTGGGCTGTGACCTGGCGCAGGGTTGGCTGTACGCGCGCGCGGTCTCCGGCGCCGAGATCGACGGCCTGCTCAACCGGCCGCTGCCGGCGGGTCGGGCCGGCACCGCCGCCGTCGGCGGGGCGACGCCGGTCGCCGCTCCGCGCGCCGCCTAGACTCGGTGGCGCAATGGAGCGTGCGCGCTGGGGCCCTACGCTGGTGGTCGCGGTCGTCGGCGTGGTGCTCGGCAGCGTGGTGCCCGCGGCGAGCGCGGCCGCGCCGTCGCGCCACCGCGCGCACCGGCGCGGGGTCGACGCCCGCGTCCTGGGCACGTTCGCGATGTCGGCTCGGGTCACCGCCGCCGTGCGGGTGCGCGGCGAGCACGTCGGCGCAGTGCTGCAGCGCACCTGGACGATCGTGCCCGCGGCCTGCCGCGGCAACGTCTGCCGGCGGCTGGAGCTCGACCGCGAGCGTGGGTCGGGCCGGTATGACCGCATCACCCTGCGGCGTGTCGGCCGCGGCCGGTATCAGGGTCGCGGCGTGTTCTACGTGGGGCTGCGCTGCCTGGGCCGCACCTACCCGCGCGGCAGCCGCGCCCCGTACCGGATCACCCTCACCGTGCGTTCGACGACGACCGTGCAGGGGATCAGGTTCGCGCGGCGGATCACCGCCGGCTACGACAATCCCGCGCGCTCGGACGCGACCCCGTGCCCGCTCGGGCCCAGCCATGACGCGGCGCGCTATGCCGGCAGCGCGCCGGCGCCGACGCCGCCGGTCCCGACGTTCTCGACCGCGATCGACGCCGCCACCGACACCGGGTCGTTCAGCGACACCTCCCGGCCCGGGGTGGGAGGGGCGGCGATCGTCTCCAGCGTGTGGCAGTTCGGCGACAGCGCCAGCGGCGCCGCCGACGAGTCGACGCTCGCGGCGCCCAGCCATCGGTTCTCGGCGCCGGGCACGTATGCGGTCACGCTCACCGTGCGCGATGCCGAGGGGTTGTCGGCGACGACCTCGCAGCCGGTCACCGCGCCGGGAGCGCCGAGCGCCTCGTTCACCGTCGCGCCGGCGGGAGCGACCGGAACCTTCGCGTTCACCGACACCTCGACGCCGGGGATCGGGCAGGCGCCGATCGTCGCCTGGAGCTGGAACTTCGGCGACCCCGGCTCCGACGCGCAAGACGCGTCGACCGCCGAGGATCCCGCGCACTCGTTCAGCGCGCCCGGGGCCTATGAGGTGACGCTGACCGCGACCGACGCCAACGGCCTGACCTCGACAACCGCGATGCAGGTCGTCAGTCCGGCGGGAGCCTGACGGTGGCCAGCACCGCGCCGAGCTCACCGGCGAGCAGCGCCGCCCGCTTGTGCCCGGGTGCGATCACGGCGTAGAGGCAGAACGGGCGGCCGGCCTGGGTGAAGAACCGCTGCCGGCCGAGCTGACCCGGACGCGTGACCTGCAGCTGGTTGGGAGCGAACTCAGGCGCGCGCAGCGGGCCCATCCGCGCCGCCGCGAACAGCCCGACGCCGGGGGTGACGCGGTCGTCGCCGCGGAACTCGAGCAGCGCGGCGAACATGTCGTCGGGACGCATCCGAGCGGTCGCCGCCGCGCCGAAGTCGCCGTCGTCGTCGCGCAGCAGCACCGTGGCGACGTGCAGGACCGGCGCCGCTCCCGGCCGCTGGTAGATCCGCGCCTCCCAGCCGCGCGGGACGTCGACCGAGCGACCGTGGCCGGCGATTCTCATGCCACCCACGCCACGACGAGCGCCGCCACCACCAGCTCGAGCACGACGACGACCGTCGACACCGGCCGCTGCGCCCGCTCCAGGCGCCGGTGCAGCGCGAACAATGCGGCGGGGTCGCGAGCCGCGCCGGCGGGGACGAGTGACAGCGCCCTGACGACGCCGAAGCCGGCGCCGATCAGCGCGCCGACCGCGACGCTGCCGCACAGCAGCGTCGCGGCGACGGCCGCGTAGACCGCCGCGGAGGTGACGATCGTCGCCACCCCCAGCCCGAACTGGGCGCCGAAACCCGCCCCGTAGACCCAGCCCCGGTAGCGCCGCAGCCAGTCCTCGTTGACCTGGCGGCGCGAGCTGGGGAGCCGGCGGCGCAGGGGGGTGGCGTCGCACACCGCAGCGACCACCAGGGCCGCGGCCAGCACGACCCCGCGCCACGACGAGCCGCCGGGCAGCAGCGAGCCGATCGCGCCGAGCGCCGCGCCGGCGAGGGCGCCTGCGGCGACCGCTGCGACCGCAAAGGCGGTGGCGGTCAGCCGCCATGAGAATCCCCGGCTCCGCTCACCGAGCGGAGTGATGCTCGCGAGCATCGACTGTCCTCAGGGCGACCACGCCGCGCGCACCGCCCCGAGCACCGCGACGCCGCACCCGGCGATGGCGAACTGCAGCGTGTTCACCCGCCGGCCCGCCCCTCGCGCCGAGACGGGTACAGGCTCGGATGCCCGGGGGCGATCCCGGCGGCCGCGAGCGCCTCCTGAGCCCGCACCGCCCGCGCCTCGGTGCTCAGCGCCGGCGACGCATCGGCGGCGGCGTCCTCGACGAGCGTCACGATCTGGTCCCAGCTCGCCGCGCTCCCGCGGCCGGCGATCTCTCCCGAGCCGCCGTCGACGAGCACGAAGTGCGGCGTCTCGGTGACCGTGAAGTCATCCCACGCCGACGCCGACATGACGAGCTCGTGCCCGGCGGGCGCCAGCTCGCGCAAGCGCGCCACGCTCTCGCGCTCAGGCCCCTTGGTGACGATCACCAGTCGCGTGGCCGCGGGGATCCGCGCGCCGGCGCGCAGCGCGTCCCACAGAGGACCGCAGGTGGTGCAGCCGCTGCTGAGGAAGGCCAGCAGCGTGCGCTCGCCGCCCGCCTGCACGGCAAGCTTGACCGCGTCGCCGGCGAGCGTCTGGCCGGCGATGTCGCGCGCCGGTCCCCCCGCCGGGGCCGCCCCGCCCGCCGCGCCGGCCGAGGTCGCCGCGCCGGCCGAGGTCGCGGCGCCGGCCGATGTCGCGGCGCCGGCCGGGGCCGCGGCGCCGGCCGGGGCCGCGGCGCCGGCCGGGGCGCCCGCGTTCTGGAGGTCGTCGAGCCGGCGCAGGATCTCCGCGTGGCTGCGCAGCAGTGCCACCACGAACAGGACGACCACGGCCAGCAGTACGGTCTCGACGATGACCAGGACGTCCACCGCTCACACCCCTCCGGCGCCGGTCAGCTCGACGGCGGCAGGCTCCAGGCAGGGAACGTCATGCCCGCACACGGCGTCGTCGACGGCCACCGAGGAGCTGCAGTTCAGCGACGGGATCGTGCCGGGGTTCTCGCACACGATCCGCCGGCACACCACCTCGGTGACGCCGGGGATCTGGGTGTTGCACTGGCCGTAGCGAAACACGTTGCACGCCACCCGGCGGTAGTCGCAGTCGCCGTGCGCGCAGTGACACCCACCCGGAAATGCGGTTCCCGGCAGCCGGTTGCAGTCCACGTAGTAGCGCACGCCCTGCTCGGAGCACAGTCGGTGGCCCGCGTAATCGGTGCACATCCACCAGCCGCCCGGGAACGTGCCCGCCGGACACGTGTTGACCCCGCCGGTGATCTCGCAGCAGAACGCCGTGTAGCCGTCGGTGCACAGCCCGCCGGCGCAGCTGCCCGGGCTGATCACGGCCAGCGCCGATCCGGGGTACAGCAGGTAGCGCAGCGGCGCAACGCACAGCGCCGAGCCGGCCACCGCCACCCTCACCAGCACGCTGCGCCGCGAGAACCGCCGCTCGAGAAACATCGCCGAGGAGGTGACGAGGCGCTCGCCGGCGCTCGCCGGCGTGATCGATGTCGAAAACGCGGCCCGCCAGGCCAGCGCCGCGACGACCGCCGCGATCCCCACCAGCAGGCCGTCCGGTGGATCTGCGATCGCCCGATCGAGCACGCTCGGCGCTCCGGTCACCGCCACCGCGCCCGCCGCGATCGCCGCGCCCGCGGTCAGCGCCAGCCGCCGGCCGGCCGCGACCTGAGCGGCCCCGGTCTCGCCGAAGCATCCACACCCGGGATCGGCGGCGCCGGCTGCCCGCTCGACGGCGTGGACGACCGCAAAGACCGCGAAGGCGGTCGCCAGCACGGCACCGGAGACCGCCCCGGGGGCCGCCACGGCGATCGCCGCGATCGCCAGCTCAGCCACCGCCCGCCCCGGCGCGCGGGCGCCGCCCCCGCGCCGCAGCTTGGCGGCTGCGGCCATCACCAGGACGGCGGCCAGCGCCGTCGTCACACCGCTCTGAAGTGCCGCCTGCACCGTCATCTTCCGCCGCGGCACACCACTGGGGCACAGCATAGCCGCGCCACGCGCGGCGACCGCCTGCGCGGC
The DNA here is from genome assembly GCA_049509055.1 of Solirubrobacteraceae bacterium. Classification (GTDB taxonomy): domain Bacteria; phylum Actinomycetota; class Thermoleophilia; order Solirubrobacterales; family Solirubrobacteraceae; genus Palsa-465. Next base: position 26,466 of record JBELAG010000012.1, read on the forward strand.
GGCGAGTACGATCGCCAACGCCACCGTCTTCCCAAGGATGCCCATCGTGATTGGCGAGCACCGTCGACAGATTCCAGCGCCCCCCCAACCGCCCGACGCCGAGCCCGGCCGGCCGGGCGACGCGCCCTGTGAACGGGTCCGACCCCGCCGGCCGGCGGACCATGCGGCGTGATCGCCGCTGATTCATCCCCCGAGGTGCCCGACGGGCTCGCGCTGCGACCGTTCGACGAGCAGGACGCCGCCGCGGTCCGCGACCTCCACGACGTCGCGCTGATGGCGGCGGGCGTGCACCTCGGCCCGGGGCCCTGGGACGAGGACCTCGAGGCGATCGACGCCAGCTATCGCGACGCCGGCGGAGAGTTCGTCGTCGGCCTGGTCGACGGCCGGCTGGTCGCGATGGGCGCGTTGCGCCACGTCGATCAGACCGTCGGTGAGATCAAGCGCATCCGGGTCCATCCCCGCTTCCAGCGCCGCGGGTTCGCCCGGGCCGTGCTCGTCCATCTCGAGTCCCAGGCCCGGCGGCGCGGCTACCGCCGGCTCCGGCTCGATACGACGCTGATGCAGATCGCCGCGCAGCGCCTGGTCGAGAGCCAGGGCTTCGCCGAGGTCGGCCGCGGCGAGGTCGCCGGCGTGTCGGTCATCTACTACGCCAAGCGGCTGGCCTGAGCGACCCGTTCCTTCACGGTCCGCGCCGGCGCCGGTCAGGTGCGCCAGCCGCCCGGGTCGACGCCGCCGGGCACCGGCGCATCCGGGTCGTACGGCGCGCGGGTGAAGACGAACGACCCGAGGTCCAGATGCGAGACCGATCCGTCGCCGCGGCGGACGACGCGCAGCGGCTCGCCGGTGTGGTAACCGTCGAGCCCGATCCAGGCGTCCGGTCCGGCCGGGCGAAAGCGCGACTCCCGGCCCCGGCCCAGCGGCGTCCTCAGCTCCAGCTGATCGCCGCGCACCGCCAGCACGTGCGGCGCCGGGCCCCAGTACCACACTCCGAGCAGCTCGAGGATCTCCGGGGGCACCGCGACCGGCGCCCACTCGTCGGGCAGGCGCGGCTCCTCCTCGGCCAGGATCGTCAGCAGATCGTCGCCGACGTCGTCGCTCATCCCGGCGGTCGCGTTGGCGCACACGACCACGCCGTCGCCGGACTCGGCGATCTTCAGCAACGCCAGGAAGCCCGGCATCGAACCGCCGTGACCGAAGCTGCGCCGCCCGGCGTCGTTGAAGAGCTGGAGCCCGAGGCCGTACCCGCTGCTCCAGGCGCTGTCGCGGGCGTCGTTGACCACGCGCGGCTCGCGCATCTGCGCCAGCGTGCCGGGCGCGAGCACACCGGCCCCGTCACCGGCCAGGAAGGCGACCCAGCGGGCGAGATCGGCGACCGTCGTCCACAGCTGACCGGCCGGCGCCATCGCTCCGGCGTCGTGCTCGGGCTCGGGCAGCACGACGTCGGCCCACGGATGCACCGCCAGCCCCGGCGCCGCCGGCGGCTGTGGGCGGTCCGAGGTGCGGGTCATGCCCAGCGGCGCCAGCAGCTCGCGGTGCAGGACATCGGGCCACGGCGCTCCGCGCAGCTCGCCGACGATCGCGCCGAGCAGCCCGAACCCGACGTTGGAGTAGTGAAACCGCCGCGCCGCCTCAAAGCGCGCGCCGGCGCGCAGCGTGTCCGCCGTCAGCTGCGCGAAGTCTCCGCCCGGCGTCCGCTCCCACCATTGCGCGCCGGTCTCGGCGCGCAACCCGCTGGAGTGAGACAGCAGCTGGGCGATCGTCAGCTCGCCGGCGCCGGTGTGCGCCAGGAACCGCTCCACGCGGTCGTTGAGCGCCAGCGCTCCCTCGTCGCGCAGCCGCATCACGCAGACCCCGACGAACGTCTTGGTGATCGAGCCGCAGCGGTACTGCGTGTCCGCATCCGGCGTCACCCCGCCCACCCGGCCGCGACCGCCGCTCCAGATCAGCTCCCCGTCGCGCACCACGCCCGCCACGACCGACGGCAGCCGCCGCGAGGCCTGCTCGACGGCGAGGCGAGCCAGGAGCCGATCAGCTGCACGGCGGCCAACCATCCGCGAAACCTAGCGAACGCGATCGCCGAGGCTCGGCGCCAGGAGAACATGCGTCCACGAGGGCTCAAGTTTCTGGCGAAGCCGGCCGATAGTGACGATCAATGGGTGCTACATCTTTCTCTCAGTTCATGTCCGACGCCCGGGCGCGCCGGACCGAAGCGCAGACGTCGGACGCTCCTGTCCCCCACGAGCGCCGGCGGCGGTGGGGCGAGCGCCGTCAGGACAGGTGGCTGGAGCGCTGGCTGAACACCACCAGCGACCTGGCCCGCCTGCAGTGCTCGCATCGGATGCTCGACGCCGTCATCGACGAGATCGACGGGCGCTACATCCGGATCGGGGACCAGTGGCTGACCGATTATGCGTCGTGCAACTATCTCGGGTTGGATCTCGACCAGGAGATCATCGCCGCGATCCCCGAATATCTGGCCCGCTGGGGCACGCATCCCAGCTGGTCACGGCTGCTCGGCAGCCCGATCCTGTACGAGCAGATCGAATCGGAGCTGACCGCGCTGCTCGGCGCGCCGGACACGCTGCTGCTGCCGACCATCACCCACATCCACATGTCGGTGCTTCCGGTGCTCGCCGGCGCCGGCACGATCTTCATGGACGCCCGCGCGCACAAGACGATCTATGACGGCGCGGCGACGGCTCAGTCGCGCGGGGCGAGCGTCGTGCGCTTCGCCCACGACGACCTCGATCAGCTCGAGTCCGCGCTGACCGGCGACTGGCGGCGCCCGGGCGTGATCTGCATCGACGGCGTCAACAGCATGACCGGCAATGCGCCCAACCTCGCACGGCTCGCCGAGCTGGCGCGCGATCACGACCTGCTGCTCTACGTCGACGACGCCCACGGCTTCGGGGTGATCGGCGAGCGCTCGCCGTCGGAGTCCTGCAGCTACGGGATCCGCGGCAACAGCATCGTCGCCCACCTCGGCGAGAGCTACGACAACATCATCCTCGTCGGCGGCTTCTCCAAGGCGTATTCGTCGCTGCTGGCCTTCGTCGCCTGCCCGCCGGAGATCAAGCGGATGCTCAAGACCGCCGCCCCCCCGTACCTGTACTCGGGACCCTCGCCGGTGGCGTCGCTGGCGACCGCGCTGGAGGGCCTGCGGGTCAACGCGATGCGCGGTGAGGAGTTGCGCGGCGACTTGCACCGGCTGACCGCCCGCGTCCTGGGCCGGCTCGACGAGCTCGGCATCCAGACGCCCAACCGGTCGGGGTTCCCGATCATCGAGGTCCCGCTGGCCGATGCCGGCAGCGTCGGCGACGTCGGCGACATGCTGTTTGACCGGGGGATCTACGCGACGATGGCGGTCTACCCGCTCGTACCGCGCGACGAGGTCGGCTTCCGCCTGCAGCTGACGTCGGCCAACACCGACGAGCAGATCGACCACCTCAACGAGGTGCTCGGCGAGGTCGCGGACCGCTTCAAGCTGGCGCCCGCCGCTGCCTGCTACCGTGCCTGACCGCTCCGCTGATGCGCGCTGCTCGGGAGGATGGGGGGGCGAGACTGCGCAATCGGAAACCGGGGCGGCCGATGCCGACGGCCGCGGATACGCTCGCGGGTGGGAAGGCAACGCCGACGTGAGATCGCGCTTCGGACTTGGCAGGGCGGTGCTTGCAGACCGCCGGAACCTATGGTGGCTGTACCTGGCGGGCGGCACGTTCGGCTGCGCGCTGTACGAGTTCGTGCCTCCGTTTGAAGGCAACGCCGAGCTGATCAACCTGCTCGGGCTGTCGGGCGTGGTCGCGGTGGTCGCCGGCATCAGGATTCACCGGCCCCGTGCCGGTGTCGCCTGGTGGCTGTTCGTCCTGGGACTTCTGCTGTTCTGGGTGGGCGACGTCTACACGTACAGCATTCGGGTGCTGTACCACCTGAACATCCCGTTCCCGTCGTTCGGCGACGCCGTGTACCTGGCGGTCTACCCGGTCCAGATGGCGGGATTGCTGGTGCTGGTGCGTCGCCGCAACCAGCGCGCCGATGGGCCGGGGCTGATCGATTCGCTGATCATGACGCTCGGCCTGGCGCTCGTCTCGTGGGTGCTGCTGATCGCCCCCTACGTCCACGCGGCGGGGCTGTCGCTGCTGTACAAGCTGGTGTCGATCGGCTACCCGACGGGCGACATCATCCTGCTCGCCGCGGCGATCCGCCTGGCCGTCGACCGGGGCAAGCGTCGTCCGGCGTTCTTCCTGCTGATCGCGAGCATCGTGTCGTTGCTGACCAGCGACTTCGTCTACGGCATCGCCAGCCTGCACAGCGCCTATCACCATCAGCTCACGATCGACGTCGGCTGGATCTACTTCTACCTCCTGTGGGGCGCGGCGGCGCTTCACCCGTCGATGCGGGAGCTCGCCGACCCGGCCACCGAGGTGCGCTCGCGGTTCACCCCGCTGCGCCTGGGGTTGCTGGCCGGGGCCACGATGGTCGCCCCGGTGCTGGAGATCCTCAGCGCGGCGCGGCATCACGATGCCGACCTGATCGTCATCACGGCGGCGTCGATCGTGCTGTTCGCGCTCGTGGTCGGCCGCATGGCAGGCCTGATCCGCCAGCGCGACCGATCCGTCAGCCGCGAGAACGCGCTGACCGCCGCCGGCGGGCATCTCGTCGCCGCGCAGTCGCCGTCGGACATCGCGCGCGCCGCGCTGCGGGCCGTCGTCGATCTCGGCGCGGGCGAGATGGACGCGCGGCTGTGCCGCCTCGACGCCGGCGCCGCCGACGTTCAGATCACCGCCGACGGCGATGACGGCCTCACGGAGTGGACCGCGTCGGACGCGGTGCGCGACGCGCTGCGCTCCGGCGACGGGACCGGCGTCGTCCGCCTGTCGGCTGCGGTGCGCTCGGAGCTGCGGCTGGCGGCGGCGGACGAGCCGGGGCTGGCGATCGGCCTCGGCTCCGACCCGGAGCCGGGCGCCGTGCTCGTCGTCACCGGGCGCGCCGCGGTCGCGCCCGAGATCCGCGCCGCGCTGTGGACGCTGGCCAACCAGGTGTCGCTCGCGCTCGAGAGCTCGCAGCTGTCGGAGGAGATCCACCGCCGGGCGAGCGAAGCGCGCCTGTCGACGCTGGTGCAGAACTCCAGCGACCTGATCACGATCGTCGCCGCCGACAACACCGTCAGCTACCAGAGCCCGTCGATCGAAGCCGTCCTCGGCTACACCGTCGAGGAGGTCACCGGCCGGCCGTTCAGCCGGCTTCTGCACCCCGATGAGCAGGGCCGCCTGCTGCTGCGCCTCGCCGACGGCGCGGGCACGGCGCCCGGCCACCGCGAGCCGATCGAGTGCGTGCTGGCGCACAAGGACGGCAGCCCTCGGCAGTTCGAGATCTTCGGCACCGACCTGCTCGACGACAGCTCGGTGCAGGGCATCGTCCTCAACGGTCGTGACGTCAGCGAGCGCAAGGCGTTCGAGGAGCAGCTGGCCCACCAGGCCTTCCACGACTCCGTCACCCAGCTCGCCAACCGCGCTCTGTTCAACGAGCGCGTCCGCCACGCCGTCACGCGGGTGCGGCGCGATCGCCAGGCGCTGGCGATCATCTTCATCGACCTCGACGATTTCAAGACGGTCAACGACAGCCTCGGGCACGCCGCCGGCGACATGGTGTTGCGGGAGGTCGCCCATCGCTTCACCGCCAACGTCAGGGCGGTCGACACCGCCGCGCGCTTCGGCGGCGACGAATTCGCCGTGCTGCTGGAGAACATCCCCAACGAGCAGGCCGCGGTCGAGACCGCCGAGCGGATCCTGATGGCGCTCAGCCGGCCGATCGACCTCGGCGACAACACGCTGGTGATCAGCGCCAGCCTGGGGATCGCGATCGCCGACCCGGGCACCTCGGTCGGCGCTGACGAGCTGATCCGCAACGCCGACGTGGCGATGTACATCGCCAAGGCCGAGCGCGACGGCGGCTATCGAATCTTCGAGCCGGGCATGCACCAGCGGGCGCTGTCGCGGCTCGAGCTCCGGGCCGACCTCGAGCGGGCGCTCACCCGGGACGAGTTCGAGATCCACTACCAGCCGATCGTGCGCCTCGACGACGGCGTGGTGTGCGGCGTGGAGGCGCTCCTGCGTTGGAACCATCCGACCAAGGGGCCGATCGCGCCCGACGACTTCATCCCGTTTGCCGAGGAGACCGGGCTGATCGTCGCGATCGGGCGCTGGGTCCTGTTCGAGGGCTGTCGCCAGGCGAGGATCCTCCGCGATCGCTCGGGCGCCGGCGTCGCGCCGGGCATGGGCATCAACCTGTCGGTCAAGCAGCTGTTTCACCCCGACATCGTGCGCGACGTCGCGGGTGCACTCGCCGCCGCCGGGCTCGACCCGGCCGCGCTGACGCTGGAGATCACCGAGTCGGTGGTGATGAACGACACCGACACGGCGGTGCGGCGGCTCAACGAGCTGCGCGAGTGCGGCGTGCGCCTGGCGATGGACGACTTCGGCACCGGCTACTCGTCGCTCAGCTACCTCAGCCAGCTCCCGATCGACGTGCTGAAGATGGACCGCTCGCTGCTGGCCGCCGGCGCGTCCCCGGTGACCTCGGGCCTGGCCACCGCGGTCCTCGGCCTCGGCGAGACCTTTCGGCTCGACGTCGTGGCCGAGGGCATCGAGTTCCGTGAGCAGTCCCAGACGCTGCTCGAGCTCGGCTGCGAGGTGGGCCAGGGCTACCTGTTCGCGCGGCCGATGCCGGCCGACGACATCGCCGACTTCATCGCGTCGCGTGCCGGCGGCGCGAGCGCGCTGACCGCCCCCTAGCCACACGAACATGCACCACAGCTACGAAGGGCTCGACCGGCCCGGCGGCTTTGATCGCGTGCGGATCCTGGCGCCGCTGCGCCACCGCGACTTCCGGCTGCTGCTCGCCGGCACGGGGGTCTCGCTGCTCGGCGACGGCCTGTTCCTGGTGGCGCTCGCCTGGCAGGTCTACGCGCTCTCCAATGCTCCGACGGCACTGGCCACCGTCGGGATCGCGATGACCGTGCCGACGATCACCTGCCTGCTGATCGGCGGGGCGGTGAGCGACCGCTTCGACCGGCGGCTGGTGATGCTGGCCGCCGACTCGGTCCGCGCCGTCGCGCTCGCGGTGCTGGCGGTCCTGGCCGCCACCGGCGCGCTCGCCCTCTGGCATCTGCTGGTGATCGGGGCCGTCTACGGCGCCGCCACCGCGTTCTTCGATCCGGCCTCCGACGCGCTCGTCCCCGAGCTGCTGCCCGCCGATGCCCTCGCGCAGGCCAACTCGCTGGATCAGCTGATCCGGCCGCTCGCGCTGCGCCTGGCCGGACCGGCGGTGGGCGGCGTGCTGGTCGGGCTGATCGGATGCGCGGGCGCGTTCGGCCTCGACGCCGGGTCGTTCGTCGTGTCGGCCGCCGCCCTGCTGTGCATCTCGCCGCGGTCGCGCCGCGGACGCCGGTACGGCGCCGCCGGAATGCGGACCACGACGCGCGGCTCGGTGCGCCACGACGTCGCCGCCGGGATGCGCTACGTCCGCCGCCATGCCTGGCTGTGGGCGACGCTGGCCAGCGCCGCCGTCGCCTACCTGCTGTTCCTCGGCCCGACCGAGGTGCTGCTGCCGTTCGTCGTCAAGAACGCGCTCCACGGCGGGGCCGGCGAGCTCGGCATGGTGTTCGCCTCGGGCGGGCTCGGCTCGCTGCTGTGCGCGACCGTGATCGGCCAGCGCGGTCTGCCGCGCCAGAGCATCCGCTTCATCTACGTGTGCTGGACGGTGGCGACGTTCGCGATCGCCGGCTACGGGCTCGCGCACGCGCTGTGGGGGCTGATGGTGGCCAGCGTGGCGTTCAACGCGCTGGAGACCGCCGGCACGATCGCGTGGACGACCGCCAAGCAGCGTCACGTGCCCGGCGAGCTGCTCGGCCGGGTGTCGAGCCTCGACTGGTTGATCTCGATCGGCCTGCTGCCCCTCTCCTACGCGCTGACCGGCCCGGTCAGCGCCGCGATCGGCGTCCGCACGACGCTGATCGGCGCCGGGCTGCTGGGAGGCCTGGTCACCCTGGCGGCGCTGTTCGTGCCGGGCGTGCGCGCGCTCGACTCGCTCCCGGCGGCGACCCCCGACGCCGATGCCGACGCCGATGCCGGTGCCGGTCCGCCGGACCGCGCGACCGCGCCGGCGCCCGGCGCGATCGAGTCCGCCGGGGTCTGACCCGGCCGCAGCTCACGCCCGCGCGGCGCGCACGGCGAGCGCCGCCTCCCGGGCCTCCTCGTCGGTGAGCGTGCGCGGGTCGAGCAGCAGCCGGTCGCGGTGGATGCGCCCGACGACCGCGGGCTCGCCGGCGCGCAACCGGCGCGCCAGCGCCTGCGCCCCGCCGGCGCCCGGATCCAGCGCGACCGCGGGGCCCGGCAGCTCCAGCAGCGCCAGCGCCCCGCCGCCGACCCGGGCGACGCTGTCGATGACCTCGCCGCCGGTCGCGTCGGCCAGCGCTCGCGCGCGCCGGCGCAGCTCGGACGCGGGGGCACCGAGCATCGCCAGCACCGGCAGCTCACGGCGCGCGAGCTCGGGATCGCGATACAGCGCGAGCGTCGCCTCCAGCGCGGCCAGCGAGAGCTTGTCGATCCGCACCGCCCGGGCGAGCGGATGGGCGCGCGCGGCCTGCACCGCCGCGTGGCGCCCGACGATCACCCCGGCCTGCGGGCCGCCCAGCAGCTTGTCGCCGGAGAAGCAGACGAGCGCCGCCCCCGCGCGCACCGAGCGGCGCGCCGTCGGCTCATCGCCCGGCAGCCCGAACTCGCCGGCCAGCGCCCCGGACCCGATGTCGTCGATCACCGGCAGGCCGAGCGCGCACAGCGGCTCGATCTCGACCTCCTCGACGAACCCGAGCGCGCGGAAGTTCGAGGTGTGGACGCGCAGCAGCGCTCCGGTCCGCGCTCCGATCGCCGCTTCGTAGTCGCGCACCCGGGTGCGGTTGGTCGTCCCGACCTCGATCAGCCGCGCGCCCGCGGCGACGATCACCTCGGGGATCCGGAAGCCCCCGCCGATCTCGATCAGCTGTCCGCGGGAGACGACGAGCTCGCGCTCGTCGCCGGCCAGCGCCGCGGCGGACAGCAGCACCGCCGCCGCGCCGTTGTTGACCGCGATCGCCGCCTCGGCGCCGGTCAGCTCGCACAGCAGGCCCTCCACGTGCGCGTGGCGCGAGCCGCGCTCGCCGCTGTCGAGATCGAGCTCGAGGTTGCTGTAGCCGGCCGCCGCGCGGGCCACCGCGGTGCGCGCGGCCGTGGCGAGCGGCGCGCGGCCCAGGTTGGTGTGCAGCACGACGCCGGTGGCGTTGAGCACCCGCCGCAGCGACGGGCGCAGGCGCGCGCCAGCGAGCGCGACGAGATCGACGTCGTCGTGCGCGCCGTCGAGCAGCTCGCGCCGGCGCTGGACCAGCGTCGCCCGCGCCACCGACACCGCCAGCCGGTCGACCGAGGGCAGCCGGCGCAGGGCGTCGGCGGGTCCCTCGCCGGGCCCGCGGGCGCTCATCGGCGCACGGAGCGGCGAAGGAGTCGAACCTTCCGACCGTGGGGCTGCCACGGCTCCCCGGCTTTGAAGGCCGGTTGGGGCACCGGCCCCGGCCGCTCCGCGTCGCGACTATAGGACCGAGACGGCACCCGGCTTCCCCTCCGTCATCCGCCCGATCACCGACCCGTCCAGCTCGGCCGCCCGCGGCGCCGGCAGCGACACCAGCAGCCCGCCCGACGTCGTCGGGTCGCACAGCAGCCGGCGACGGGCCTCGCCGACGCCGGCGGCGAAGCTCGTGAACGTCTCGGCGTGGGACCGGTTGCGCCGTCCGCCGCCCGACAGGCCGGCCCCGTCGCCGAGCAGGTCCTCGGCGGGCGCGAGCGCCGGCACCTCGCTCGCCCACAGCTCGGCGGCGAGGCGGCTCTCACGGGCGAGCCCGTGCAGGTGGCCGAGCAGCCCGAAGCCGGTGACGTCGGTCGCGGCACGAGCCCCGGCGGCCAGCGCCTGCCGGCTCGCCGCCGCGTTGAGCGCGGTCATCACCGCCACCGCCTTCGACAGCTCCGGCGCGGCGGCGGCGCCGCGAGTGTGGGCGGTGGTGATCGCGCCGACGCCGAGCGGCTTGGTCAGCACGAGCGCATCCCCGGCCCGGGCCGCGGCGTTGGTCAACATCCGCGCCGGGTCGACGACGCCGGTCACGGCCAGGCCGTACTTGGGCTCGGCGTCGTCGATCGAGTGACCGCCGATGATCGAGCAGCCGGCGGCGTCGGCCACCGCCAGCCCGCCGAGCAGGATGCGGCGCAGCACGTCGGCGCCGAGGCGCTCCAGCGGGAAGGCGACGAGGTTCAGCGCGGTCAGCGGCGTACCGCCCATCGCGTAGACGTCCGACAGCGCGTTGACCGCCGCGATCCGGCCGAAGTCGAACGGATCGTCGACGATCGGCGTGAAGAAGTCGACGGTCTGCACGAGCGCGATCTCGTCGCTGAGCGCGAACACGGCGGCGTCGTCGCCGGTCGGCGAGCCGACCAGCACGCGGGGGTCGGCGGCCATCGGGAGACCCCGCAGGATCGGCAGCAGCTCGGCGGCCCCGAGCTTGCATCCGCACCCGGCGCCGTGCGACAGTGATGTGAGCGCGACCGGTGTCAGCTCGCGGTGAAGGCTACCGTCTTCACCGGCCGGGTATGCGTTCCCGCACGACCATGCCGAGATCCGAGGAGACCTGACCTTGCCGACCGACACGCCGATGCAACTGGGAATGATCGGGCTGGGCCGGATGGGCGCCAACCTCGTCCGCCGGGTGATGCGCGACGGCCACCGGTGCGTGGTCTACGACGTCAGCGCGGATGCCGTCGACCAGCTGGTGGGCGAAGGGGCGGAGGGCGCGCACTCGCTGCAGGAGTTCGTCGGCAAGCTCGAACCGCCCCGCGCGATGTGGATCATGGTCCCGGCGGCGATCGTCCAGGCCACGCTGGACCAGCTCACCGGTCTGCTCGACGCCGGCGACATCGTGATCGACGGGGGCAACTCCTACTACCGTGACGACATCGCGCGGGCCAAGTCGCTCGCGGGCAAG
>JBELAG010000120.1:0-15428 GCA_049509055.1 Solirubrobacteraceae bacterium
GTGGAGGAGATCGCCACCGAGCGCGGCGAGAAGCTGAAGGTGGTCAAGCTCAACATCGACGACAACCAGCAGACGGCGATCAAGTTCAACGTGATGTCGATCCCGACGCTGATGCTGTTCAACCAGGGCGAGGTCAAGAAGACGGTGATCGGCGCGTACCCGAAGCGCAAGATCGAAGAGGAGCTGGAGCCGGCGCTGGCCTAGCCCGGCGACGGCCACGCGCCCCGCCGGGCTTCGGCGGGCGCGCGCCGTTTGCATGTCGTCCGATCCCAACATCTTCGAGCCCGAGTGGGAGGTCGACCACACGGCGACGCCGGTGCGGATGCGGGCGGTCCGCGTGGGTGCGGCCGCCGGCGCAGAGCAGCTCGGGGCGTCGCTGTACGAGCTGCGGGCGGGGGGTGCCGTGTCGCCCTATCACCTGCATCACGGCAACGAGGAGCTGGCGATCGTGCTGAGCGGACAGCCGCTCCTGCGCACGCCGGAGGGCAGCCGCCGGCTGGCGGCCGGGGCCGTGGTCTCGTTTCGCCCGGGCCCGGGCGGCGCGCACCGGCTGAGCAACCCGGGGCCTGAGCTCGCGCGCATCCTGGTGGTCTCGACGATGCGCTTCCCCGAGGTCGCCGAGCACGTCAGCACCGGCACGACGATGGCGATGACCGGTCCCGCCGAGGGCAAGGTGTTCCCCTCGGGAGTCGACCGCGACTTCCTGGAGCTCTACCTCGAGGCGATCGCCGTCGACGCCGAGCACGACGGCCTCGGCAGTTAGCCGACGCCGAGTTCACGGTTGCGGACCCGCGGTCAACCGGCGAGCGCGACGGCGATCCGCAGCGGCCGGCCGTCGATCATGACCGGCTCGACGCCGCCCAGCGGCTCGTGGGCCACCGTCGTGGCCAGGGTCTCGCCGGCGAGGTAGCGCTCGTGCTCGCGGGCGGCGGCGAGCAGTCCGGCGTCGCCGTCGAGCGTCAGGACGATCCGGTCGGTGACCTGCAGCCCGGCGGCCTGGCGGGCGCTCTGGACGGCCCGGACGATGTCGCGCACCCAGCCCTCCACCCGCAGGGGTTGGTCGATCTCGAGCTCCAGCGCGACCGCGTGCGATCCCTCGCGCTCCACCTGATAGCCCTCCAGCGGCTTCATGCTGACCAGCAGGTCGTCGGCTCCGAGCTCGTGATCGGCGCCCGCGACCGAGATGGCAACCGACTGGCCGTCGCGCAGCGCCGACGCCACATGGGCCGCGTCCAGGCCGGCGATCGCGGCCGCCACCAGCGGCATCTGGCTGCCGAACCGCGGGCCGAGCGTCCGGTAGTTGGGCTTGACCTCGACCTGCCCGAGCTCATCGGCCTCCGACACGAAGCGCAGCTCACGGACGTTGAGCTCGTCGCGCACGATCTCGACCAGGCGCTCGATCGCCTCGCGCTCGCGCCCGGTCGCCACCACGACGGCGGCGCGCAGCGGCTGGCGGATCTTGAGCTTGGCCTGCCCGCGGGCGGCGAGGCCGAGGCGCACCGTCTCACGTGCCACTCCCATCGCCCATTCCAGGTCGGGGTCGCGCGGGCCGGCGACCGGAAAGTCGCACAGGTGCACGCTCGGCTCGGAGCCGTCGAGGTTGTCGTAGATCTCGTCGGCCAGGAACGGGCAGAACGGCGCCAGCAGCTTGGCGACCGTCACCAGGCAGGTGTGCAGCGTGGCGAACGCGGCCGGGTCGCCGTCCCAGAACCGCCGGCGCGAGCGGCGCACGTACCAGTTCGACAGCTCGTCGACGAGCGCCTGGATCGCCCGGCCGGCGGTCGTGGCGTCGAAGTCGTCGAGCCGCTCGCGCACCGTCGCGACCGTCTCCTGCAGCCGTGACAGCGCCCACCGGTCCAGGTCGCCGAGCTCCGGCTCCGTGGACTCGCCGCCGGCCGAGATCCCGTTGGCGTTGGCATAGAGGACGTAGAAGCCGTACGTGTTCCACAGCTGCAGCATGAACTGACGCACCGCCTCGCCGATCGTCTCCAGCGAGAAGCGGTAGCCGTCCCAGGGCAGCTTGGAGGTGAAGAAGTACCAGCGCAGCGCGTCGGCGCCATAGTGGTTGATGACCTCCCATGGCTCGACCGCGTTGCCCTGGGACTTCGACATCTTGCGGCCCTGGTCGTCCTGGATCAGGCCGAGGCAGACCACGTTGCGAAACGACGAGCGATCGAACAGGAGCGTCGAGATCGCCAGCAGCGAGTAGAACCAGCCCCGCGTCTGGTCCAGGGCCTCGCAGATGAAGTCGGCCGGGAAGCGCTGCTCGAAGTGCTCGAGGTTGGCGTGCGGGGCGTGGAACTGGGCGAACGGCATCGAGCCCGAGTCAAACCAGACGTCGATCACCTCGGGCACGCGGCGCATCTCTGAGCCGCAGGTCGCGCACGGGAAGCGCACCTCGTCGACGAATGGCCGGTGGGGATCCTCCAGCACGACGCCGGAGAGCTCGTGCAGCTCCGCGAACGAGCCGACGACGCGGATGTGATCCTGATCGCAGCGCCACACCGGCAGCGGCGTGCCCCAGTAGCGCTCGCGCGACAGCGCCCAGTCGACGTTGCCCTCCAGCCAGTGCCCGAACCGCCCGTGCTTGACGTGGCCGGGGTACCAGTTGACCGCCTCGTTGGAGGCCAGCAGCCGGTCCTTGATCTGGCTGGTGGCGATGTACCACGACGGCTTGGCGTAGTACAGCAGCGCCGTCCCGCAGCGCCAGCAGTGCGGGTAGGAGTGCTCGTAGGGCTCGGAGCGCAGCAGCTTGCCGCGGGCGCGCAGGTCCTCGACGAGGTCGGGGTCGGCCGCCTTGACCGAACGCCCGGCGTACGGGCCGATCCGCGCGTCGTAGGTGCCGTCGGGCGCCACCGGGTTGACGACGGTCAGCCCCTCCTGCTCGCCGAGGCGGAAGTCGTCCTCGCCGAAGGCGACCGCCGTGTGCACGAGGCCGGTCCCGTCCTGCGCGGTGACGAACTGCGCCGGCAGGACGGTGTGGCCCTTGGGCCCGTACGCCTCGCCGGGGATGTAGGGAAACGGCGGCTCATACGCGGTCCCGATCAGCGCGCGGCCGTCGAAGGTCTCCAGCACCTCGGCGTGCTCGCCGAGCACTCGCCCGACCAGGTCGGCGGCGAGGATCGCCACCGGGCCGTCGCCGGCCCGGGCGCGCGCGTAGGCCAGGTCGGGGTTGACCGCGACGGCGGCGTTGGAGACCAGCGTCCAGGGCGTCGTCGTCCACACCAGCAGCTCGTCGCCCGTGCGGGCGGGTCCACGGGTCCGAGTGACGGTCAGGCGCACGAACACCGACAGGTCGACGACGTCCTGGTAGGCGCCGGGCTGACCGAGCTCGTGACTGGAGAGCGTGGTCTGATCACGCGGGCAGTAGGGCACGACCTTGAGCTTCTCGTAGAGCAGCCCGCGGTCGTGGATGCTCTTCAACGCCCACCACACCGACTCGATGTAGTCGGCGTCGAGCGTGTGATAGGCGTCGTCGAGGTCGACCCAGAATCCGATCCGCTCGGTCAGCCGGTTCCACTCGGCGACGTGGCTGAGCACCTTCTGGCGGCAGCGGGCGTTGAACTCCGCGATGCCATAGCGCTCGATGTCGTCCTTTGACTCCATCCCCAGCTCGGCCTCGACCGCCAGCTCGACGGGCAGGCCGTGGCAGTCCCACCCGCCCTTGCGCTCGACGTAGTGGCCGGTCATCGTCCGGTAGCGCGGGAAGATGTCCTTGAACACGCGACTGAGCACGTGGTGGGTGCCGGGATCCCCGTTGGCGGTCGGCGGCCCCTCGTAGAACCCCCACCCGGGCGCGCCCTGGCGGCGGCGCACCGACTCGGCGAACACGGCCCGCTCGCGCCAGCGATCGAGCACGGCCTCCTCCAGCGCGGGGAACGAGGCGCGGGGGTCGACGGGGCGGTGCGGGCTGGTCATGGGCGGAGGATTCTAGGAATCCCCCGGCGCCCAGGTCACATCGTGGCGCTGCGCGGGACGGTGCCGACGCGTCTAGGGCCCGGGATCGCGACCGCGGCGCCCTCCAGCTCGATCAGCTCGAGAATGCGCCGCTGGGCGGCGCGTGGCGCATCGGGAAGGTTGCGGGTGCCGGTGGCCCGGACCCGCACGCGCTCGCTGCCGCGCCGGAAGACCGCGACCGGCATCGGCCCGGCGGCCAACCGGATCGCGTATGCCCACCGCGCGACGGTGTCGTCGTCGAGATATGAGCCGGCGACGACGACGAGGTTGGGACGGTGGATGGCGACCGCGTCGCCGATCCCCGCCACGCCGCGAGCCGACAGGCTGAGCACGCTGACACCGGCGCGCGCGGCGAACAGCTCCAGGGCGCGCAGGTGCGGCGCGTCGGGGTCGAGCTCGTCGCGGCAGGCATCGCCGACGACGATCGAGATCGGGCGCACCGGCGGTGGCGACAGCCGCTGGGCGCGACGCAGCCAGTCGGCGGCCCAGTGGGCGGCAAACGCCCAGGCGGCGGACTCCGGACCGCTGCGGCGGAGGATCTCGTCGAGCGTCGGCAGCAGCACCTCCTCGACCGAGCGCTCCACCGAGCGCAGCGCCAGCGCCGCTTCGATGGCCGTGTCCGCGCGCTCGCGCTCGTAGGAGACCAGCGCGCCGACGAGCGAGTTGGCGTCGGCCGCGAGACCCTCTCTCGCGCGTGAGACGGCGGACGAGATCGACAGCCCCTCCTGGAGCGCGTCGCGCAGCGCGGCGATCTCACCGTGGGTGAACAGCCGGTGCTTGCCGGGGGAGCGCTGAGGCTTGGGGAACCCGAATCGGCGCTCCCAGGCGCGCAGCGTATTCGGGCTCACATTGAGCAAGGCCGCCGCTTCGCTGGTCTTCAGGTAGCGCATTTGTTCACCAAGGTGAAGTCTGGCAGTACGAATGTGCCACGCCCAACATGAAATTGCACAACCTCCGGTCCGGAATACTGTGCAAAGTGTATAGGTATGGCCTATGCCGGCGGCATGAATCTGGACATACGTTTTAGCGCAGTTTCCGACGCGGAGTCCTTCCAGGCCTGAGCGTATGCTGCCCACCCAGCGCCCAACCAGGGTCCGCCGGGAATGTTGGCCCTTTGCAGGACGTCAGGAGGACACGTGGGCAGGGTAGAGGATTTGACCGCTGCCCGAACACCCATCAACGTCTAAACCCCGTGTCAGCTGTCTCGCGTGCGCCCTGGAAGGGGGGTGTCCGTTTGGTTTTTTTCCATCAATTGATCGCATCGCATCCTGCCCTCGCGGCGAGGCTGCGTCCCGTCGTCCACCTCGAACGGAGAGTTCTCATGGCCTGGCGTTCCAACTGAAGTTCCATCCCCACCCTGCCGTCGCGGCGAAGCCGCGTCCTGCCTTCCACCTCGAACGGAGAGTTCTCATGGCCTGGCGTTCCAACTGAATCCTTCCCCTGATGTCAACAACCTAGCCTCGGCGATGGATTGGCGCTACCGTCCAGCCATGCTCCGCCGGAGCGCGGCTGAAGGCTCATCCGCGTGGCGCGCTGCCGCGCCGCCGGCAGTCGCGCTGTTGAGCCTTGCCGCCTGTGCGGTGGCGATCGCGCTCAGCGCGCCGGACCGCGTCGACTCGCTGAGCATCATCCTCGGCGTCGCTGCGATCGGCGCCGGTGTTCTCGTCGCGGGTGAGCGCGGGGGCTACGGGGTCTCGGCCTCGTTCATCGTCTATGTGCTGGCGGCCGCAGTGCTGGGGCCGGCGTCGGCCGCGGGCGTGGCCGTGATCGCCGAACTGGCCGCCACCTTCACGATGAAGACGAGCCCGCGCGTGGTCGTCTACAACAACCTGCCCTCGGCGGTGGTGCCGGCGGTGGCGTCGGCGCTCGTCATCCGCGCCCTGGCCGCCCGTCCGGATTCCCCCGGCTTCTATCTGGCCGTCGCACTCGCCGGCGTGGTCGGCATGGTGCTGAGCTTCGTGATGTTCGCGTCCCTGCGCCGGCTGGTGCTGCCGTCGGCCGAGCAGTTCGGGCTCGAGACGCTGGTCGCCTTTCTCCCCAGCGCGGGTCTCAGCATCCTGGTGGCGGTCGCCGGTGTGAGCATCGAGCTCAAGGTCGGCAACGCCGGGATCGCGTTCGCCCTCGCCGCGGTGTTCGCGTTCTCCTACATGGCGCATCTGCTCGAGCGGTCGCGCCAGCGCGCGCAGCAGTACGTTTCGCTGTCGTGGGGCGTGCTCGGCGGACTGATGCGATCGCTCGACATCCGCGACGAGCGAGCCGCGCGCCATTCGGCGGCGGTCGCGCGGTTCGCCCGGGACATCGCTCAGTCGGTGGGGATGAGCGAGGCCGAGTGCGAGTTGGCGCACACCGCGGGGCTACTGCACGACATCGGCCGATTCGCGCTGTCGGATCGGGTGGCCGAGCGCGGGCGGACGCTCACCGAGGAGGACTGGATCGCGATCCAGCGCCATCCCGAGCTCGGCGCCGACATGCTCAGGGATCTGGGGATGTACGGCCCGGTGGCCGAGATCGTGCTCGCCCATCACGAACGCGTCGACGGCCGCGGGTACCCGCGGGAGCTGACCGAGGACGAGATCCCCGAGATCGCGAAGATCATCTCCGTTGCCGAGGTCTACGACACGCTCACCGCGGGTGACACGTACCGAACGTCGATGAGCTCGTTCGAGGCCCTCACCGAGCTGCGACGGGTCGCCGGGACGCAGGTCGACTCGCGCTACGTCGAGGTCCTGGCCGGCCTGCTGAGCGGCGAGGGCGTCGAGTACCGGCACGCCGACCGCGCGAATTTCGACTCCGAGCTCGACATGGAGCGACGGATTCGGGAGGCCGGGGCGGGCGGCTGACCGGAGCCCAATGCCCGGCCGCGCCCGCGACCAACGGTACGGCTCAGACGGCCTGGCGATCCAGCAGGGCTTCGGGACCCGGCTCGTTCTGTTGCTCGAGGGAGCCGACGAACTTGTCGATCTGCTCCTGGCTGAAGCGGCGCTGTCCCCCCGGGGTGCGATACGACTGAAGGTGGCCCAAGTCCGACCACCGCCTGATCGTGCCCAGCGAGACACCGAGCGCACGGGCTGCCTGTGACGTCGACAGACCCAGCGGACTCCCGTCGGTTTGTCTCATCGGTCCATTTCATCCGGTCTTGTGAAGCGTTGATCACGTTCGTTCAGCTATTGCACAACCTGATATGCGCAAATCACGTCGAGCGGCCGGAGTTCTCCCGAATCCCGGTCAGATGAGCACGCGCGACTGTCGTGCGAGGATCTGAGCTGCGATGCGCCTGCGTCTCTATCACCATCCCGACGGCGCGCGGGTCGCCTATCGGGAGACCGGGACCGGACCGGCGCTCATCCTGCTGCACTCTCTCGGGCTGTCGCACCGGGAATGGGAGCCGATCGTCGGCCCCCTGTCGGCGCGCTTCCGGGTTGTCCTGCCGGACCTGCCGCTGCATGGCGACTCCGAGGACCGTCCGCGCCATCCATACTCGCCGGACTGGCTGGCGGAGGTGATCGCGGGGTTCACCGCCGAGGCGGGGGGCCCACGGGCGATGGTGGCCGGACACGACATCGGCGCCGAGCTCGCGCTGCGGGCGGTGAGCGAAGGGCTGTTCGCGCCGTCCCGGCTCGTCCTGATGCCCAACCGGCTGCACCGCCGCGACGAGTTCGTCGCCGAGCGCGCGGCCTGGCGAGCGGCCTGCCGGATGGCGGCGCTGCCCGGCCTCGACCGCCTGCTGGCCCACGGCGCCACGGTCGTGTTCCGCCCGGCGGCCGGGCAGCGGCTGTCGGTCCAGGGCAATCCGGCGGCGCGCGACCTGATCCGCCATGCCTTCGCCGACGTCGGCGGCAACGGCAACCGCGCGCGGTCGTGGGCGAAGTTCGCCCGGCGCTGGCCGGTCGACGCCCAGCGCCGGCTGCTCGACGCCTATCCGCAGATGACGATGCCGGTGCTGCTGCTGTGGGCCGACCAGGACCCGGCGCATCCGCTGCAGGCGGCCACCGAGGCGCTGGACCTGCTACCCGCCGCGCAGCTGCGCACGCTCGCCCGCACCGGGTTCCTGATCGCCTACGACGACCCGGTCGCGGTCGCGCGCGAGCTGATCGCGTTCTGCGGCTGACCCGCGCGCGATCGGCGGCCCTTCCGGGGGCGCGTGCGGACCGCGGAGCGCTAGCGTTCAGCCAAGAGTCATGTCACGCGAAAGGAAGCCATGAGCCTGCAGGAGAAGGAACAGCTTTGGGGCGGCGAGACGACCAAGGCCGTCGGCAACTTCCCGGTCTCGGGCGAGACCGTTCCGGTGCCCGTCATTCACTGGCTGGCGCAGATCAAGGCCGCCGCCGCGCGGGTCAACGGCGATCTCGACCTGCTCGACGTCGAGCTCGCCGAACGCATCGCCGCGGCGGGCGACCGGGTTGCCGCCGGCGAGTTCGACGACCAGTTCCCGATCGACGTCTTCCAGACCGGGTCCGGCACGTCGACCAACATGAACGCCAACGAGGTGATCGCCACGCTGGCGAATGCCGGCGGTCCCGCTCATCCCGCCCACCCCAACGATCACGTCAACATGGGCCAGTCCTCCAACGACGTGTTCCCTTCGGCGGTTCATCTCGCCGCGCTCGACCGCGCCACCCATGACCTGCTGCCCGCGCTGGACCAGCTCGAGGCGTCCTTCCAGAAGAAGGCCGACGCGTTCGCCGACATCGTCAAAGCCGGGCGCACGCACCTGATGGACGCCGTGCCGGTCACGCTCGGCCAGGAGTTCTCCGGCTACGCCGCCCAGATCCGCCTGGCCGGCCGCCGGATCCGCGCCGCCTTGCCGCAGGTCGCACAGATCCCGCTCGGCGGCACCGCCACCGGAACGGGGCTCAACACGCACAAGGAGTTCGCGATCCGGGTTCGCGCCCGGCTGACCGAGGCCACCGGGCTGGAGATCAACGCGCCCGAGGATCCGTTCGAGGCCCAGGGCAACCGCGACGCCCTCGTCGAGCTCTCCGGCGCGCTGAAGGTGACCGCCGTATCGCTGACCAAGATCGCCAACGATCTGGCGATGATGGGCTCGGGCCCCCGTTCCGGGATCGGCGAGCTGTTCCTGCCCGAGCTGCAGAAGGGCTCCTCGATCATGCCGGGCAAGGTCAACCCGGTGATCCCCGAGGTCGTGCTCCAGGTGTCAGCCCAGGTGATCGGCAACGACGCGGCGATCACGATCGGCGGCCTGCAGGGCAACTTCGAGCTCAATGTCCGCGTGCCGCTGATCGCCCGCAACCTGCTCGAGTCGATCCGCCTGCTGTCCTCGACCGCGCGGATCTTCGCCGAGAAGTGCGTCGACGGGATCCAGGCCAACGAGGAGGGCTGCCATCGCTCGGCCGAGTCCACGCTCGCCGCCGCCACCGCGCTCAACCCCTACATCGGCTACGACAAGGCGGCCGAGATCGTCAAGGAGGCCGCATCCTCGGGCCGCATGCTGCGCGATGTCGCCTATGAGAAGGGCGTCGACGAGGAGACCTACAACAAGGCGATGGACCTCCGCGCGATGGCGCGCGGCAACGCCTGAGCCGGCGCGCTCGCGGACGTCGATCCGCGCGCGTCCGCGATCGATGCAAGCGGGCGCCCACCGGCGCCCGCTTGTCGTTTGGCCGTCCGGCGGTGGCGTGATTGAATCCCCGCGCCCACCAACCCTCAGGGAGGATGTCGCCGTGCGGATCAGAGGTCTTCTGGCTCTCGTGGGAGCCATCTCGCTGTCGGTGTGCGCGGCCGGAGCCGCGGTCGCGGCGCCGTTGCACGTCACGTTCAACGCCCACTTCACCCAGCCGCCGACGACGGCGCAGTGCGAGCAGCAAATCGGGATCGCCTGCTACGGCCCGACCCAGTACGAGCTGGCTTACGACATGAACCCGCTCTATCAGGCCGGCCTCACCGGCGCCGGCAAGACGATCGTGATCGTCGACTCGTTCGGGTCGCCGACGATCGAGAGCGATCTGCAGACCTTCGACCAGGCCTACGGCCTGCCGGCCCCGCCGTCCTTCCAGATCATCCAGCCGGACGGGCCGGTCCCGCCGTTTGATCCCACCAACCCCGCCGACCCCAACTGGGGGATCGAGACCTCGCTCGACGTCGAGTACTCGCACGCGATGGCGCCGGGGGCCAACATCCTGCTCGTCGAGACGCCGGTGGCCGAGACCGAGGGCACCGTCGGCTTCCCGCAGATCGTGGAGGCCGAGAACTACGTGATCGACCACCACCTCGGCGACGTGATCAGCCAGAGTTTCGGCGCGACCGAGCAGACGTTCCCCAGCGCGCAGTCGATCAAGCGCCTGCGCAGCGCGTACGTCAACGCCTGGCTGCACCGCATCACCGTGGTGAGCGGCGCCGGCGACGGTGGACCGACCGACCAGACGGACGCCCCCGATGCGATTGACTACTACCCGTTCCGGGTCGACAGCTGGCCGTCGACCGATCCGCTCGTGACCTCGGTCGGCGGCACCCAGTTGCATCTCGATGCCGACGGCAACCGCCTCGCGCCCGACAACGTCTGGAACGACACCGCCCTGCTGGCACAGCTCAACGACGCTCCGCCGTCCCCGGCCGCCGGCGGCGGCGGGCTGTCGGTCGTGTTCCCGCGGCCGTGGTATCAGGATGGCGTCGCCTCGACCGTCGGGCTGCAGCGCGGGACGCCCGACGTCAGCATGACCGCAGCGGTCGACGGCGGCGCAAACGTCTACTGGAGCTTCGATGCCTCGGCGCTCGGGTTCCCGTCGACACCGGTCTGGGCGGTCATCGGGGGCACGAGCGAGGCCACGCCGATGTTCGCCGGCGTGGTGGCGGTCGCCGACCAGGCCGCCGGACACGACCTGGGGCTGCTCAACCCGCGGCTGTACGGCATCGGCGACGGCGTCAACTCCGGTCTCACCGACGTGACGGCGGGCGACACCGACCAGTCGTTCGTCAACCCGGCGACCGACCCGTTTCCCGGGCCGCAGACCGTGGCGGGCTACGCCGCCGTTGCGGGCTATGACCTGGCCACCGGGCTGGGCACGCCCGACGGCGTCGGGTTCGTCAACGAGTTCGCGGGAGGAAGTGCGCTGACTCGCCGCTGAGCGGTGCGGCTCTTCTGACACGGAGATCGAAGAATCGTCCAGCGGTGCGCGGAGACAGGGGTCTGCGGGTCGCGGATGCCGATGTGGTCCAGGCACTCCGTGACACGCCGCTGACCCCATGCCCCCTCTCCCTTCGCTCACCGCCGTCATCCGCTCCCGACGCCCGACCGCGCCGGTGCGGCGGGCCGCCGCGCTCGCGGCGGCGACGCTCGGCGCGGGCGTCTCGGTGCTCGGCCTGGCCGGCGGCGCGCAGGCCGCGACGCTGTTCTACATCCAGGGCGGCGGCAACGGCCACGGCATCGGCATGAGTCAGTACGGCGCCTACGGCTATGCGCTGCAGGGTTGGAGTGACCGGGCGATCCTCGCGCACTACTACCAGGGCACCGCGCTGGGCGTCACCGACCCCACCCGGATCGTCCGCGTGCTGCTGAGCGCCGGGCCCGCCGTCTCGTTCAGCGGCGCCACCGCCGCGGTCTCGGCGGGCTCGGCCGCGGTCGCCCTCGATCCCGCCACCACCTACACCGTGACCGCCGCCGGCACCGCCGGCGTGCAGGTCGACACGCCGTCCGGCGGGCCGGTGGGAACGTTCGCCGCGCCGCTCAGCGTGAGCGGCCCCGGGCCGGTCGACCTCGCCGGCACGGGCAGGTACCGCGGCGCGCTGGAGTTCCGGCCCAACGGCCAGGGCGGTGTGCAGGCGGTCAACGCGGTCGGTCTCGACGACTACGTCCTCGGGGTGGTGGCGGTCGAGATGTCGGCCTCGGGCTGGCCGGCGGCGGCGCTCGAGTCCCAGGCGATCGCGGCGCGGACGTATGCGATCACGACTTCGGTCCACGGCAACGGCTACACGCTCTATTCCGACACCCGCTCGCAGGCCTACGGCGGCGTCGCCGCCGAGACGCCGTCGACCGACGCCGCCGTCGCGGCCACCAGCGGCGAGATCGTCACCTATGACGGCGTTCCCGCGGTGACCTACTACTTCGCCAGCTCGGGCGGCTACACCGAGAGCGTCCAGAATGTGTGGCTGGGCACCACCCCCAAGCCCTGGCTGGTGGGAGTCCCCGACCCGTATGACGCCGCCGGCGGCGACCCGTACCACAGCTGGACCTTCCAGATGACGCCGCAGACCGCCGCGGCCAAGCTCGGGAGCCTCCTGCGGGGCACGCTCACCGGGATCCTGGTCACCCGGCACGGCGTATCGCCGCGGATCCTCACCGCCGACGTCGTCGGCAGCGGCGGGATCACCGACGTCACCGGCCCCCAGCTGCAGAGCGCGTTCGGCCTCGACAGCACCGACGCCGCGTTCACGACGATCTCGACCACCGCCACCGGCGAGACCCTGGACGCCGCGATCTTTCCGGCGCCCGCCACGACGCTCGGTCCGGCACCTCAGGCCGCCGACACGTCGGCGCCGGCCGTCGTCGCACTGCAGGCCCTCGACGCCGGCGCCTGGCAGACGATCGGCTCGGTCCCGGTCGCCGCCGCCGGCACCGTCGCCGCCGCCCTGCCGGGACCCGGCAGCTACCGGATCGTCGACGGCACCCTGGACGGTCCCGCCGTCACGGCGGGCTGACCGCCGGGCGCCGTCGTCGCCGCGCTCGGACCGCGCGAACCATTAGATTGGCCGCCATGCCCGGGCCGCTGCTGGCGATCGACGGACCGTTCGTGCTCTACCGCTCGTTCTTCGCGCTGCCGGACTCGATCACCGACGCCCGGAAGCGGCCGGTCAACGCGCTGCTGGGCGCGACCAACCTGATCCTGCGGATCGCGGCCGACCGGAGGCCGCGGGCGATCGTGGTGTGCTTCGGTGCGGAGGCGGCCACCTACCGGGTCGATCTGTTCCCGGGCTATCACGCCCAGCGGCCGCCGGTGCCCGAGGCGCTCGCCTGGCAGTTCGAGCAGGCGCCGGACCTGTTCGGCGCGCTGGGCTGGATCTGCCAGACCTCGGAGGACCTGGAGGCCGACGACCTGCTCGGGTCGCTGGGCGAGGCCGAGGCGGCCGCCGGCGGGCGGGCGCTGATCATGACCGGCGATCGCGACATGTACCAGTGCGCGAGCGATCGGGTGAGCGTCGTCTTTCTCAAGCAGGGCGCGAGCGGCTTCGAGGAGGTCGATCCCGACGAGGTCCGTCGCCGCTACGGCGTCGGCCCGGAGCTGGTCCCCGACTTCATCGCGTTGCGGGGCGACCCCTCCGACGGGTTGCCCGGGGCGCCGGGGATCGGAGCCAAGACGGCCGCTGCGCTGCTCGCGCGCCACGGCTCGCTCGAGGGCGTGATCGCCGCGGCCGGCGAGCAGCGCCCGAAGATCGCCGCCGCGCTGCGCGACAACGCCGAGCTGCTGCGGGCGTTCGGCGAGATCGCGCGGCTGCGCGGCACCGCGGTGGCGCTGCCCGCCGACCGCGACACCGACCTGGCGCAGGGCGCCGCCGCCGCACGCGGCCTCGGGCTCAACCGGCTGGCCGAGCGCCTGCAGGCGGCCGGCTCGCTCGCCGAGCTGTAGCCGCCTGCCGCCCGGGGGCGTTCACGGGGTGAAGCGGACCGTGATCACGTCGCCGTCGGCGACGACGTAGTCGCGGCCCTCGAGGCGCAGCGTGCCGCGTTCGCGGGCGCCCGCGTAACCGCCGGCGTCGCGCAGCGCGTCCCAGCCGACCACCTCGGCGCGGACGAACCCGCGCTGGATGTCGGAGTGGATCAGTCCGGCGGCGTGCCAGACCGACAGCCCGCGCCGCAGATGCCAGGACTGCGCCGGCTTGTCCTCGCCGGCGGTGAAGAACGCCACCAGCTCCAGCAGCGAGAAGGCGCCGCGGACCACCGTCTGCAGCGTCGACTCGGCCAGCCCCAGGTCCGCCCGCATCGACGTCGCGTCCGCGTCGTCGAGCTCGGACAGCTCGGACTCCAGGCGGGCCGAGACGGCCACGGCGCGCGCGCCCTGCGCGGCGGCGTGCGCGGCGATCGCCGGCGGGACCTCGTCGCTGCCCTCATCGACGTTGGCGACGAACAGCACCGGTTTGGCGGTCAGCGGCGAGAGCAGCGTCACCGCGTCGAGCGCCTCGGCCGGCGGTGGCACGGTGCGGGCCGGGCGCCCGGCCGACAGCGCCTCGATCAGGCTGCGCAGCCATTCCGCCTCGGCGATCGCGTGGCGGTCGCCGCTCTTGGCCGTCTTGGCGACGCGGTCGAGCCGGCGCTCGGCCTGCTCGAGGTCGGCGTAGACGAGCTCGGTCTCGATCGTGTCGATGTCGGCCAGCGGGTCGACGCGGCCCTCGGGGTGAACGACGCTGTCGTCGACGTGCGCCCGCACGACGTGCACGATCGCGTCGGTCTCCCGGATGTTGGCCAGGAACTGGTTGCCCAGGCCCTCGCCGCGATGCGCGCCGGCGACCAGGCCCGCGATGTCGTGGAAGGCGATCGTGTCGTGCACGATCTTCGACGCCCGCACGGTCGCCGCGACCTCCTCCAGCCGGTCGTCGGCGACCGGGACGATCGCGACGTTGGGCTCGATCGTCGTGAACGGATAGTTGGCGGCCTCGGCTGCGACGCCGGTGAGCGCGGTGAACAGCGACGACTTGCCGGCGTTCGGCATGCCGACGATGCCCACCTTCATCGGCATCGCGCGCACCCGGCCGCCGGCCTGCCGACGCGCGCCGTCCAGGCGCCCGCCAGCGCCGTGCCCAGCAGCGCGCCCGCGACGACGTCGCTGGGGTAATGGACCCCGAGGTAGGGCCTGCTGAGCGCGAACAGCCCCGCCGCGGCGTACAGCGCGGGCGCCGGCACGAGCCCGCGATAGGCGCGTGCGGCCGCGAACGAGGTGGTGGCGTGCGCGCTGGGGAACGACAGCGACGAGACGACCGGCGACAGCGCCGGCAGGCCGTCGAGCTGCGGCCGGCGCCGCCGGACCGCCAGCTTGACCGCGTAGTTGGCGCCGTAGGCCGCCACGACCGCACCCACGCCGCTGCACCAGCGCCCACGGCGCCGGGCGTCGAGCAGCGCGCCGCCGGCGCCCAGCGCCAGCCAGCACGCGGCGTGCTCGCCCGCGCGCGAGTAACGGAGCGCGATCCGATCGCGCAGCGGGCCGTGCCCGCGCGTCCGGGCGGCCAGCAGCAGCCGCAGGTCCAGTGCGTTGAGCGATGCCACGGGGTGCCACTCTACGCGTCTGCTTGAATCGGCTGCCGATGGCGAGCTTCGACCTCGCAGGAAAGGTGGCGATCGTGACCGGCGGGGCCAGGGGCATCGGCTTCGGCACGGCGACGGCCCTGTCCACCCGCGGCGCGAAGCTGGTGATCGTCGACCTCGAGCCGGTGGCGGCGCAGAGCGCCGCCGATGCGCTGCGCGGCGAGGCGCTCGGGCTCGCCGCCGACGTCACCGACCGCGGCGCGATGCAGCGCGTTGTCGCGGC
>JBELAG010000121.1:0-15376 GCA_049509055.1 Solirubrobacteraceae bacterium
AGACGCTCCCGCCCCCGCATCTATTCCATCCACCCCGCCACCCATGGAATCGCTCCGACGGCACGGCAGCACGCGCCGCCGCCCATCCGGTGCGAACACAACCGACGCCCATCACGCCACCCCGGCGACCACGAGAAGCTCACCGATCACACCGCTCTGCTCACCAAAGCTCAGCCCCGCAATTCCGCGACGTCCAGGGCCGAGAGCCGACGTGGAGCCGCCCGGAAAACAAGGTGGGCATCGCGCGCGCTGGGCGGCCGGACATGCTCGTCGCCGAATCCGGGGCGGACGCGACGGCGTGCAGAGTCGGCGTTTGCATGGGCAGATCGGCGAACGCCCGTCGCCGAGGCCTCGACGAGCCGCGAAGGAGGGGCGCGCGCCGCGCCCACGATGTCGCGATGGCCGTGGCCGGACCGCGGGCGCCCCAGCCGTCAAATCGGTAGTGGGTCAGCGGTCAATCGCCCGCAGGCGAGCCGGGCCGCGGGCGAGTGCTCTCACGCGAAAGCCATCGTGCGGCCGGGGCAGAGCTGGCGATCCCTTTCGCGGCAGAGCGCAAGCCCGCCCTCGACGAGGACGTACCTTCCAGAGTGCTTGCTCGACCCCGCGTCTCGGACGATCAGCAAACGCTTGGTCGACAGCCGCTTCAGCAGAGCAGCAGCGAGCCGTCGGGCCGGAGTACCGGCTCCTTTACGCCTACAGCAGCTGCGCTGACATAGACGGCGTAGTGGCCGCTTTGGTGCTTGCAGCCGTCCGGCCTTCAGTGAGCACCCCCCTTGACGTACCACCCACGTGACGCCGCCAGAACCACTTACCGGCAGCCACGCACGTTCAGCCAGGTGGCCCCTGACATCGGGCGCTGATCGCGCCTGCGCGCGGCGGGAGCGCCCGGGCGTTTCGACGAGGCGCCCGGCAGGGCTTTGGGGTCGGTCTGCGCGTGCTTGCGGTCAGCGCAACCCGGGCGGGCACGCGGCTCGTGGGGCCGCGATTCGGTCAGATCCAGCCGGCGTCGCGGGCGATGCGGATCGCGTCGATTCGGTTGCGGGCGTCGAGCTTGGAGATGGCGTTTGAGAGGTAGTTGCGGACGGTCGGGCCGCTGAGGTAGAGCTCCGCGCCGATCTCCTCGGTCGTGCTCCCGGCGGCCGCGACGCGCAGCACGTCGGTCTCCCGCGGGGTGAGCGGGCTGGTACCGATCCGGAGAGCTGTCGCGACGAGCTCGGGGTCGAGGAAGCGCTGGTTCTTGGCGACGCGGCGGATCGCGTCGGCGAGCTCTTGGGGTGGGGCGTCCTTGCGCAGGAAGCCGGCGACCTCGGCCTCGAGCGCGCGGACGAGGTGGCCGGGGTTGCCGAGTCCGGTGAGGATCAGGACTCTGGTCTGCGGGAGCTCGTCGCGCAGAGCGGCGGCGGCCGTGAGCCCGTCAGTGCCGGGCAGGTCGATGTCGAGCACGGCGACATCGGGCCGCTCGCGGATGCATGCCGGGAGGATCTGGTCGCCGTGGGAGAGTTCGGCGACCACCTGCATGTCGTGGTTGAGGCGGATCAGTGCGAGCAGCGCGCCGCGGATCAGGTGCTGGTCCTCGGCGAGCAGGACGCGGATCATGCCGGTAGTTGGACGTGCAGCTGGAACCGGCCGCCGGGCAGTGGCTCCGCTTGAGCGCTTCCCTGGGCGAGTGCGAGCCGTTCATGGAGACCGGCAAGGCCGCTGCCGCCCGGGGCCGGTGTGCGGGCGCCGTCGTTGCGCAGTTGCAGCTGGACGCGACCGTCGTTGCGGCGTAGCACGATCTCGCAGCTGCGAGCGTTGGCGTGGCGCAGGATGTTGGTGGTGCCTTCGCGGATCGCCCAGCCCAGCAGCGTGCTCACATCGTCGTTCAGTTCTTCGAGGTCGATCGCGGTGCTCACGTCGATCCCGGCCGCGCGAAGCAGCGCGACGGCTGCGTCCAGCTCGGTGGTGAGCTGTACGCGGCGTTGGTTGCCAGCGACCTGGTCGATCTCGGCGGCTTGGGCCTCGGCTAGCGCGAGCACGTCGGTGACCTCGCTGTGGGCCGCCGTTCGGTCGCCGCTGATCACGAGCTCGCGGGCGAGGCCGGCCTTGAGCGAGATCGCGGTCAGACTCTGGCCGAGGATGTCGTGCAGATCGCTCCACATCCTGCGCCGTTCTTCACGGATGGCGTGCTCGGCAAGCTGCCCGCGGACCTGCTCGAGCTCGCGCACCGCGGCGACGAGCCAGGTGGACGCGGCAAGGGCCGCTGACACGAAGATCGAGAACACGAACATCCCAGCGACCTCAACGAACAGATTGAACGCGTTCATGTAAGGCAGCTGCACGAACAGGTCGGCGATTGCGACAGCGACCGCGATCGCCACGACGGGCAGCCAGCGTCGCCAGCCGGTGAAGCTGATCGCGGCGCAGGCGGCCGTGAACCAGCCCGCGGACAGCCACGAGTAGCCGCCCCACGGCAGGACGGCAGCAAAGATGGCGAGCATCAGCCACCAGCGCGCCGCTGCGAAGTGTGGGCCCCGGCCGCGCATCACGTCGACCTGCAGCCAGGTCTGCAGGCCGCCCAGCGCGATCGTCGCGGCCAAGAACGGCGGCAGTGACGGGTGACTGCCGGTTGGGCCAAAGACTCCAGCTACGAAGAGCGGCACGAACGCGAACCACAGCACATAGAGCGCCCAGCACGCGACGCGCGCGCGACCGACCGACAGCGCCCGCCCGATCGGCGTGCGGGCGATCCGCGCCGCCTCGATCAGGCCGTCGGCGGCGCTGCTGCCGGCGGGGGTGCGGGCGTCGGCGACGACCCGGCGCAGATCGCTCAGCGCGTGTTGGGAGAACTCGATCAGGCCGTCGAGCGCGAGCAGCGCGCCGGCCACGCCCTGCCGGCCGATCTGTACCTGGGCCTTTCGGCCGGCGTCGAGCAGCCCGCTCAGGTTGTGATTCAGTGACGCCTGTAGTCGCGCGCGGACCCGTTGGCGCTCCTGCTCGGCGGCGGCGGCAGCGAGCGCTCCGCGTGAGAGCTCGAGGCGATACACGGCAGCGATCAACCAGACGATGACGAACTGCGACAACACGTCCGCCAGCAGGGCGTAACTGGTGTTCAGCCGCTCGGGGAAAGTCGACACCTCGGAGCCGAAGATCATTCCGTGCAGGCCGGTGAGCAGCGGCTCGAGCAGGCATGCGGCGACCACGCCCAGCGACCACGGTGGCGCGAGCACGACCAGCGCCGACACTCCCAGCGCGTACAGATCACCGGTCCACGGCACGCCGATCACCACCAGCCCGACGAGCTCTGCACAGGCCATCACCGCGAGCGTGATCGCACCGTGCGGCGGCCGCCGCCCGTGGGTGGCGAACCACAGGTGGCGCAGGTGCATCGACACGAACACCACGCTCATCGCGGCCGCGGCCGCGACCTTGCCCGCGCCCACCGACGCGCCCGCGATCCGACCGAGCTCGTCCAGCGCGTGGAACGCGCTGAACGCCAGCACCCCCCACCGAGCAGCCACAAGGCCCCGCGGGCGTGACTGACCAAGCCGTGCTCTCACGCCCGAAACGATGCACCCGCCGCGCCCGCAGCGCAAGCGACTGATGACGTTTGTCATCGATCGCCGGTGACATCGGCATCTGGCGCGCGCGGCCGCTGCCGGGCAAGCTCCAGGGCCCGACATCGAGCTGACCATGACCGCCCACCACACATCTCCCCTGATCCCGGCAGCGAACGACACTCCGGCCGCGCCGCCTGTTCGCCGCGGACTGATCCTCGCCGCAGTGTGCTTGTCGGCGTTCGCGATCAATATCGACACGACGATCGTCAACGTGGCGCTGCCCTCGCTGACCCGCCAACTGCATGCCGGGACGACCGATCTGCAGTGGATCGTCGACGGGTACAGCCTGTCGTTCTCGGCGCTGGTGCTCGCCGCCGGCAGCCTCGGTGACCGCTACGGCCGCCGCCCGGCGCTCCTGACCGGGCTGATCGGTTTCGCGATCGCCAGCGCCATCGGGGCGGTGTGCGCCAACCCGAGCCAGTTGATCGCGACGCGGTTCGTGATGGGCACCTTCGCGGCGCTGATCTTCCCCACCACGCTGTCGGTGATCACCAACGCCTACCCCGACCGCAAAGAGCGCGCCGCGGCGATCGGCGCATGGGGAGCAGTCACGGGGCTGGCGGTCGCCGTCGGCCCGGTCACGGGCGGGCTGCTGCTGCAAGCGTTCAGCTGGCCGAGCGTGTTCATCGCGCTGGTGCCGGTCGCGCTCGTCGCCGCCGTCGCGGTGTTCGCGGTCGTTCCCGAGTCACGGGACCCGGCCACCCCGCCGGTCGACCGGCCCGGGCTGCTGACCGCCAGTGTCGCGATCGGCTCGCTCGTGTACACGATCATCGAGGCACCCGGCCGCGGGTGGGCGTCCACACCATCCCTGGTCGGGTTCGCGATCGCGATCCTGAGCGCGATCGCGTTCGTGTTGATCGAGCGCGACAGCCCGCATCCGATGCTCGACGTGAAACTGTTCCGAACGCCCGCGTTCGCGGCCGCGAGCGGGTCGGTCACGATCGCGTTCTTCGCGCTGTTCGGGTTCATCTTCCTGATCACCCAGTACTTCCAGTTCATCCGCGGCTACGGCACACTCTCCACCGGCGTCCGAATCCTGCCCGTCGCGCTCAGCCTCGGACTGTTCTCAGTACTCGGCGCCAACCTCGCCGCCCGCCTCGGGACCCGCGCGATCGTCTGCACCGGCCTGGTGCTCCTGGCCGGCGCGTTCGCATGGATCGCCCAGGACTCGCCGACCCTCCCCTACCCGGTCATCGCGATCCAGCAGGTGATGATGGGATCCGCGATGGGCCTGATCACCACCCCCGCGACCGAGTCGATCCTCAGCGTCCTACCACCCGCCAAGGCCGGGGTCGGCTCAGCCGTCAACGACGCCACCCGGGAGACCGGCGGCACGCTCGGCGTCGCGATCATCGGCAGCGTCTACGCATCGCTCTACACCACACACTTGACCACCGCCACCCACGGCCTGCTGCACACCGCCCTTGCCGCCGCGCGCCGCTCGGTCGGTGCCGGCTACGCGATCGCCGACCGCGCCCCGGCCGCGATCGGCCACCAACTGATCGCACACGTCCAAAGCGCATTCATGGCCGGACTGCACGCCGGCTGCTACGTCGCCGCCGGCGCCTGCGCAGTCGGCTACCTCGGAGCCATCGCCCTGCCCGGACGAGCGCGCAACCAATCTGAACCCC
Organism: Solirubrobacteraceae bacterium; assembly: GCA_049509055.1. GTDB lineage: Bacteria > Actinomycetota > Thermoleophilia > Solirubrobacterales > Solirubrobacteraceae > Palsa-465. The sequence goes on from JBELAG010000121.1 coordinate 5,231, forward strand.
AAGTCGTGTTCGCCACCGAGTGACGAGCTGCGACCTGCGTCCGACACGATCTGACCCCCGAACCCCAGACAAGGACCGAGCCATGCCAACACCACCCCAGACCACCATCGAAGCAGGCGCTCAACTCGTGACCCTGATCAACGTCTTCACCGTCGACCCAGCCGACCAGCAACACCTCATCGAGCACTGGCAGCACGCAACCGACGACGTCATGCGCCACCTGCCCGGCTTCATCTCCGCCAACCTCCACCGCAGCCTCGACGGCACCAAGGTCGTCAACTACGCCCAATGGGAAAGCCAAGACGCATTCCAAGCGATGCTCCAAAGCCCCGAATCAAGGACACACCTCAAACAAATCGCCGAGATCGGAACCGCCGCCCCCGCACTCTGCGAAGTCGTGTCCGTTCACCGCCCCGCGACGCCACCCTGGCACTGACCTGCAGCACTTCCCCATCAGGCGCCGGCCCGAAAGGTGCTCTCTACCTAGCACTCCAGAAATGCGGCAGCGCTGTCGGCCTCCGGCCGCCACCGAGGCCTGACGTGCGACCACCAGGGGTATCCCGGCAGAGCCGGCTAGCGCCCTCCGTCGCGCGGATACCGCGGACGGCCACCACGACCTCTCGAACCCGAGCGGTGAGCCAGCGGCTTCGACGAACGGGTCCCATGACCCGCGCCATCGGATCGACGACGGTCCACCGGCTCATCCGAGTTTGAGCTCGGAGACGAAGCGACAAACGCTTCCATCGAGAACGGCGCGCTCGGCCGACGATCGCGATGGCGAGAGGCTGGCTTGTGAATCCCGTCGGGTGCGCGAACCGGTCCGGGCATGCCAAAGGGGGGCGACCGGCGTCTGTCGGTCGGCCCGATGAGCATGCTCGGATGTCAGGTGCGGCTGGCGGACTTCGGGGACGAAGGGACGATGTCGGCCGCCGGGAGGAGCCTCCCAGAGATGAGTCTGGCTTTCGCGCTCATGGCAGCAATCAACGGTTCCACAGGCTCCAGCGCCAAGCTGTCGCACGGGCTCGAACATCCGCACCAAGCCTCACCGACGTCTATCCGGCGGCCGTCCACGATTCTCGTTCCTCAGAGGTGCCGGCGCAAGCCGCCCGGGAAGCTGTCGCACAAACCGCAGCCACCGGATTCCGGTTGTGGGCGGGTCACAAGGGCTCCTTGCCGCCGGAAATCGGATAAGTTCAACGAGCGCGTCGGTTGGCGCGAGACGGCCTTACACGAGGTCGGTCAGAACGGTCCAGCGGCGCGATTGTGGCGGGACAACAGCGCCATTCCTTTGTGCGACAGCCTCGCGACGTAGGGGTGGCCAGGCCGGTCAAGGCGACTCGCGCCGAACGCTGGAGCATGAACTCCGGGCTCGGCCGCGCCGCTGGGTCCGATCCTCACGCCAGGCGCCGGCCGGGCGCTCGAGCTGGGCGGTCCGCTCCTCATCGGTGATCACCAGCCACAACGTCGAGCGACGACTGCCGGTCCGCCGGACCATCCCGGCGGACTCCAGCTCGCGCAACAGGGCCAGGACCCGGCTATAGCTGGCGCCGGCTCGCTCGGCGATCCGTGCGCTGCGACCCGACCCAGACTCGGCCAGCAACGGTTGGAGCTGGTCGGCCAACAGCGTCGAGCCAGACCGGCTGCCCCGGGCCGCTGTCCTTCGCGGCGCGATGGCCTCGCGAGACGGCAGGAATCGACGGGGACCGCTGGGTCATGGTGTGGGCGACTCGCTAGCCTGCTCAGGCGATGACGATCGTCGAGCTCGCCGACCGGATCGAACACCGCGTGCGCGCCGCGCGCGAGGAGATCTCCCGCTTACAGGACGCCCGTGACGCGCTGACAGACACCACAGGCGCGCCGCCGCCCCAAGCGATCGTCACGGCCTTACGCCCACGGCGCCCCCGAGCGCCACGCACCCCGGCCGCTGGACGCGGTCAGCGCGCGTCAGACCGGCGCCCCAAGCACGCGGCCGTCGTCGCGTTGGCGCGCGAACTCGACACCGGACTGCGCACCCGGCTCTGACCAACACCTGGGCGCGCGCGGTCGCGCTGGGCGTGTCGCGGTTCTTCGCGACATCCGTGGTGGTGCCGAGCTTGCGGCCGCTGACGACGCAGGGCGCCAGCCGCGCAATGCGCCGCTGGCCCCGAAGCTCGCTCGGCTCCCTCGTAAGGCCGGCATCCGCAGGCCCCGGGAAGCCCCGGTTTTCGCCGAAACCGGGGCTCACGAAGTGGCCTGCGGGACCGCGAATGCCTACGCAGTCGCCGGCTCGCCAGCCTGTCGCTGGTGGTAGCTCGCGAGCGCTCGCGCAGCTAACCCGAGCAGTCCGCCGCTGCCGCTTCGAGGGGCGATTCAGAAGTCTCGGACGCCGAGAACTGCGTTGCTGGTGCTGCTCAGATGCGCAAGTCTTTGGGTGCACTTCCCCTCCCCGGGGCGGACCGGAAGTCTTCCGGCGAGGCTCGCCGACCGAGCCCGACTACTGCTCGCGCCAGATGCAGCCACGCGCGCCGAGCTTGGCGGTGGAGTCCTCGCTGGCGCCTTGGGCCCTCTCCGCGCGAACGGGGTGCGACGGCACGGCGGCCAGTAGGAGCAGAATGGTGGGGAGGCGAATGCGGCAACCGAGAAATGTCAGGAGGCACGGTCACCCCAGGGTGTTTATGACGTAGGGGTGGAGCACCTCAGTCTTCGGGCTTTGCCGTCGGCCTCGGCAGGAACGTGTGTTTGGGTGGTGGGTAGAGGATTCGGGCGAGCGTCGCGGAAGCCCAACCGATAACCCATCCGATGAAGCACAAGAGGACGTAGCCCAGCTTTCCTTTCGTGAGGGTGTTTGCGAGGATTACCCAGAGGATCGCCCACGCGACGAAACTCCAGATGCTGTAGGCGGTGTAAGTGTTCCGACGTCCCGGTCTGAGGAACGGATGTACGTCTGGAGCTTCCATGGAGCCCTCCGAGAGAAGTGACGGGTCGACAGCTCGCGTGGCCGGGAGTTGGAGGCCGGAGCTTCGTGCCCGCCGAAGGTTTGAGCGAAGCGCCACCGATGATAGATCCGAGCCGGATGTGCACCGGGGACGCGATCCGGGGTGATCGTGGCCCGTTCTGGTCGTGGACCAACGGCGTCGTGACCGCTCTGGCGCGGCCGCGCAGGGTGCTTGCATGTCGCGGTTCTGTTGGCGAATGTTTGCCCGATTCTGGTGGGGGGACCTAACCGCGAGTCGGCGCGGGCGCTCATTCGTGGTGCGCGCGTTCCGCGCCTGCGCGGCTCTGGCTGGACCGCGGCCGGCCGGAATTGGGTGGCGATTCGCGGGTCTTCGTGATGCCCGGGATGGCTCAAGGGGGCCGGGGCTTAGCGGAGGAACGATTCGATGGTCGGGACGAGGTTCGTCTGGTCCTGGAAGAGGAACGCGTGGCCCGCATCGCGGTAAAGATGGAGCTTGGCGCCGTGGATCCGCTTGGCGAGGGTCTGGCTGTTGGCGAGCGGGTCGAGCCGATCGAGCGTGCCGTCGGCGATGAGCGTCGGCGTGGTGATCGTGGCTGGATGCGTGCCGGCGGGGTCGGCTCCGTTCCACCAGGCGTCGATGGCGTGGCGTTGAGCGGTGAGAACGACTGCGGGAGCGGGCGTTGCGGGTGGATAGCTGGAGGTTGCCGCGAGGTAGGTGTTCTGCGCGGCCGTCTGGTCGGCCGGGAAGAGAGCGGCCATGACCTTCTGGGGGTCGCCGCTTTCGAACGCGTTGAGTTCTTGGCGGGTGGGTTGGACGGTCGTTCCGTTGCCGGGATAGCTGGCGCAGAGCACGAGTCGGCGTACCTGGTTGGGGTGCAGGACCGTGAGCGCCTGCGCGATCATGCTGCCCATCGACCAGCCGAGCACGTCCGTGCGTCCGAGCCCGAGCGCAGTGATGAGCGCGCTTGTCTGGTCTGCCATCGCGTCGATCGTCAGCGGGGCGGGGAGGTTGCCGGACTTGCCGATGCCGGCGTTGTCGAGCGTGATGACGTGGTAGTGCTGGGCGAGAGCGTCGACGAACTGCGGGGTCCAGCTGTCGATTGTGCCGCCGTAGCCGGTGATCAGGAGCAGTGGTGGCCCGGTTCCGATCGCGCGGTATCCGACCGGTCCCAGGCGGGTGTGTGCGGTGCGGACCGGTGCTGAGGCGATCGAAACGCTGTCGGACACTGGGGCGGTGGCGCCGGTCTGCGCCTTCGCCACGGCCGCCTGTGCGAACGCCTCGACCGTGGCGGTCGCGGGCTGGCCCACGTCGGCGAAGGAGAGGTAGCCGTCATAGCGGCGTGTCTGGAAGAGGACGAGGTCGAACCCGAGCTTGATTCCAGCGAGCGAGAACGCCCAAGCGTAGGCCGACGAGCTGCGACCGAGTCGCGGGAACGCCAACCGCCGGACGGTCGCCTCGACCGTGGTATTGCCCAACTTCAGCCCTGCTGATCTGCAGCTGGCGAGGGCTCCGCCGAAGCGGTCCCACGTCTCTTCAACCCGTGCGCCCGTGGCGAGGACTTCGCCGAGGTTGGGGATCGATTTGCCCTCGACGAACCCGGCGGTCTGGTAGCTCCAGCCCTTTGGGTTCGCGCCCAGATGCTCCAGGCACGGCGTGTCGGTCACCTTCACCGGGCTTGCGCTGACCGCGACGGACGACCAACCGGCCGGCAGGTCCGCAACCGACAGAAGGCGGCTCTGCAACCGCGACGCGGTGCCGCTTCCACCACACCCGGACATGAGCGCAGCGACCAGCACACCGAGGAACAGCACCCGTGCCAGCGGCGGGCGGCTCCCGAAGACCCGGGCGACGGTGCCGAACGTGGTGTGGGCGGTTCGGACCGGAGCCGCCGCGATCGACGCGATCCCCTCGGTCGTCTGTGGGATCGTGGCCTTGGCACAAGCAGCTCGTGGCGAGCCCGCCGCCAAAGGCGGTGTCCGAAGCGGTGCGGTGCGCCGATTCAGGCTGGGTCTCATCTGGTGTCGCTTTCTCGATCGGAGTGCCCTTGGGAGCGTGACGGTGGTGGCCCGCCGGCCGTCGGCAGCGCCATCGTGCTGGCTTGTTCGGCGCCGCCATGTCGGTTCGATCGCGGCTCAAAGGTCGGCGTGACGTCGGTGTCGAGCAACTCGGCGACTTCGACTCCTGCGCTTCGCAGCTGGCGCGCGTATCGGCGTCCGTCGTCGCTCAGAGCGCCAGTGGTGATGATCGTCGCGGGAGCCACGCGGACGGGACGCGAAGGGATTGGATATCGGTCGGTGAAGGTGGGGTGGACGAGGAACTGTCTGTGGAGCTCTGGCCATCCGCGGTCGGCCGCTCTGATCGCAACCCAGGCGGCCTGCGCGCCAGCGACATCCTGACCGGTCAGAAGCAGTTGCCGTGGGTCCGCGTCGAGCTCTTGGGCATGTTCGGCCGCCCACTCGAGCGCCGCCATCTCATAGCCGCATCCCGACGAAGGCCCTGTCGAGCGCGGAACCCACACCGCAACCACAACCACGTGAGCATTGGAGACCAGGAGCCGGCCAAGGACATCGGCATTCTCGGCCGCGATGATCGCGTGCGGGTCTCTCAACCAGAGCAGCAGCGGCGCTGGAGCCTCCGGAGATGTCGCATGGGACCAGTAGACGCGCCCCCGTAACCGCTTCGCCGCGAAGCGCAGCCTCAGCTCGGCAACCAACCCGGCGGCCGGACCAAAGTCCGTGCTGGCCGAAGACCGAATGGGGGTTGAGACGTTCATACCTGGGCAGCGTTGCACGACCCGGCGAAAGCGGAAAGTCCAATTGCGCACGACGGTCGTGCACGATCAGCAACACCGGTCTCGCCCCGAGGGCGATACTTGTCCGGTGGCCGAGCGCGCGCACCTGCTGCCGTTCCCGCAGGCACCGGACGGAATCGAGTTGCGCCACCTGCGCGCGTTCGTTGCCGTCTCGGAAGAGTTGAGTTTCGCTCGGGCAGCCGAGCGGCTGTTCGTCTCATCGCCGGCGCTCAGCCGTCAGATCAGCGGCCTCGAGCAACTGATCGGCTGCCAGCTGCTGCGCCGATCAACGCACCGCGTCGAGCTTACCGTCGCCGGCGAGGCGCTGCTCGACAAAGCACGCAAAGTTCTGCGCGACGTCGACGAAGCGGTGTCGGCTGCCATGGCAGTCAGCAGCGATATGCTCGGGCGCGTGGCCAAGCTCTGGGAGCCGATGGCGGGCCGTCTCAGCCACGACAGCGATCTGCACGAAGCTCGCGTCCTCACCGAACGGTTCCTCGCACAAACCTCCCCGCCACCCGGCACCAGCGTCCGGCCGGTGACGGCCGGCGGCGTCTCGTCACTGCTCGTGAGTCCAGCGGCCGACGGCGACCCCACGATTCTGTACCTGCACGGCGGCGCGTACGTGCTCGCGTCCGCGTTCGGATACCAAGCCCACGCCGGCGCGCTGGCCACCGCGGCCCGGACCGCCGTCCTCCTGCCTGACTACCGGCTCGCTCCCGAGCACCCATACCCAGCCGCCGTCGAGGACGCACTTAGCGCATACCGATGGATGCTCGATCGGGGCGTCGCGTCACAGCGCGTGACGCTCGCCGGTGACTCCTCAGGAGGCGGGCTCGCGCTCTCACTGCTTCTCACCCTCAAACAACGGCACGCACCACTTCCCGGCGCGACCGTCCTTCTGTGCCCCTGGGTCGATCTCGCCCCCAAGCAAGCCACCGACCACCAGCTCACCGCTCCATTCACCGCCGCCGCTGACATCCGCCGCTGCGCCGACATGTACCTCGCCGGACACCCTCCCGACGATCCCATCCTCAACCCGCTCGCGGCCGACCTGTCCGGCCTACCGCGGCTGCTGATCCAGGCAGCCACCGGCGACGCTTGGCTCGCTGACTCCAAGTCCCTCGCCGCACGCGCCCGCGACCACGGAGTCAACACCCAGCTGGAGCTCTACCCAGTCGACGCCCACGCGTTTCACCTGTTCTGGTCATTCCTACCCGAGGCCGCCGACGCAATCGAGGCAGCCGGCACCTTCATCCGCCAACCGGGTTCGGCCATATCCCAGCACGCGGAAAGCGGGGCGTGAGAACCGACCACGACTCACGCCGATCCCTCCAGCCGCCCTTGCTTCTCACCGGAAGCGCCTACGCTGCGCACCGGAGGCGATCAGTCGATCGTCGCTCCGAGCAATAACTGGACCGGGAAGCACCAAGCACCAGGGCGGGCACGACAGCGTCGACGCCACGACTGCCGCTTCAGGGCGTCATCCACCCATCCGGTGTGCGATGAGCCGCTGCCGGTCTTTGGTCCGGAGCAGTAGTCGAACTCGATCGGCGACCCCGCCGCGAAACCTCCGCTCTGCCGGCAACGCACGCACCCACGGCGGTCCGAAATGAGACGTTCAGGCTCGCGCTTGGAAACGAACTCGGCAGCCGACGGGCCTCGGGCCGTTGCTGCTGCAACGCCGGCTCCAGCGGCAGCGCGGACTGCTCGGGTTAGCTGCGCCAGCGCTCGCGAGCTACCACCAGCGACAGGCTGGCGAGCCGGCGACTGCGTAGGCATTCGCGGGGTCCCGCAGGCCACTTTGTGAGCCCCGGTTTCGGCGAGCTGCAGGGCTCAGCCGCCCGCGCTCGCGCACCGCCGACGAAGCCCGGGGGCCAGGCGCCCTGCTCGTCGCGGCATGAAAATGCTTCTCGAAGGGTCCGTCCGGGTCTGGCCGTAGCTTTGGGTCAATCCGGGACAGGGGCCTTCATTGGGAGAACGCAGACGGTAGGCCGTTTTCGGCGATGGGCTTCGAGCCCGTGCTTTTCGTTCGGCCGCCCCTGCGACTTGCCTGGATTGAGCGCGTCAAGCTCGTATCGGTCTATGTCGTTGTCCCGCTGCGTCTCCCGCCAAGCGTTGTGTCATGTCAGTGTCAACTGGAGGTGATGACATGTCAGTGTTCACGCGGTGGATTGGTCGGGCGATCGGCCTGGACGTGCACCGCGACTTCTGTGTGGTGGCAATCTGCGAGGACGGGAAGGTCCGCAACGCCGGCCGGGTGCCCAGCACCCCCGAAGGCCTGCGGACGCTGGCCGAGAGTCTGCTGGCCACTGATCGGGTGGCGTTGGAGGTCACGGCCGGCTGCTGGGAGGTCGCGCGGATCCTGGAGCCGGTTGTTGACCGGGTGATCGTGGTCAGCCCCGATGACACCGGGATCGCCAGCGCGCGGGCCAAGACCGACCGGCTCGACGCGCGCACCCTGGCGAGCCTGTGCTGGAAGGGCGAGCTGGACGCGGTGTGGGTGCCTGACGAGCGCTGCCGGATCTTGAGCCGCCGCCTGGCCCGTCGCGAACAGGTGGTGCGCGCCCGCACGCGCGCCAAGAACGAGATCTCCGCGGTGCTCCAGCGCCGGCTGATCGCCCGCCCGGCATTCGCGGACCTGTTCGGCGTCAGTGGCCGCCAATGGCTGGCCGAGGTCGAGCTGCCGCTGGAAGAGCGCGAGTCCGTCGACGCCGGCCTGCGCCAGATCGCGTTCCTGGAACAGGAGCTCAAGGCGGTCGAGAAGCTGATCGCCCAGCAGGCGCTGGCCTGGCCGGAGATCCGGCGGCTGATGACCGTCCCCGGCGTCAACCTGATCTGCGCCGCGACCTTCCTGGCCGCGGTCGGCGATGTGACGCGATTCTCGACGAACCGCAAGCTGGTGGCTTACCTCGGACTAGACCCCAAGGTCCGCCAATCCGGCGACGCGCCGGCGCGATCCGGCCGGATCTCCAAGCGCGGATCGGCGTCCGCGCGGTGGGCGCTGGTCGAAGCGGCCTGGAGCGTCGTCAAGCACCCCGGCCCGCTGCACGCGTTCTACGAGCGTGTCCGGGCACGGCGCGGCCATGGCCGCGCGATCGTCGCGGCCGCGCGCAAGCTGGCGATCCTGTTCTGGTGCATGCTGCGCCGCCACGAGGACTACGCCCACCAGCGCCCCGCGCTGACCGCCACCAAGCTGCGCGACCTCGAGCTCACCGCCGGCGCCCAGCCACGGACGAAGGCGGCGGCGGGGGTGTGGAGCACTAACCGCGCGATCCGCGACGCCGAGCGCGCGCTCGCACAGCAGGCCGAAGTGTCCTACCAGCGGATGGTCTGCGACCAGCAAGCGGGCCGGCCGGCCAAGCGAAAGGGCGCGAGTGCGACACCGGAGCACGCATTGAAGTAGGCCCTCAACGGGGCATAGCTGCGCGGCAGACTTTCAGCTCCTGACGTCTGCACTTCGCTACGTCGGTCACCCGCGCCCACCCGACAACCTAACCACTCAGCGCACCGCCGGCCACCCCGGCGACGATCACCTCAGCGCAAATTCGGGGAAAAACCACGCCGAGAGCGGCCCGGCACACCGAGCCGAGCTCACAGGAGGCCGCTCTCAGCCCCCGCACGACCCGCGACGCGACCGACAAGACCTCGAAATCTTTGCCCCAACCCCCTTGACTTTCATCGGTCGCCGAAAGCATGGCCCGCGAAACGGCCTCCACACCCGGGGGTCTGCCTAGGCACGCTGATCGTGAGGCGGCTATGGGCTGGCTCTTCGGGAGGCACACGGGCCGCAGATCCGCGTGCTGATGCTTGACAGGTCGCTGCGTCACCCCTGACTGCCCGGATCTCGCCTTCACTCGCTCAACCCCGGCCTGTCCCTCTCGCGGCGAGCCCAACGCGTCCGGGATTCGGGCGTCAGCCGCCGTCGCGGCGCTCCAGTCACGTCAAGGACCGTCCGGCGGCGATCGCCTTGCGCGCCGGCCGCGCTGCGGCGTAGATCGCTGGGGTCGTCGGGGCCGGGTTTGCCGGCGAGCGCTTCTCTCGACGCGCTCAAAATCGCGTCGCAACATCTTGCTCGTCTCAGCCCAGTCGAACGGCACTGCTCCTGCCTCAACCAAGCTCCATTGGTTGTCGAGATAGGTTACGAACGTCCGGGCCCGCTCAAGCCGATCATCCACCTCGCGGCAATTGGCGATCGCCTCTTCCGCAGCAGCGTCGACGACTGGGGTGTCGACAACAACCGCGTCCACATAAATGAAGGTCGGCAAGAGCTTGCGGTATGTATATACACCGACTGTTGTAAGGCGATAGCGCCGATTCAATTCGTGTGCGGCAAGTGGCGCCAATTGCAGCAGTCGTTTGTCGACTCCATGCCGCAACGAGAAATCGATTTGCGCAGGCATGTAGCCAAGGCCCTGT
>JBELAG010000122.1:0-15286 GCA_049509055.1 Solirubrobacteraceae bacterium
TTCACGATCGAGCGGGTGCGGGCCGACCTCGCCGCCGCCGGGCTGACCCTGAACCGCTGGCTGACCGACGAGCACAGCCGCTTTGCGCTGTCACTGGCCAGCCGGGCCCGGTGAGCGATCGTGGCCCCCAGCCAGTGTGGACCAGTGGTAACCCGGGCGCGATCGAAGTCGTTCGGCTGCATATTTGGGGGCAGTCAACCGGCGTTGCGGCGCCAGAAAGGGGGCGGCTCCGATGAGCACCCACACGCCGGTATGTGAGTTGCTAGGGATCGAGCTCCCGATCGTCGAGGCACCGCTGTCTGCAGATCCGCGCTTGCCCGCCGCTGTCTCAAATGCCGGCGGTCTCGGTACTTTGGGGCTGGGGTGGGCCGACGATGCCGGAGCCGTGGTGCGGGAAACGGCAGCCCTTACTGATCGGCCGTTTGCCGGCAACTTCGTTCTCGCCTTCGATCAGCACCATCGAATCGATCAGGCCCTCAGCGCTGGACTGCGGGTCGTGTCGCTCTTCTGGGGCGATTCCCAGGACTATGTCGAGTTGGTGCATGACGGCGGGGGGCTTGTGATGCACACGGTCGGCAGCGTCGAGGAAGCGCGGCGCGCAGTCGGATGTGGCGTGGACATCGTCGTGGCGCAGGGTTGGGAGGCCGGGGGGCACGTCTGGAGTGGCGTGGCAACGCTCCCGCTGGTGCCGGCGGTCGTCGACGCCGTGTCGCCGGTGCCGGTGATTGCGGCTGGTGGGATCGGCGACGCTCGAGGAGTCGCCGCGGTGCTTGCCCTCGGCGCGCAGGCCGCCTTGCTCGGCACGCGCTTCCTGCTGGCCGATGAAATGCCAATTCACGAGGAGTATCGACGCCGCCTTATCGCTGCGAACGAAACGGACGCAGAGTGGTATCCCAACCTGTATGAGGTTGGATGGCCGGACACTTCGCACCGCGCCATCCACAACTCAACGGCCGTGATGTGGGAGACCGCGGGTCGGCCGGCACCGGGCAGTCGACCGAGAGAGGGCGAGGTGCTCGCGCACTTCGCTTCCGGCGAACCTATCGTTCGATATGAGCCAGCGCCGCCGATGGTTGGAACGACCGGTGAGATCGAACCGTTGTCCCTGTGGGCCGGGCAAAGCGTCGCGCTCGCCAAACGGACACAGCCCGCTACGGAGATCGTGGCCGAACTCGTCTCACGGCTGGAGCTCCACCCTCAAACACCGGAGATGGAGGTCAACTATGAGTAGCACCGCCAACCCTGAGTTGATCGTCCTCCCCGTGTCTGACGTCGACCGCGCCAAGGAGTTCTACGCACGCCTCGACTGGAGGCTCGATGCCGAACGCAGCACCGGCGACGCCTTCCGTTAGGTGCAGTTCACGCCCCCCGCGGAGCTGGGCGGAGCGCGCTTATCCCAACAATCTCATCTACTTCAATCAGCTCGACCGCGGTGGCCATTTCGCTGCGTGGGAGCAGCCGCAGCTCTTTTCAGAGGAGGTGCGCGCAGCGTTCCGATCGCTCCGGTAGGCGAGGCGACGGCATCAAGGCATACCGGGACAACCGGTGCAACCAATCAGAAGGAGAAAGAGTCATGAGCATTATCGACCAGGCGCTGAGCGCCAACGCGACCATCGCCAACGACTTCGACGCCACAAATGCGGGACCGCCGAAGCCGAAGATCGCCATCGTCACCTGCGCAGATCCCCGGCTGAGCAACATCAAAGACATGCTCGGCCTCGACGACGCTGACGTCGACATGATCAGGAACTTCGGCACCGTGATCGACGACGACGCGATCCGGTCGCTCGTCCTCTCCACCCGGCTGCTCGGCAGCCGGGAGATCATGATCATCAACCACAACGAGTGCGGGTTGACTCTGTTCACCGACAGCGAGTTTGAGGAGAAGCTCCGTAAGGAGACCGGCTTCTCACCGATCGCGCCAGCCAGGTTCTACAGCTTCACCGACGCCGAGGAGAACACCAAGGAGCAGATTCAGAAGGCCAGGTCACATCCGTGGATCCCGCCGGACGTTCCCGTCAGAGGATTCGTCTATGACGTCCACACCGGGCGGCTCACGGAAGTGTTTCCGGACGAAGAAACCGTCACTGGTTAGCTCGGATTGTGCATTAAGTCCCGCCCCTCTGGGTGACCGGGGGAGCGGGAACACGCGAGGTCGGGTCCGTGTCGGGGCGTCTCAGGGCGCCGATCAGGGACTCGATGGACGCGAGGACGTGGGAAACCGCGGGCCGCCTGGCGCCGGGCAGTAGGCCGGGGGACGGGCAAGTGATCGCGCACTTCGCTTCGGGCGAACCCATCGTCGGGTGTTCGCCCCCGCCGCGATGGTTGGAACGACCGGTGAGAGCGAGGCGCTGTCGCTGTGGGCCGGACAGAGCGTTGCGCTCGCCAAGCGGCCACAGCCTGCTGCGGAGATCGTGGCCGAGCTCGTGTCGCGCTTCTAGCCCAAACGCAGTGAGTCGCCGACGAGACCGGGGAGAGACCGGGGACGCGACGGGCGCGATTGGTGCCCAGCCGCGACATGATGATCGTCGACAAGCGACTGCGGTGAGGACCAGATGACCGAGACTGACGCGAGCACCGAAAATGAATATGACGTGATCGTCCTCGGCGGCGGTGCACCAGGGGAGCACTGCGCCGGCGCGCTGGCCGACGGCGGGCTGCGTGTGGCGGTGGTTGAGCGCGCCCTGGTCGGGGGCGAGTGCTCCTACTGGGCATGCATCCCGTCCAAGACGCTGCTCCGGCCGGGCGAGGCGGTGCATGGCGCGCGTGAAGCCGCCGGGTCCGCCGAGCTGGATGTTCCGGCGGCACTCGCTTGGCGGGACGTCATGGTCAACGGCTACTCCGACAGCCGGCAGGAGGAGTGGCTGGCGGAGCGCGGGATCGAGCTCCTGCGCGGCCGCGGCCGGCTGGATGGCGTCGGGGCCGTGACGGTGGACGGCAAACGCTTCACCGCCGCCGAGGTGGTGCTGGCCAACGGGGCCGACCCGTTCACCCCGCCCGTGAACGGTCTGCGTGAGCTCGACGGCGTGTGGAGCACCCGGGAGGCGACGGGGATGCAAGCCGTGCCCAAGCGCCTACTGGTGCTCGGTGGCGGCCCGGCCGGGGTCGAGCTGGGTCAGGCGACGCATCGGCTTGGGGCCGAGGTCGCGATCGTGGAGGCCGCCGACCGGCTGTTGGCCCGCGAGCCCGTCCCGGTGGGCAATGCGCTCGTGCAGGCTCTCCGGCGTGACGGGATCGAGGTGATCGTCGGCCGGCAGGTGACAGCCGCTCGGCGCGAGGGCGAGGACTTCGTCCTGTCACTCGACGACGGGCGTGAGCTGCGCGGTGATCGCCTGCTCGTGGCCACGGGTCGGCGTCCACGCGTCGCGGACATCGGCCTCGAGACGGTCGGAATCACGGCCGACCCGCACGGGGTCCCGGTCGACGACAGGCTCCGCGCCGGCGAGCGCCTGTGGGCGATCGGCGATGTCACCGGCATCTGGGAGCTCACTCACGTCGGCGAGTACCAGGGCGAGATCGTGGCGTCCAACATCTTGGGCGAGGCGCGCACCGCCTATTACGAGGCCGTCCCGCGCGTGACCTACACCGATCCGGAGGTGGCGTGCGTCGGGGCTACCGAGGACCGCTTCAGCGGCACCGCCAGGCTGTCCGAGGTCGCGCGGACCGCGACCTACACCCACGCCTACGCCGACTGCGACGGTTTTCTCACCCTGCTCAGCGACGGGCACCGGCTCACCGGAGCCTACGGCGTAGGGCCCGAGGCCGGGGAGTGGATGCAGCAGATCACCCTCGCCATCCGGGCCCAGGTGCCTTTGGAGGTCGTGCGCGACACGATCCAGCCGTTCCCCAGCTTCTCGGAGATCGTGGCGGCGGCGGTCAAGACACTTCGGCAGATGATCACCGCCGCCTCGGCCGCGGATTCCCGGGCTCCGGTCGGTGCCCGATGAGCACCGCCCGAGCACCGAGCCTCGCCCGGGCCTCGTGGTGCTCCGTAGCTGCATGGGTGCGGCACTCACCGCCACCACCGTGCTGGGCTCCGCGTCCTGCTCGCTCGACGCCAGCGCCAGTCAGGTCGCAGTGTCGGCCATCGGCATGATGGCTGGGACGAAGCGCCAGCGCCGGGTCGGTCCTCGTCTCGCGGGCGGTTCGCTCGGCGGGCGGCGAACGAGGGTCGGTCTCGGGCAGCGGAACAGGGAAATACACAGGCGCGATGCGCGGTGTACGGCGCCATGATGGCATCAGTTCCAACACCGGAGGTCGCATGAGCACCATCGACCAGCAGATGGTCTTGGCCCATTTCATCGTTTCAGATGATGTCGAGCGTTCCCGCCGCTTCTACACCGATGTGCTTGGCGGCAGGACCGTCGTCTCGGGCGAGGGGGATGACGGGGTGACGTACGTGGCGCTAGCCAACAGCTGGATCATCATCAACGTCGGAGGGGGTCCGACCGATGACAAGCCGGCCGTCACGCTCGAGACGTCGCATGACCCAGATCGGGTGAGCAGCTTCCTCAACATCCGGGTCGCGGACATCCAAGCGGTGTACTCGGAGTGGAGCGAGCGGGGCGCCGAGTTCCTAACGCCACCGAAGAAGCACGCGAGCGAGATCCGCTGCTACGTCCGTGATCCCGACGGCTACGTGATCGAGGTGGGCCAAACGACTCTGGCCAGAGGTTGGCGCCCACCATCTTGATCACCTGGTCTGTGTGGGCGCACTCATGAGGGCAACCCCGGAGTCGGCAAGGCCTCGCCGAGGCCTCTTGGCGTAATCGACCAGGCCGGCACGCTTCGCCGGTAGGTGCCGTTCGACGTCTCCGAGAGCGTCGCTCACGGCTCCGCCGAGCAGCTGGTGAGAAGGACTACGACGGCATCCACGGTGTCATCAGCTGAGATCGCGGATGCCGTAGCTACGCCGTGATGTGCATTCTCTAACTGTGCGGCTCCTACCGGTGGGGCCGACACACGCGCCCGGCCTTGACTCTGAGCGCTCGCAGCGTGTGGCTGCTCGTGTGGCTGCTCAGTCTGCCGGCGACGAGAGCAGCCGCCTGGCCTGCGATGATCCTGCCAGCGACGGACGGGCACGACGCACCGAGTCAGAGGTACGCCAGCACGCCGCTCCTACGATCGTTGATTCCGAGCGCCATTCCGCCTCGAGCGGAAGGCGTCAGCTGCGCCAAACGCGTCTGCTGATAATGAACGATGGTGTGAACCGCCTGGTGAAGCCGCTTGTCCGGGGACGCTGATTCGTGGACAGAGACGCCGCATAACGGTGCAGGTAGCGCACTGCGAGCTGCTTTGAGCAGAGTCCTCGATATCGAGTGAGCTCTTGACCGTTCGACAGGCAGACCGCCCAGCCGGTTTCGGTCGGTCGTATGAAGAGTGCAAGGGCCGGCATGGCGGCTTCAGTTCGGGGCCGCTTGTCGGCTTAGTAGCCCCAGCCGCGTCCCCAGGGGGCGAAGATGATGAAGATGAATAGGATCCAGATCAGCCACCAGGTGTAGTTGAAGCCGATGAAGTCGTATCGGCTGCGGGGGTCGGGGCGAAGGTGATACCAGCGCCGCCCGCGCTCGTCGGTGGCTTCGATCTGATCTTCGCCGTGAGGGCCCTCGATGTGGTGTTCCTCGATCAGGCGAGGATGCTCAGTGCCAGGATCGTCCGGCGGCGGGACCCTGCTGGCGTTCTCGTCGGGAAGCGGGCTTTCGTCCTCTGACGCGCGCTCGTCGAGACTGCTTGTTTGGTCAGCTGGCGTGTGAGACATGGGGCTCCTGTTCGTTCGTACCGGGTGGGAAGGGCAGTCCGGCTTGGTAGTGGTTGGACCGGAAGGCCAGAACCGCGGGTGGGCTCGGTGATGGGTCGTTGCGTCTCGGCGTCTTCTGAGGGCCGTGTCATGTGACGCCGGCTGTGAGCTGGGTGTGCTCGGTCCATCGCTGACGCCGCTCGGCCAGGGCCGAGGATGGAATCACCAGGACGGGACGATCGGCGTGATGCAGGACCGTCTGCGAGACGCTGGCAAAGAGCGCCGACTTCACGGAACCCCGCCCGCGGGTACCGAGCACGATCGCCTCGGCGCTCAGACCTGTCGCTACGGCAAGGATGTCGGCGGCGATCTCGTCCTGTCGGTTGACGACCTGCGGCTGCGCGACGAGTCCAGCTGCTATGGCTCGCTGCACGCCGTCGTCGGCAGTGTCGAGCGCCATCTTTTCGAGCGCAGCGTCAGTCCCGTCATCGGCGTAGGCGCCGATCCCGAAACCCATCACCAGCGTGCCGTGGCGGGCCATCGACTGAAGGAGCGTGTCCCAGATCACGAGTACGGTGGCGTCGCTACCGGGCATCAACTGCCCGGCGCGGTCAATCGCCGCTTGCGCGTCCGCGGAACCGTCGTAACAGATCAGGATCATCATGCTGTGCCCGCGCAGACGTCGTCGACGGTCACCATCACGTCCTGCACCGACCCCGGCGCCGCCCGCGTGGCCCCGGCCACGAAGATCACAAAGGTCCGCGAGCCGGGCGGGGTGAACTGCAGGCGGCCCGGCTCAACCGTCGCGGCCACCGCCGCGAACCGCTGCTCCTGGCCCTCGTGGATCGATGCCATGCGCGCTTCCTTTCGGGAACGGAGATCCGTCAACGACGCTGACTCTGAACCCCGCCAAGGCACATCGCGCCCGGGAGGTCACTGGCCTGTACCCGGGCCGCGGGTCGGCCGGGGTCGGCCCTCGCTGCGTGCGCGACATCGTCCGCGTTGCGATGCTCCGCCCGTGAAGGGTCGCTGCGGTTCAGCACTCCACCCCCGGCGTTCTGCACGGCATCGAGTGCGAGCTCAACCGCTTCGGATAGTTGTCGTGTCCGGGCTGGTGGGGCTCGAGGATTTGGGCGCATCCTCGATAGGGGAGTCGGTAGGCATACCGGTCGGCTGCGAGGCCGGCTCGGGCCCGTGGGCGGCCAGAGGTGCCGATGAGGCGGCCGGAGCACCCCGCGCGTCAGCGCGCTAGACCCTTCCGTGCCGGTCGCTTTCGCGGCTTCCGGCCGGGTCTGTGGGTGACCGATTGTCGGCCGCTGATGCCGCTCTCGCGCGTCGTCGGCGCCGCTTCGAATCCCTATGGGCCGCAGCCCCTTCCGCCACCTGAGGTCGGTGTGTTCCACGGCAACTGCTGTGTGTTTGAGCCGCACCTCGGGTCGAGCGGTGCATTGATGAGCTGCGTGCCGACGTCGGCGTCGATTTCTTCGCGGACGCCGGCGTGGCCAAGAGGGCCGTCCCGGGTGGGGCGTTAGCGAGAAGCGTGCACGGTTGCTGTCCATGCCCTCGCGTCCGGGTGATGCGGGCGTGTCCGCCACCCGCCGGTGATTGACTCGCGGACCTCAGACAGGAGAGACCCATCGGTCTTCATCCCGCGTGACGGGATCCCCCAGCACCCGATAGGCCCAGTCCGGTGACCGAATCGCGACGTGGGCGTGGACGTGTCGCCGCGCGAGGGCAACGGCGCCGTCCCCCATGCAGCCCAGTGCCGGGGACTCTCCGCCCACCGAC
The DNA here is from genome assembly GCA_049509055.1 of Solirubrobacteraceae bacterium. Taxonomy (GTDB): domain Bacteria; phylum Actinomycetota; class Thermoleophilia; order Solirubrobacterales; family Solirubrobacteraceae; genus Palsa-465. The sequence continues at coordinate 7,526 of JBELAG010000122.1, forward strand.
ACCGGAGCAGTGCGTTGTGTCTCACAGCTCATAGTCGGATGCGAAAAGGAGGGCTACGGCGAGGCTCCGGTACGGTCGCCAGCGCTCTGCCAGCTGTTCCATCTCCGCTGCCGTCGGGACGTGGTCGAAGCTGTATGCCCGCTGGATCGCGCGCCGGAGCGCGAGGTCGCCCGCGAGGAAGACGTCGGGCCGATCGAGCGCGACGAGCAGGAAGCCGCGGGCCGTCCATGGCCCGATTCCCGGCACCGCGGTGAGGACCGCCTCGACCTGCTCGTCATTCATGGCGGCCAGCGCCTCGTCACTCAGGCGCCCGTCGAGGAATCGCTTGGCGATCGCCCGCAGCGTCGCGGCCTTACGCCCTGACAGGCCGGTCGCGCGCAGCGCTTGAGGATCCGTGGCTACCAGCTCGGCCGGTGAGGGCAGCCGGCCGCCGAAGCGCTGCTCGAGCCGGGACAGGAGCGTGCGGGCCGCGCTGACCGAGATCTGCTGTCCGATGACCTGAAAGACGAGCATCCCGAACCCATCGAGCGGGGGCAGCTCGTCCTTCCACGCCCCGGGGCGGAAATTTGGCCGGGCGTCGATCAGCCGCGCCAACACCGGGTCGGCCGCCCGGAGGAAGCTCGTCGCCTCGGGGTCGGCGGCCGCCGCTCGCCAGGTTCGCCGCGTGCCTGTCGACAGCGCCGCCACAGCGGAGCGTGCTTCGGGCCGGTCTGCCAGCTCGGCAACGTGCATGGCCGAGCGGTTCCGTTCTCGTGTCATTCACTGCGGGCAGCCGGCATCGGTCCAGGACCGAAACAGCCCCACCCGTTCCTCGGGCCAGCGCCCATCGCACGGCATCGTTCCTGCGGCCACGGCGGCCAGGATCCGATCGGCGTTCGCGCGTACATCGGCGTAGGCGGACAGGTCGAACACGACCGACATCGCGGTGATGTCCTTCTCGCGGAACAGCGGCCGAATGTCACGCTCGAATTCGGGTGTTGCTCCGTCCACGTCAGCCTCCGTCCGGTCGTTGATCGAATCCACCGCAGCGTGACGGACGGTGTGGTCGGTCGCGCCCGTCACACCCCGGGCGATGCCCGGGCGGCGGACTAGGCGCCGCGCAGAACGACAAACCACAGCCGGTCGGCAACGGCGATGATGGCGTCCGCGACTTCGAGATAGCGGTGGTAGAGGACCTGCCCAGCGATCGCGTTCCGGAGGTCGTCGGCCCCGAGCAGCCCGGCCATCGCCTCGCGATAGTCGCGCTCGACGTGGTGCACGGCGTCGCTCGCCGCGTCGGCGAGTCGGCCCGCTTCTTCTGGGGCCTTGCGCAGCAGCCCGAAGCCGCTGACCAGCGCCCGGGTACCCTCGGCCAACCGCTCGGCCATGCTCGCGGTGTGGCTGTCCGGCGCCTAGCCCAGCACCTCGGCCTCGCGCAGAGCGTCCGTGGCCCTGGTGAGGACCCGATCGATCCGCTCTGAGAGCACGTACAGCTCTTCCTGGTCCACTGGCGTCGAGAGCGCCGCCTGCAGGGCGGTGAGCAGCTCGCGTCGGGCGTGATGGGCGTCGTGCTGTGCCGAGCGGACGGCCAGCGCCCTGTCCTCACCGGCGACGTGTGACCACTGATCGAACGCGTTCATGCCGGAGACGGTCAGCTCGCCCTGCGCGACCAGCAGCCCGACGTCGTCAGGCGCGGCGGGCAGCAGCACACGCCACCACGGCCGCGCCGGATTACCCGCGGTCGACGCCCCAGCGGGCTGGCCCGAATGCCCGCGCACCCCAAGCTCCGAGGATCCGGCCGAACCCGACGAGGCCGCCCCCGAGCAGCGCGGAGGCCGGCACGGTGATGACCCAGGCGGAGAGCGCTCGATGCACCGTCGGCCAATGGACATGGCGGCGCCGGCGGGCAGCGCCGACACCGATCATGCTGGACGACACGACCGTCGAGGTGCTCACCGGCGCACCGAGCACAGCTGAGCCGAGGATCACCGCGGCCGAGGCGCTCTGTGCCGCCAGGCCGTCGAGCAGACCGCCACGGTAGAAGCGCGATGACACCGTCCGAACGATCTTCCGGCCACCGGCGACGGTCCCCGCCGCGAGCACCAACGCCACCAGCCCGGTCACCCAAAACGGCACAGCGAAGCTCCGGATCGTCCCGCCCGCGAGCAGCAGCCCGGTCGCCAGACCCATCGCCTTCTGCCCATCGTTGGAGCCATCCGCGAGCCCGACCAGACCAGCCGTCACCCAGATCGCCCCGCGCAGCGACCGCGCCACCTCGCGTGAGGCGCGAGGGAGCAAGCGGCCGAGCAACCGCCGCAACCCGGCCGCCGCGGACACCCCCAGCAGCGGTGAGAGAAGGATCGCCAGCAGCGTGCCGAGGACGCCGTAGGGACGAGCACCGTGGAAGCCACCCCAACCGACAGCTCGCCAGCCCGCCTGCGCCGCGGCCGCGCCCGCCAACCCGCCGACGAGCGCAATGCCCGCGCCCACGGGCACGCCCCGCGAGGTCATCAGCAACGTGAAGGACAGGGTCGCCAGGCCGCCGGCCAGGTAGGCCCCGGGCAGCTCAGCCGCCGGTACGCACACGAGGCTGGTGATGGTCAACGCCACCGCCTGGCCGGCGAGCAGCCCGCCCGCCACGGTGGTCAGGAACGCGAACGCCATTGCGCTGCGATACGAAGCCGCCCGCGTGGCGATCAGCACAGCGCTGGCGTTCGCCGCATCGGACACGCCGAGCACGAACGCGAAGCCGACCACCACGACCAAGGCGGCGACACCGGCGAAGCTCAAAGCGCCCGCTTCACCGGGCCGGTCATCCGACGGCCTCACCACAGCGGAGATGCGCCAGACCCAAGTCGCGCCAGAGGCCGTTTTGGCGACGGCCAGCGGATCGGCTCGATGCGTCTCGTGGTCGTGCTCACGACGTCGGGCGGGTGATCGACGTTGGGCCGAGTTGACCGCGATGCCTCGAGTGCTCCTCAGCGCTCGGGGCCGGGGGGTCCGGCGCGGGCCGGCGCTCTTGGCGCACGACCTCGAGCGCACGGCCGAGCGTGGCGAGGAAGACGATCGCCCATGCCGCGAGCGCGACCCAGACCGACACGCGGGCGAAGCTCGTGATCGCGCCCGCGTGGGCGACGGCTCCGACGGCGAAGCTGCTGGCGGCGTACATACCGAGCGGGAACACGGTCGCCCAGCGGCCCGCGTCGTACCGCAGCCGCGGCCACCGCGCTTCAGCCCCCAACAGCACGAGCAGCCACAGCATCGCCAGGACCCAGAGGCCGGCCGCGATGTCCTTGAGCACGACCCCTTCGAGGATGCCGAGCGCTTCCGCGACCGCCGTGATCTTGGCGGCCGCGAGCGCTGAGATCCCGAGGGCGCCACCGGTGATCCAGTGGTCGCCACGACCAACGGCGAGCTGATCGAGGCCAAAGCGGGAGATGATGAACCCGTAGAGCCCGAGCCCGAGGCCGAGCGGTACGAGTGCGGCGATCAGCAGCCAGCGGGCGTGCTCGGGCGCCGCGAGCGTTGAACCCAGCACGGCCAGTGATTCGGTTGAGACCGCGAGCAGCAGCGACACGCCGACGGTCGGTGACCGCCAGCCGGCCAGCACCGGCCCGAGCAGCGCCGCCCAGAGCACGAAGGCGATGATCAGCGCGGCGATTCCCGCCCATGTCCACCCGAGCACGGTCAGCCGAGTGCCGAGCACAGCCGTGGCCACCGAGCCGGTTAGCGCCGCCGGAGTGCGGACGTCGGCCCAAAAGCCCGCGCGGTCGCGTGCGGCGCGCAGCGGGGCCAGCACCGCGAGCGCCACCCAGATCACGACCGCAATCCCGAGCATGATGCGCGAGAGCGTTTGCTGGCCGTCGAGCGACAGCGCGATCGAGACGACCCCGGTGGCCATCACCTCAGTCCCAGCCGACGGTGGGCTCGAGTCGAGCGTGCGGCCCAGCAGGCCGGCGCTGAGGCGCGGCGAGCCGACGATTGACCGGCCGGCGATCGATGCCGGTGCCGGGTGGGCGACGCGGTCCTCGACCCGGTCGCCGGGCAGGGCCCTCGAGGCCTCGCTCATCGTTGCCATCCGGGTTGAGGGCATCAGCGAGGCTGGTTCGGCGATGCCGTCCGGCACGGTCATAGATCGAGCACCAGGTCATCGCGGGGCTGTGAGCAGCAGAGGAGCGCGCTGCCCTCACGTGGGGGTTCGACCGGGTCGGGGCTGTAGTCGACGTGTCCCGCGATCACGGTTGTCTCGCAGGTCTGGCAGACGCCGGTGCGGCATGACCAGCGGACGGGCACATCACACGCCTCGGCGAATTCGAGCAGGCTGCCGTAGTCACTGCTCCATGGGATCGTCAGGTCGCTGCGGGCGAAGGCGATGCTCGGGCCGTGTCCGGGCTGGCCGGCGGGTGGGTGGGGTGCGCGCGCCGGCGTTGCGGCGATGCCCGGAGTCACGCTTCGTGCCGGTCCGAACGGCTCGGTGTGGATGTGCGTGGCAGCGACCCCCAGGGCGGCCAGGGCGGCGCTGATGTCGTCCATGAACGCGGCGGGCCCGCACAGATAGGCCTCGGCGTCGAGCGGTGGATCGAGCGCGGTCAGCGCCGAGGGGGTGAGTCGCCCTGCGTCGTCGAAGTCGCGGCCTGCGAGGTCGTCCGGGCCGGGGTCGCTGTAGTACACGCGGGCCGTGGCGTTCGGCAGCGAGGACAGCAGGGTCCGGCTCTCGGCGGCGAACGAGTGCTCGCGGCCGTTGCGGGCTCCGTACAGCCACCAGATCTCCCGATCGGAATGCTCCTGCGCGAGGGCGCCAAGCATGGCGAGCACGGGGGTGGCGCCGATGCCGGCGCTGATCAGCAGCACGGGCGCGGGCGTCTGGTCGAGGATGAACGTGCCACGGGGGGCTGCGACATCGAGTCGGTCTCCGACGGCCAGACGGGTGTGCAGGTAGCCACTGGCGGCGCCACAGCGGTCGCGCTTGACGGTCAGCCGGTAGTAGCCGGCGCCGGGTGGTCCGGACAGCGAGTAGTTGCGCAGCAGCGCCCGCTGGCCCTGATCGGGCTGGACGCGGAGCGTCAGGTACTGACCGGGGCGGGCCGCCGGCAGCGGGTCGCCGTCCGGGTCCTCGAGGCGGATCGAGATGGCCGAGTCGCTCTCGCGCGTGATCGCCGTGACGGTCAGCGGACGGAAGCCGGGCCAGGCCGGCGGCGGGCTCGTCAGTGCGAGGCCGGCGTTGCCGCTGCCCGGCTGCTCATCGAGCAGGGCGCGGAACGAGCCCTGCCAGCCGGGGCTGAGCGCGGGAATCCGGAGCGCTCGTAGCAGCCCTTGGCGCGTGTGCCCGGGGAGGTAGAGCAGCGCGTCGACGTCAGCCACGGCCATCTGCTCGGGTCCCGAGACGAGCTTGAAGATCTCGTCTCCGGCCTGCACCTCGCCCTCCTCGAGCACCCGGAAGTAGAAGCCGGGGCGGTGGTGGGAGACGAGCAGGGCGGGAATCCGCGGGTCGTTCATCCGGATCCCGACGCGGTAGCAGGTGACGCGAGGTTGCGTCACCTCGAACACCGCGCCGCCGATCCCGTAGCGATCGCCGATGCAGACCTCGGCGTCGCTCAGCCCCTCGACCGTGAAGTTCTCGCCGAACTGCCCATACACGAAGTCGCTGCGCCCGAGTTCGCGCTCCCAGTACCGGTACGAGTCGAGCTGGTAGACGAACACGGCACGCTGCTCGCCACCGTGCCCCGCGAGGTCGCCCTGACCATCGCCGTCGACGTTGAGCCTGCGGACCCGGCGCGGACCGGGCACCGGATCCTTGAACACTCCGGTAAAGACGGTCCTCCCCTGCCAGGACACGTCCTTCGGCGTGCCGACGTTGACCGACACCAGCGTCCCAACCGGCTGGGGGGCGGGCTGGCTTGGCTGAACGCGCTTGCGCTCGCGTGGTACCCGGGCCGAGGGTCCGCGCTGTCGCTTCCTGTGCGTGGCTCCTGTCGTCGGCTCGCGCATCCCGGACATCATCGCCTCGCGCCGGGCTGATCGGCGTCCGTTGGCACCCGTGTTGAGGTCCTGGTCTGCCGGGGTTGGCCGGGACCTACGGGGCGCCGGCGCGGTCGGTCGATTCGACCGTAGACCCACGCCCGTCCTGGCCGGGCGGCACGCCGGCAACCTGCGCCGCCGAGGCACGTCTGCGAGCTAACCGCCTGGTGAGGTGCACGATGCCTGGGGTGCCGTAGATCTCGCGCTCGAGATCTGGCGTGCGGCGTCGCTCTGAGAGGTGGAGGAGATCCACGGCCAGGAGGGCGACCATGGCCACCGAGGACCACAGGCCGAGGACCAGCAGCGGGTGGCCGAGGTGCTGAGCGTGGAAGTAGACGACGTCCCGCGCTCCACTGACGATGGCGGCATTGGGGAGCCAGGGCGCGATCTGGCGAAACCCGTCGGGCAGGAACGCTACGGGTACCGATCCGCCGGAGATGGCGTTGCCGACGAAGATGAAGGCCAGCGCCGCCAGCCCGGTGCCTATCAGACCGACGACGGATTGCAGCGCGGTCGCGAACAGCACGAACGAGAGCGCGCCGAGGAAGCCGATCGCGATCAGCGCGCCGCCGGCGCCGGTCAGCGCGCCGAGGACCGTATCCAGGGCCAGGACGCCGGCACACGCGGCGAGGAGCGCGAACAGCGCCGCGGCGGCGGCACGCCACCAGAGTCGCAGGCGCGTGCCGAAGAGGAACAGGCCGACACTGCCGAGCACGCTCGGAATCAGCAGACCCAGTGTGAACACGAAGCTGGAGAGACCGGCGCGGTCGCCGGTCTGCAGCGGCACGACGTCCAGCGGTGTCGCCACCCGGTGAAGGGCGCCCGAGGCCCCGGTGAGTGCTGCGGTGATCGCCTGTTGCTGCAGCAGGCTGCTCGCGCCGGCGGTCACGATCGTGGTTGCGCCGCTCGGGGGAACGACAAATGCCGCGGCCGTCGACCGCGAGCGGACGCTTTGCGCTGCTGCTCGGGCGCTCGGCACGTTCACGATGACAAAACCGCCGGGCTCGGCGTGCTGTAGGCCCGCGTCGAGTTGCGAGCGGACCGCGGGCGACGCCGACACCGCGATCCGGACATTGTGCGGTCTGGGGTCCCGGTCGGCGTACCCGAACGAGAGCGTCACCACCAGCCCGAGCGCGGCGGCCGTGGCCGCGATCGCGAGCAGTCGCCGCAGCGTCGGTTGAATGGGTGGTTGTTGGTCTGCGGGCATCTGCAGTCTGCTTGGTCCGGGCAACTACAGAAAGGCATCTCATCGGTCGAAGCGCGGTTCCACCGGCCAGTCGCCGAGGCGGTCGGTTGCGGGCGCCCGTCCGCGCAGCGCGGCCAGGATCCGCGCGCCGCGTTCGGCGATCCGCCTGTCGCGCTCGCGACGCGCTCGCTCGAGCCGGCGCTCGTCGGCCGCCCCCCGGCTCGCGCGGCCGCCGAGGTCTGGGCTGATCGGGCTGCTTCTCATGGGCTCTGAACGGCGATCGCCTGGACTGGCGCCACATACTTTGGGGCTGCTCGCCGATCGCCGGTCACCGCCCCACTGTCACGCCGCCAAGCTCCGCTCGCGCCCGTCACCCCCCTGGTCGCGGACCCGGGCGATCCCTGGGGACCGCCCGCGGCTAGAGCGGGCAGGTCGCCGTGGACCCGAGCGACGCGGGCCGCGAGCGAAGGGACGTTGACGAGATCGATCGAGAAGCTGATGGCGGCCGCGATCAAGCCGGAGTTCGATCCGACGGATCCGGGGCGTCGGGGGCACCTTCATCCGGTGGTGCGGGTCGG
>JBELAG010000123.1:0-15280 GCA_049509055.1 Solirubrobacteraceae bacterium
TGCACCGAGGAGTGGGCCTGCTCGGAGCAGACGACGAGGTCACGGCCGGTCGCATGGCGCGCGGCGATGACCGCGGCCAGCGTCGACGTCGAGGCGCTGTCCTCGATGTGGCCGTGCCAGCCGTCGGGCAGCCCGAGCAGCTTCGCTGTCCAGTCGAGCACGACGCCCTCCAGCTCGGTCGCCGCGGGCGCGGTGCGCCACAGGATCGAGACCGAGTTGAGCGTCGCCGCCAGCAGCTCGGCGAGGATCGCGGGCTCCGAGGACGCCGTCGCGAAGTAGGCGAAGTAGCGCGGGTGCTGCCAGTGCGTGACGCCCGGCAGCAGGATCTCGTCGAGGTCACGCAGCACCGCTGAGAACGGTTCGGGCGCGGCCGGCGCGTGATCGGGCAGGCGGGCACGGATGTCGCCCGGCGCGACGCGGGCGAGCACCGGAAGCTCCCCCACGCGCTCCAGGTACTGCGCGGCCCAGTCCAGCGCCGCGCGCCCGTCGGCGCCCAGATCGGTCACCGCACCGCCGCCGCGAACGCGTAGTGCACGCCGGTGAGCTGCTCGGACACCTCCCACAGCCGCCGTCCGGCGTCCTCGTCGTAGGCGCGGCCCACGCCGGTGACGAGCCGCGGGTGGCCGCGCTGCTCCATCGGACCGTCGGGGCCGATGAACGAGCCCCCCGGCAGGTCCGGCGCCGTGGCCGCATACAGCGTCGGCAGCGCGCCCATCTCGGCGCTCTGGGCGAACAGGCGGTTGCCCACCACCATCGACCAGCGCTCGTAGAAGCGCGACGGGCCGGCGAACTGGAGGTTGGTCGCGGCGTAGCCGGGATGGGCAGCGACGCTCAGCAGCGGGCTGCCGGCCGCGACCGCCCGGCGCTGGAGCTCGAGCGCGAACATCAGGTTGGCGAGCTTGGACTGCCCGTAGGCGAGCCAGTTGTTGTAGTGCCGGCGGCGCTGCAGGTCGTCGAAGTTGATCGTCCCGATCCGGTGCATGACGCTCGACAGCGTCACCACCCGCGGCGCCGGCGCCGCGCTCAGCAGCGCCAGCAGCTCGCCGGTGAGCGCGAAATGGCCGAGGTGGTTGGTCCCGAACTGGCTCTCGAAGCCGTCCGCCGTCTCGCGCCGCGGCGGCGCCATCACGCCGGCGTTGTTGATCAGCAGGTCGAGCCGGTCGTCGCGCTGCTCCAGGCGCCGGGCCAGCTCGCGCACCGACCCGAGGTCGGCGAGGTCCAGCGCCTCGAGTCGCGGCGCGCCGCCGGTCGCCGTCGCGGCGACGTCGGCCAGCGCCGCCGCGCCGCGGTCGGGGTCGCGGCAGGCGAGCACGACGGTCGCGCCGGCCCGGGCGAGCGCGCGCGCGGTGACCAGGCCCAGCCCGCTGTTGGCGCCGGTGACCACCGCCAGGCGGCCGGTCCGGTCGGGGATCTCGGCCGTCGTCCAGCCCCCCGCCATCAGGCCTCCTCGGTGGTGACCGTGCGAAAGTCGATCCCCGCCCGCGTCAGGCGATCGATCAGCGCCTGCCCCATCGCGACGGCGGGCGTCAGCTGGCCGGCGAGCGGCGGCAGGTCGTCGTGGGCCAGGCAGAGCGCGGCCTCGGCGAGCATCTTGGAGGTCTCCCCATAGCCGGGATCGCCGCCGGCGACCTCGGTGACGACCCGGCGGCCGCCCCCCTCCCCCACGAAGCGCACGCGAAACCACGCCTGCTGGCGCTGCTCGGCGGTGGGCCCGTCGCCCGGGTCCTTGAGCCTGAGCAGCAGGCTGCGGGTGGGCGGCAGCTGCGCGAGCGCGACGAGCGTGCCGGCGCCCGCCGCCAGCCCGATCAGCGCCGGCAGGCGCTTGGCGACGAGGTAATGGCCGTAGCTGAAGTCCGGCCCGTAGCGCGGCAGCGCCCGGGCCGAGCGCAGAACGGTGATCGGATCGATCGTCGGGACCGGCACGATCCAGCCCCCGGCGGTGTCATCGTGGCGCGGGCGCGAGGTCATCCCGTGCACGCGCCGGCCCTCCGGGCGCGCCTCGCGGGCGGAGCGCTGCGCGGCGGCCCGGCGGCCCTGGCGCAGCCGGCCCATGATGTGGACCGCCGAGTGGTAGGTGCCGCCCGAGAACGTGCCGCCGGCGCGCACGAATCCCTCCAGCCGGATCGGCACGTCCTCCGGCAGCGCGCCGACGGTGAACAGCGCGCCGAGGTCGTAGGGGATCGAATCAAACCCGCAGGAGTGCACGAGCCGCGCCCCGGTGGCGAGCGCGCGCTCGTGGTGGCGCAGCCACATCAGGTCGACGAACTCCGGCTCGCCGGTGAGGTCGACGTAGTCGGTCCCCGCCGCCGCGCAGGCCGCGACCAGCGGCTCGCCGTGGTGGATGTAGGGGCCGACCGTCGTGATCACGACCCGGGTGGACTCGGCCACCCGCCGGATCGCGCCGGGGTCGCCGACATCGGCGACCAGCAGCGCCAGCCCGGCCGCCGACGGGTCGATCGCCGCCAGCCGCGAGCGCACCGCCTCCAGCCTGGCGCGGTTGCGGCCGGCCAGCGCCCAGCGCGTTCCCGCACTCGCGCCCGCTCGCGTCAGGTACTCGGCGGTCAGCTCGCCGGTGAAGCCACTGGCGCCGAAGATGACGACGTCGTGCTCGCGCGCCGGCGCGGCGGCCTCAGCCATCGCCGCCCAGCTCCCGGGCGAGGCGCAGCGCGTCATCGAGCCCGGCGCCCGCCCGGGCGGCCAGCCAGCACGCCACCGGGGCGGCGATCCGCTCCGAGGAGTGGGCGGCGACGCCGGCCAGCGCGAGGACCGCCTCGAGCTCATCGGAGGTGGGTGCGTCAACGCCGAGCCGCTCGGCGAACGCGGCCAGCCAGTCGGGACCGTTCATCGCGAACGCAGCCTAGTGGTTGTGGAGGCTGTCAAGATCCCGCACCGGCGCTGAAACGAAAGGCGGGCGATGGGAATTCTCGACGGCAAGGTGGCGATCGTGACGGGGTCGGCGCGCGGCATCGGCCGCGCGACCGCGGAGTTGTTCTCCAGCGAGGGCGCCAAGGTCCTGATCAACGACCTCGAGGGCGATCTCGCCGAGCAGACCGCGTCGGAGATCGCGGGCGAGACGCTCGTCTACAGCGGCGACCTCACCACGCCGGGAGTCTGCGATGACCTGGTCGCGCACGTGGTCGACGCCTGGGGTGCGGTCGACATCCTCGTCAACAACGCCGGCTACACGCTCGACGCGCCGATCCACAAGATGGATGACGAGAGCTTCCAGCGGATGCTCGACATCCACACGGTCGTCCCGTTCCGGATGTGCCGCGCGGTCGCGCCGCACATGCGCGAGCCGGCCAAGCGCGAGCGCGAGCAGGGGATCGAGGTGTTTCGCAAGATCGTCAACGTCTCCTCGCAGTCGGGCACGATGGGCAACGCCGGGCAGGCCAACTACGCCTCGGCCAAGGCGGCGGTGGTCGGCCTCACCAAGACGCTGGCCAAGGAGTGGGGCATGTTCAAGATCAACGTCAACGCGGTCGCGTTCGGCTGGATCGAGACGCGGCTGACCGCCGACAAGGACGACACCAACACGATCGAGATCGACGGCCGGACCGTCCAGCTCGGGATCCCGACGCACATGCGCGAGCTCGCCCCCGGGCTGATCCCGATGGGCCGCGCCGGAACGCCCCAGGAGGCCGCCGGCGGCGTGTTCCTGCTGTGCACCCCGTGGGCGAACTTCATCACCGGCCAGGTGCTCAGCATCAACGGCGGGCAATTCGGGGGGATGACGTCCTGAGCGCGCCCCGGCACGCCCGGCTCCGGGCGCCGGGGCCGGCGCTAAGGTGAGCGGCGATGGAGCACGGAGCGCGGGAGCCCGCCGCCCCGCTGATCGTCGCCCACCGGGGCGCGTGGGGGGCCGCGCCGCAGAACTCGCTGGAGGCGTTTGAGCGCGCGATCGCGATCGGCTGCGACGCGATTGAGATCGACGTCCGGCGGACCGCCGACGACCGCGTCGTCGTCCTCCACGACGCGCGGGTGCGCGGGCGTCCGGTCGGGCGGCTCGAGCACGAGCAGCTGCGGGCGAGGACGAAGGCCGGGCAGGCACCGGCACTGGCGGAGGTCCTGGAGCTCGCCGCCGGGCGCGTCCTCGTCGACGTCGAGCTCAAACAGAGCGGGTACGAGGAGCAGGTGATGGCGATCGTCTGCGCCCACCTGCGCCCCGACCAGTACGTCGTCACGTCGTTTCGCGACGCGGTGCTGCCGGCGGTCAAGCGCTGCGTGCCCGAGGCGCGGGCCGGGCTGCTGCTGGGCCCGCGCCGCCCGACGCGCGAGCTGGAGCGCCGCGTGCGCGCGACCGGCGCGGACTTCCTGGCGCCCCACACCAGCCTCGCCCGCTCGGGCCTGCTGGACTGGGCGGGCGAGCGCGGGCTGGCCAGCTGGGTGTGGACGGCCAACGAGCCGAGGCTGCTGCGGCGCCTGTCGGGCGACCCGCGCGTGGCGGCGGTGATCACCGACCGGCCCGAGCGCGCGATCGCGGCAGCGGGGCGTTCGACGGCCGTCCCGCCGGCCGCGGACACGCCTTGAACATATTTGTGCAGCGCGACCCGAGGGCCTAGTCTACGTCGGCCATCTGAGTTGCACACCAACCGAGTCGGAGGAGCAGATGTCCGAGAAGCTGTGGAATGGTGAGCCCTTCTGGGGACTCGGCTATGAGTGGGATCCCGAGTGGGTGCTGACCGATCGCCAGCGCGAGCTGCGCGACCTGCTGATCGAGCTGTGCGAGCAGGAGATGCGCTCCAACGCCAAGGTCTTCGACGACAACCTCGAGTACCCGCGGCGCAACCTCGAGCTGCTCGGCGAGCACGGCTTCCTGGCGCTCACCGTGCCGACCGAGTACGGCGGCCTCGGCGAGGACCACGTCGCCTTCCAGATGACGTGTGAGACGATCGCGCGCTACGGCTGCGCGTCGACGGCGATGTGCTACGTGATGCACATCGGCGCGGTCAACACGATCATGCTGCGCCCCACCGACGAGCTGATCGACAAGTACATCCGCCCGCTCAACAGGGGCAAGATCGGCACCCTCTCCTACTCCGACCCCGAGACCGGCTCGCACTTCTGGTACCCGATCTCCTCCGGCGCACAGCGCTCCAACGGCGGCTACACGGTGCGCAAGAAGGCGTCGTGGACGACCTCGGGCGGGTTCGCCGACTTCTACGTGATCCAGACCACGAGCCCCGACTTCAGCGGCTATGACGACCTGTCGGTGTTCGTGATCGACGGCGAGGACGTCAAATCCCATCCCTCGTCCTGGGACGCGCTCGGGCTGCGCGGCAACCAGTCGGGGCCGATCGAGGTCGAGGACGTGACGATCCCGGCCTCCCAGATCGTCGGGCCCGAGGGCGACGGCGCGGCGTCCAACGACGAGTCGGTCGACCCGTGGTTCCTGCTCGGCTCCTCGGCGGTGTGGAACGGGATCGCGCTGGGCGCGATCGACATCGCCAAGCGCCAGACGACCCGCAAGAAGCACGTCGACGTCGGCCTGCGGGTGGCCGACTATCCGACGATCCAGGACTACGTCGGCGAGGCGGTGATGGACACCAACGCCTGCCGCCTGTTCGGGTACTCGGTCGCGCAGGCGATGGACAACGTCACCGATCACAACACCCGGCGGATGGCGCCCGGGGAGCTCGCGCGCGCCAACTTCCTGCACTGGGCGTGGCAGATCAAGTTCGAGGCCGCCAAGAACACCGCCCACGTCGTCGACAAGATGCTCCATGCCTGCGGCGGCACCGGATACAAGCGCGACATGGAGATGGAGCGCTACCTGCGCGACGCCAAGGCCGGCTGGGTGATGGGCCCCACCAACGAGGTCCTGCGCCAGTTCGTCGGCAAGGCGGTGCTGCTCGGGTTCGACAGCCTCGACTACTGGAATCAGACCTACAACCGCCGCGCGGTCGAGAACGAGATCAAGAAGCTCGACGCCGACGGCAAGCGCCGCCTCGCCGAGCAGCTGCTGGCCGAGGTCGACACCGCCTCGGCGCCCGCCTGACCGGGGCCACGCGATGGCCACGCTGGTCAGCCCGCTGTCCACGCCGCTGGTCGGCGGGCTGCTCGCCGCCGATCCGGGGCTGGAGACCTACCCGGTCCGGCCGGGCGGGGCGACTGCGATCGAGCTGGCGGGCGATGACCGGGTGGCGATCGTCGACCGCCACGGCGGCCAGGTGGCGGAGCTGACCGCGCTCGGCGCGGGATTCGGACCCGCCGCCCCCGCGCCCGACGCGCCGGCCACCGTGCTGCGAGCGCTCGCGCGTGTCGGCGACCGGGACGCGGGGATGGCGGCGGCGCTGGCCGGCCGCGGGTGCGACCTGCACGAGGCCCGCTGCACGCGGCTGTTGGGCCCGGACTCCGATCCCGGCGACGAGGTCGCGTTCACGGCGGCCGGCGAGACGACGCTCGTCGTCGCCGCGCCCGGCGGGCGGCTGATCGACGGCGAGGCGCCCGCCACCGAGCTGCTCGTCCGGGTGCGCCGCGCGACGCCGCGACCGCGGTCGGAGATCGAGCTGCCGGCGCCGCTGGCGCAGCCCCGCCTCGACATCCGCGTCGACGCCGCCACCGCGCTCAGCTACGAGGTCGCCGCCGGCGAGTACATCCAGATCATCGACGTCCGCGGGCGCCAGTGCTCGGACTTTCTGGCCTTCGATCACGCCAAGCTCGCCGCCGGGCTCGAGCGCGGCCTCGACGCCACCGTGACGCGCACGCTGATGGGCAACGCCTACCCCCAGCCCGGGCTGCACGGCAAGTTCTACGACGCCGACTTCACCCCGCTGGTCGAAGTCATCCAGGACACCGTCGGGCGCCATGACACGTTCGCGCTCGCCTGCCAGGCCAAGTACTACGAGGACCTCGGCTACCCCGGCCACATCAACTGCACCGACAACTTCAACGGCGCACTGCGGCGCTTCGAGATCGCGCCGCGCAAGGGCTGGCCGGCGCTCAACTTCTTCTACAACACCGCGTTCGATCGCAACCTGCAGCTGATCTCCGACGAGCCGTGGTCGCGGCCCGGGGATTACGTGATGCTGCGCGCGATGACCGACCTGGTGTGCGCGTCGTCGGCCTGCCCCGACGACATCGATCCATCAAACGCCTGGGAGGTGACGGATGTCCACGTTCGCGTCTACGCGCCGCGCAACCGGTTCTCGCTGGCCATCGCGCGGCGCGTGACCGCCGACGCCGAGGCGGTGCTCACCCGTGAGACCGCGTTTCACGCTCGCACCTCCGCGCTGACCAAGAGCTTCGTCGAGTACCGCGGCTACTGGCTGCCGCACTGCTTCGACAACGAGGGCGCGATCGCCGAGTACTGGGCCTGCCGCGAGCGCGTGGCGGTGATGGACCTCTCCCCGCTGCGCAAGTGGGAGGTGCTCGGCCCCGACGCCGAGACGCTCATCCAGCGCACGATCACCCGCAACGCGCGCAAGCTGT
Source organism: Solirubrobacteraceae bacterium (assembly GCA_049509055.1). Taxonomy (GTDB): domain Bacteria; phylum Actinomycetota; class Thermoleophilia; order Solirubrobacterales; family Solirubrobacteraceae; genus Palsa-465. The sequence goes on from JBELAG010000123.1 coordinate 7,432, forward strand.
CGGTCGGGCAGGTCGTCTACACCGCGCTGTGCAACGAGACCGGCGGGATGATCGACGACGCGACGGTGTTCCGCCTCGCGCCCGACAACTTCCGGTTCGTCGGCGGCGACGCCTACGACGGCATCTGGCTGCGCGAGGTCGCCGACCGCCTCGGCCTCAAGGTGTGGGTCAAGCCCTCCACCGACGAGCTGCACAACATCGCGGTGCAGGGCCCGCTCAGCCGCGAGGCGCTGGCCGAGCTCGTGTGGACGCCGCCGTCCCAGCCCTCGCTGGCCGAGCTGAAGTGGTTCCGCTTCCTGGTCGGCCGGATCGGGGGCTACGACGGCGTGCCGATCATCGTGTCGCGCACCGGCTACACCGGCGAGCTGGGGTATGAGGTGTGGTGTCATCCGTCCGACGGCGATGCGGTGTGGGACGCCGTCTGGGCGGCGGGCGAGCCCCGGGGGCTGCTGGCGCTCGGGCTCGAGGCGCTCGACATGCTGCGGATCGAGTCGGGGCTGATCTTCGCCGGCTATGAGTTCGACGACCAGGTCGATCCGTTCGAGGCGGGGATCGGCTTCGCGGTGGTGCTCGACGATGAGGACTTCGTCGGGCGCGACGCGCTCGCCGAGCGCCGCGAGCACCCTCAGCGCCGGCTCGTCGGCCTGGAGCTGGAGGGCAACGAGATCGCCGGCCACGGCGACGAGGTCTACGTCGGTCGCCGCCGGATCGGCGTCGTCACCAGCGGGACGCGCAGCCCGATCCTGAAGCGCTCGATCGCGCTGTGCCGGATGGCCGTGCAGTACGCCGAGATCGATACGGCGGTCGAGATCGGCAAGCTCGACGGCCTGCAGAAGCGGATTCCCGCCCGCGTCGTACGATTCCCGTTCTATGACCCGGAGAAGCAGCGACCGCGGTCCTGACCGCACCGGCGGGGAGCGTCGTGGCTGAGCGCGAGGGCATCGCGCGGTTGACCCGGGTGGCGAAGGTCGCGGCGCCGGTGCAGAGCACCGGGCTGATGCCGCCGCCGACCCCGCGCCGCCCGCCCGCGGGCAGGCCGGCGCCGCCGCCGTCGGCCGCGCTCGGGGCGCCGACCGGCGTTGCCAAGCTGACGCCGCGGTCGGCTGCCGCCGAGGCGGCGGCGCGCGAGCTGCGCCAGGTGATGGGGCGCTTCGCGACCGGCGTGACCGTCGTCTCCACCACCCATCGCGACACGATCCACGCGATGACCGCCAACGCCTTCCTGTCGGTCTCGCTGCGGCCGCCGCTCGTGCTCGTCTCGCTCGGTCGCTGCCGGATGAGCGAGATGCTGCCGCGCACCGGCCGCTACGGCGTCAGCGTGCTGGCCGCCGACCAGGAGCCGCTGGCGGCCCATTTCGCCGGCCAGCGCGCCTCGCCGGTCGCGCCGGAGTTCGTCTGGCACAACGACCTGCCGCTGCTGAGCGGCGCTCTCGCCCACGTCGGCTGCCGCGTCGTCGACGTCCACGCGGCCGGCGATCACGTCCTGTGGATCGGCGAGGTCGAGCACCTCAGCCACCGCGACGGCGAGCCGCTGCTGTTCTACACCGGGCGCTTCGGGACGCTGCGCGAGGTCTCCGACCGCGCCCAGCACGACCGCTGACTCCGCGCCAGGGCCGCGACGCTCAGCCGTCGGGGGCGATCCACACCAGGCACGGCGCCCGGCGGCGCACCCGCCGCGCGGCCAGCGCCAGCCACCATCGCGGCGTGCGCTGTGGATCGGGGCCGAGCACGACGAGCCCGGCCTGGCGCTCGGTGATCAGCTCGATCAGCGCCGCCAGCGGACGGCGGCTGGAGATCCGCAGCAGCTCGGTCGCGACGCCGCGCTGCGCCGCGCGCCGCGCCGTCTCGCGGACCGCGTCGAGGTCCTCCTCGTGAGGGAGCGTGGCGTACTCACGGGCCAGCATCAGCGTCGTGGGGTGCGCCGGCAGCCACAGCATGTTGGCGATGATCAGCCGTGCCCGGGTCTGCACGGCGGTGTCGATCGCCATCTGCTCGGCGCTGGGGTCGACCCGCACCGACAGCGTCGCCAGCACGACCGGCCGCGGCTGTCCGAGGGCGGCGGGCGCCTCCCGGTCGACGTGCTCTCGCTGTGTGGGGACGGCCATCGGACGTGAGGTGATCATCGCATGCTCCGCCTGGAGAACCGACGCGCTCCCTGCGGACAAACTTGTCCAAAGCGCGTTGACCGTGCGCTGTACAAACTGGTATAACCGCCCCACCGTCCGCCGGGATCCTCGGGCCGTAGGCCGAGGAGAAGGGATCGAATCCCGGTGGTGAGCCAACGAGGAGGGAAGAGGCTTGGCAACAGCGACCGTCGAGGAGGTCCAACTCCTCAAGACGTTGCGATGGTGGGACGGATTCATCATCGCGCTCTGCAACCCCGGCTTCCTGCTCGGCAGCCTCGGCTTCACGCTCGGGGTGTTCGGGGTCGGCGGCGCGATGGTGATGTGGGCGGCGTCCGCGCTGATCGGTGCGCTGCAGGCCTTCATCTACTCCGAGCCCGCAACGATGTTCGGTCATCGCAGCGGCGGTCTGCCCCTCTACGCCCACGAGGGGTGGCGCCGGTACACCACGCTCGTCGGCCCGCTGTCGGCGTTCGGCTACTGGATCGGCTGGTCGGTCGTGCTGTCGATCTTCGGCAAGGTGATCGGCGATCTGGCCGTCTCGCAGTGGTGGCCGCACTCGACGCTGTCGATCGGCTTCCTGGGCAACACGCTCACCCTCTCGTCGTTCATCGCGATCGGCTGCATCGCGTTCGTCTGGGGGTTCAACGTGTTCGGCCTGCGCCCGGCGGTGTGGTTCACGTATGCCTGCGCCGCGCTGCTGATGGTGCCGCTGTTCTTGTTCATCGTCGTGCCGTACTTCAGCGGTGACTGGCACTCCTCCAAGGTGCACTTCATCCTCAACGCGGGACCATGGGGCGGCTTCAAGCTGCTGATCGTCTACATGTTCATTCTCGCGTGGTCGACGTACGCGTCGGAGACATGTGCCACGTTCGCGCCCGAGTACAAGGAGCGCAGCGACACCAACCGGGCGCTGCGCAGCTCGGCGGTGTTCATGCTGCTGATCTGCCTGCTGCTCCCGCTCGGTCTCGGCGGAGTCACCGGCGCGGTCCCGGCGGCGACCGCCGAAGGCCAGTTCTACACGCAGGCGATGACCACGATCGTCGGCCACGGCGCCGCCAGCTTCTTCACGATCTGCATCATCGCCAGCCTGCTGCTGTCGATGACCTCGTCGACCTCCGACGCCGGCCGCGCGCTGTACGGCATCTCCAAGGCTGGGATGACGATCAAGCAGTTCGGGGTGCTCAACCGCTTCCATGTGCCGGCCCGCGCGATGTCGATGGACCTGTTCGTCAACATCGCGCTCGTGCTGGTGATCAAGTCCAACCTGGCGATCCTCTACATGAGCAACATCGGCTACGTGCTGGCCCACATCTTCGCGATCAGCGGCTTCCTGCTGTTGCGCAAGGACCGTCCCAACTGGCCCCGGCCGATCCGGCTGGGAGCGGGCTGGGTGCCGCTGGCGGCCCTGCTGTGCACGCTCAACGTCCTGTTCCTGATCGTCGGGGCGCTGGCGCCCAAGCTCAACGGCTACGGCACCTGGACCGACTTCTGGATCGGCATCGGCGTGCTGCTCGGCTCGCTCGTGCTGTTCGTCTTCCGGCGGGTCGTGCAGGACGGCGAGTCGGTGCACTGGCGCGAGGACGCCCCCGCGATGCCCGACGCGGCCGAGCGCGCCGAGCTCGCCGGCACCGGCGCGATGGTGCCGGTATGAGCGAGACGATCCTGCTCGCCTACGACGACAGCGATCCCGCGCAGCGGGCGCTGCAGCGCGCCGCCGCGCTGGCCACGGCGCTGGGCGCGCGGCTGGTGGTGACGAGCGTCGCGCCGGTGACCACCCCGGCCGGCGGGCGCTCGCTCGGCGCCGATCCGACCGATACCGGCCCCGAGCACCGTGCCGAGCTCGCGCGGGCGCGCGACTACCTGCAGGGCGAGGGGCTGCACGCCGACTACGTCGAGGCGCTCGGCCATCCGGCCGACTCGATCCTCGCCGCCGCGACCGCGAGTGGCGCCGGCCTGATCGTGCTCGGCGCGCGTCACCTCTCGCTCGCCCAGCGGCTGCTCGGACAGAGCGTCTCCGACGCGGTCTCCCACGGCGCCCGCTGCGACGTGCTGATCGTCCACTGAGCGGCGCGGCCGGCCGCGGCGGCTATTCCGGCTCGATCTGCCAGGTCGGCAGCTCGGCCAGCGCCCGGCGGTAGCGCCGGCGGTGCAGCGGCCGGAAGAACATGCTCCAGGTGGTGGCCACGACCGCCACGATCAGCAGGCCGCCGATCGCCTTGCCGGCGATCACCGAGGCCACGACGGCGATCAGCACGACGATCGCGATCGCCATCGGGACGCGCCGGAAGCGCAGCTGGGTGTCGCGGATCGCGGCGTACTGCTCGATCGGGATCCGGTTGGTGTTCCAGGTGCGCCCGCACGACTCACAGCGCCAGCGCTCGCCGTAGCGCAGCCGGCGCTGCTCGCCGCACTCGCACGTCAGCGTGATCGGCGGGCCGCGCCGGACCGACCGGGGGATCGAAGGCTGCTCGCTCAGTGCTCGGGAGGCTCCCAGCCCTCGAGCACCGACGGGGCATAGTCCGTGCCGACCAGCTTGGACCCGGCCAGCCATGGACCGAGCTCGGGCTGGGGGAACTTGCAATGGCGCTGCTTGAGCGCGATCCCGTAGGAGTTGCCCGACTGCAGGTGACAGATGAGCACCTTGCGCGCGATCTCGTCCTCGTGCCCCACCGGGATCGGGAAGTAGATCTTGATGAACGAGTTGGAGTAACGGTCGAACACCGCCGGCACGCCGTCCTCGGCGAGCAGCGTGATGTCCTCCAGCCAGTTGATGTCCTCGCCCGGCGTCGCCGCGACGAGGTCGATGTCGGCAACCAGCGAGACGTCCTCCTGGTAGGGGAAGCGGCGGCCCGAGAGGTACTCGGCGTCGATCGCGAACGATCCGGATCCCGCCCATTCGCCCCCGACGCGCCGGATCTCGTCACTCATGGGCGCTCACCTCCCGCGGCGCGGGCGTCAGGCAGTCGACCGGATTCTCGATATGACGCTCCAGCAGGCGCTCGATCCGCGCCAGCGTCCGCTCCTCCGAGACTCCGGGGATGTAGTCGGTGCCGGCCAGCGGCACCTTGGCCATCGCCGACGCCTCGACGGTGAGCGCGCACAGGTCCTCGGGCTCGAGGTTGTGCACATTGGTCTTCCCGCACGCCCGCGCCAGCATCTGACACTCCAGCGTCAGCGTGTGCAGGAAGTTGTAGACGCGGTGCGCGGCCTCGTCGACCACCAGACGGCGGCGCAGCTCGGGATCCTGGGTGGCCACGCCGACCGGGCAGCGGCCGGTGTGGCAGTGATAGCACTGGCCCGCCGGCACCCCGACGGTGCCCTCGTAGTCGGTGATCCCCGGCAGCTCCTTGTTGCAGTTGAGCGCCATCAGCGCCGAGTGCCCGATCGCGATCGCGTCGGCGCCGAGCGCCAGGCACTTGGCGACGTCGCCGCCGTTGCGGATCCCGCCGGCCACCACGAGGTCGATCTCGTCGGCGAGGCCGACGTCCTCGAGCGCGCGCCGGGCCTCGGGGATCGCCGCCATCAGCGGGATGCCCGTCTCCTCGGCGGCGGTGTGCGGGCCGGCGCCGGTGCCGCCCTCGGCGCCGTCGAGATAGATCACGTCGGGCCCGCACTTGGCGGCCATCCGCACGTCGTCGTACACCCGCGCGGCGCCGAGCTTGAGCTGGATCGGCACCTCGTAGTTGGTGGCCTCGCGGACCTCCTGGATCTTCAGCGACAGGTCGTCGGGCCCCAGCCAGTCGGGATGGCGCGCGGGAGATCGCTGGTCGATCCCGGCCGGCAGCGAGCGCATCTCGGCCACCTGCTCGGTCACCTTCTGGCCCATCAGGTGGCCGCCGAGGCCGACCTTGCAGCCCTGGCCGATGAAGAACTCGACCGCGTCGGCGAGCATCAGGTGGTGGGGGTTGAAGCCGTAGCGGCTCTGGATCACCTGGTAGTACCACTTCGTCGACAGGTCGCGCTCGGGCGGGATCATCCCGCCCTCGCCCGAGCACGTCGCGGTGCCGGCCATCGAGGCGCCCTTGGCGAGCGCCATCTTGGCCTCCAGCGAGAGCGCGCCGAACGACATGCCGGTGATGTAGATCGGGATGTCGAGCACGATCGGCTTGGCGGCGAAACGCGAGCCGATCACCGTCTTGGTGACGCACTTCTCGCGGTAACCCTCGATCACGAACCGGGTGAGCGTCCCGGGCATGAACATCAGCTCGTCCCAGTGCGGGATCTTCTTGAACATCGAGAACCCGCGCATCCGGTAGCGGCCCAGTTCGGACTTGACGTGGATGTCGTCGATCACCTCGGGGGTGAAGATCCGGCTGTGCCCGAGCCGGTTGTGCGGCGAAGGTGCGTTTTCGTCAGCCATGCCGGCCTCCTAGAGAACGAGCTTGCGCTCGGAGGGCTCGAGCGAGTCGTAGTTGTAGAGCTTCTTGCCGCACACGAACTTCTGCAGCGCCGGCGGCGCGCCGAGCCCGTAGATCCGGAACTTGCGCTCCACCAGCTCGGTGTCGGCGTCGGTCCACTCGCCCGGCACGCAGTCGATCCCCAGCGACTTGACCGTTCCGCCGACGTAGATGACGCCGTCGTACATCGAGTCCCCGAGCCCCGGCCCGACATCGCCGCAGATGATCTGGCGCCCGCGCTGCATCATGAACCCGGTCATCGAGCCCGCACCGCCCATGACGATGATCGTGCCGCCCTTCTGGTCGATCCCGGTGCGGGCTCCGACCTGCCCCTTGACGACGAGGTCGCCGCCCCGGATCGCCGCGCCGGTGAGCGAGCCGGCGTTGGAGTCGACCACGACCACGCCCGACATCATGTTCTCGCACGCCGACCAGCCGACCCGGCCGGCGATGTGGACCTCGGGACCGTCGATCATCCCGAGCGCGAAATAGCCGAGACTCCCCGCGAAGGTGATCCGGCAGCGAGCCAGCAGCCCGGCGCCGAGCGAGTGGCGCGCGCCCGGGTTGCGCACCGTCACCTCGCGCACGCCCTGCTCGTAGATGAGCGACCGCAGCTCGAGGTTGATCTGCCGGGTGGTGAGCGCGTGGGCGTCGAAGGTCGCGCGCTCGCCGTCGATCTCGGCGACCCGCGGCACGCGCGCGTCGAGCTCGACGAGCCCGCGGGGGTCGAAGCGGGGCTCCTCGATGGTTGGCGGGGACTGCTTCAGCGTGTCCATACCATCACCGTGCTCTCGTAGGGGTCGTACGTCTCGATCTCGTGGTCGATCACCGCGCGGATCGCCATCTCCTCGGAGGCCAGCGCGACCATGTCGTCGCCCTCGTAGAGAACCAGCGGCTTGGCGGCGAGCTCGTCCTTGGCGACCCCGAGGGCGTCCTCGGACACGCAGATGTAGGTGAACACGCCGTCGAGGTCCTCGAGGCTGTGATGCATCGCATCCTCCAGCGACTCGCCGCCGGCCATCCGGTCGGCCAGGTAGACGGCGATGATCTCCGAGTCGCAGGCCGACGCGAACCGGTGCCCGCGGGACTCCAGCCGCCGGCGCCACTGGTGGTAGTTGGTCAGCTGCCCGTTGTGCACGACCGCGACGTCGGAGAACGGATACGCCCAGTAGGGATGGGCGTTGGCGATGTCGACGTCGGACTCGGTCGCCATCCGCACGTGGCCGATCCCGTGGCTGCCGAAGTAGTCGTCGAGCTCGTAGGAGGTCGACACCGTCCTCGCGTCGCCGAGGTCCTTGATGATCTCCAGCGAGTGCCCGAGCGACA